>JACKGL010000009.1 GCA_020631955.1 Candidatus Nomurabacteria bacterium | reverse complement strand
AAAGCCATCTCGGAAATACATATGTATAGTTCCAAGAAGAATCTATGATCTCATCTGATATGGATTTGATTTTTTTAAAATCATTCCCAGCCAAATTATTGACCATAATATCTACACTACTTCTTTCAAACTGGACAAAGGAATCATGTTCTTCTCTGTTTTTCCACCTTTCTTTAAAATAAAAATATCTCTTAGCCAGTTCTTGTGAAAAAATACCGAGCTCAAATAACCTATGCATAAGCATTTCGTGCATAGATGTTCTTATAAAAGTACCATCCAAATCGGTAATAAGTACCGGTTTCTTCTCTGCCATAAACGTAATTTGTTTTTGAAATTTATAACATATTTAACAAAGAGCGCAAACATTGTGTAAATAATACCAACCACTATATATATGTGGTAATATAATAATGTTATCAGACATAATAAGTAAAAATATGAAATTTATTATAGGTGTCATTATAGGTGCTTTGATTATTTTCTTCGCTATAAAATACGGCCTCGTATCAAAACAAGAAGTAATGCAATACCAACAAGAAGCCCAAAATATAATAGAAGATGTGCAAGACAACTTAAGTAAGATAGGTGCCATTCCAGGCGTTCTTGTACCAACAGAAGCAGAGATATCTTGTGCAGTACAACTAGATGATATAAGTGCAGGAGATACTTTGTCTTCTCCGATATCAGTAACAGGTGTAATAACACCTACAGAAGACTGCCATTGGGTAAAGTTTGAAGGTCAAGGAGGAATAGTAGTAATGAAAGACAGTGACAATAACGAGATCAGTAACGTAGAAATACTAAATCTTGAAGGTGATTGGATGAATACAGATCCTTTTACTTTTGACGCAACACTGACTATAGATACAGTTCCAGCAGATGGTGTAGGATACATATACTTCCAAGATGCCAACCAAGCAGATGCAGCAGAGTCACCTAGTAGGATTTATATAGTACCAGTAATAATAGAGTAAAAAATAATAAAACAAAACCGGGATTCATCCCGGTTTTGTTTTATGCTTTTCTTTTAGCTTTCGCTCTTAGCGCTTCGTTTAAATATATTTTTCTCAATCTCACGCTCTTTGGTGTCACTTCTAGATATTCATCGTCTTGCATGACTTCCAAACCTCTTTCTATAGTAAGCTCCCAAGGTGTAGTAAGGTTGATAGACTCATCAGTACCTGAGGCACGGAAGTTGGTAAGCTGTTTATTTTTTATAGGGTTTACC
>JACKGL010000008.1 GCA_020631955.1 Candidatus Nomurabacteria bacterium | reverse complement strand
TATATAAGTAATTTTTATTTATATTTTCTGTGCTAATATTAAGCGTGGAAAGTTTATGGTCTACGCTAAAGCTATAAAAGAATATGATGTTATTGTGATAGGTGGGGGAGCTTCAGGGCTTATGGCTGCAGGTGTTGCTGCTGAAAACGGAAAAAGTGTACTTGTGATAGAAAAAAACAAAGAACCAGGAGCCAAGCTGAAAATAACAGGTGGAGGTAGGTGTAATATTACAAACGCTGAATATAATGTCAGGTCACTGCTTTCAAATTATGGAAAAACAAGTGACTTTCTTTACTCCTCATTTTCGCAGTTTGGTGTAAAAGATACTTTTTCTTTTTTTGAAAAAATAGGTGTCGATATCGTGGTAGAAGCTCGCAACAGAGCTTTCCCTAGTACTCAGAAAGCTATCGATGTGTATGATGCTTTGTATAAATATATAAAAAAAGGAAATGTTGATGTGGTTTGTAATACTGTTATTACAAAAGTCTTTTATAAAGAAAACTCGATTCAATATGTCGAAGATAAGGGTGGTAAAAAATATTTTGCCAAAAGCTTTGTTTTTTCAACAGGAGGATATTCTCATCCTGAGACTGGTTCGACCGGGGATGGGTTTTTATGGTTGAAAGAAATGGGACATAAAGTCCATCCTCCTACTCCTTCCATAGTACCTTTACGCACAAAAGAGCGATGGGTTCGAGATATTTCCGGGACATCACTATCTTTTATGAAAATAGATTTTTTTGTAGATAATAAAAAAGCATTTTCTAAAAAAGGTAAGATCTTGTTTACTCATTTTGGGCTATCTTCTCCTCTTATATTGAACTGCTCAAAACAAGTTGCTGATCTGCTTCATGAAGGTATAGTGACAGCCAAGATAGATATGTATCCTGATACAGATATCGGGTTACTCGACAAAGAGCTAACAAAAAAATTTGATCAAAACAAAAATAAAACTTTCAAAAATATTATAAAAGAAATATCCCCAGATGGTATGCAAAAAGTGGTGGGGTTACTTTTGGAGGAAAGTATAGATATCAACAAAAAAGTACATAGTATAACAAAAGAAGAAAGAAGAAAGGTTGTGGATCTACTAAAAGGTTTGCCTCTTACTATAGAAGGGCTTATGGGTTTTGATAGAGCTGTGGTAGCTGATGGCGGGATAGATCTCAGTGAGGTAGATACAAAAACGATGAGATCGAAAAAGATAAACAATTTGTTCGTAATAGGAGATTTGCTTCATATCAATAGG
>JACKGL010000007.1 GCA_020631955.1 Candidatus Nomurabacteria bacterium | reverse complement strand
GTGGAAGCCAAAGAAGAGATCAACAAGATAAACAAAGCTGTATATGAAAAAAGTGATAGTGAGATAAACAAGATATATGAATGGGGAAGAAAGGTCACTCTAGAAGCCTTTGAGTCTCTTTACGATCTTTTGGGTACTAAGTTCGACTACTATTTTTTTGAGGGTAAAGTAGCACAAAAAGGTATAGATATAGTCAGAAGCAGGAAAGATATATTTACGGAAAGTGACGGGGCTATAGTCTTCCATGGTGAAAAGTATGATCCAAAGCTCCACACTAGAGTATTTATCAATTCCCAAGGGCTTCCTACGTACGAAACAAAAGAAATAGGTCTGACTACAGAAAAGTTTGAAACAGAAAAAGACCTGAGCCAGTCTGTGGTTATCACCGCCAATGAACAATCGGATTATTTCAAAGTTGTGAGTAAAGCTATAGAAGTGATGCATCCAGAAATGGGACAGAAGATGAAACATATAGCTCACGGCATGCTTCGTTTCGCAGAAGGTAAGATGAGTTCACGAAAGGGTAATATCATCACAGGTGAGTCACTGCTCCGTGACGCGAAAGAAATGGTCCTAGATAAAATGAAAGATAGAGATATTACTGATGATGAAAAAGAAGAAGTGGCGGATATAGTGTCTGTAGCTGCTATCAAGTATTCTATACTTAAACAGTCTATAGGAGGAGACATCATTTATGACTTTGAAAAATCTATATCTTTTGAAGGTGATTCGGGTCCTTATCTACAATACGGAGTAGTACGCATAAATTCGCTTTTGGGCAAAGCTAACAAAGTCTCTTTAGATACTCCTACACAAGAAGTGTCTCATCTAGAAAGAATATTACATCGATATGAAGAAGTGTTGGCTAATAGTGCAGAAGAATACGCTCCTCAAAAACTCGTGAACTTTCTTGTAGAAGTAGTAGCTGCTTATAACAATTTCTATGCAAACCACCAGATAATAAGTGATGACGAGTATTCGTCATATAAAGTAGCTCTTACAAAAGCTACAGGTACAGTACTCACCAACGGACTACATGTTTTAGGCATGAAAATACCAAAGAAGATGTAAGCTTTTTTTATTTTTAAAATCTGCTATATTGTATATAGCGTTTGAGAGGTCCCGTCCGAGTCCGGGTGGATATCAGCCTTTAGCTCTTGGAAGAAAGATCAGCAAGATCAAGTAGAACCAAGCGGGTAAGCCCGAAACAGCTTTCAATGAAGTGAAAATCAAGGTGGTACCGCGAGAAAACTCGCCCTTGGAAAAAATTCAGAAGAATTGTTTCCGTGGGCGAGTTTTTATTTTAATAAAATATATTTATGTCTGAAGAAAGTAAAAAAATAGAAAAATCTGCTTGGGCAGAAAGGGAAGAAAAAGTATTGGAGTTCTGGAAAAGGAATAAGATATTTGAAAGTACTTTAGAGAAAAGTGAGGGTAAACCAGAGTTTGTGTTCTATGAAGGTCCTCCTACTGCAAATGGTAAACCAGGAATACACCACCTAGAGGCTAGGAGTTTTAAAGATGCAGTGCCGAGATACAAAACCATGCGCGGTTACCATGTGCGTAGAAAAGGTGGATGGGACACACACGGACTACCTGTAGAATTACAAGTAGAAAAAGCCCTTGGACTTACTTCTAAAAAAGAAATAGAAAACTATGGTGTAGAAAAATTCAATCAAGAATGTAAAGAAAGTGTTTGGGTATATAAAGATATATGGGAGAAGTTTACTCACCGTATAGGGTACTGGGTAGATACTAAAGATCCTTATGTTACATATCATAACTCATATATAGAATCAGTGTGGAATATTGTATCTGAGGTAGATAAGAAAGGTCTTTTGTATAAAGATTATAAGGTACTTCCTTGGTGTCCGAGATGTGGTACTGCTCTTTCTTCTCATGAACTTGCACAAGGCTATCAAGATGATAAAGACTTATCTGTGACAGCAAAGTTTAAAATAAAAGGAGTGGACAATGGATACTTTTTAGCTTGGACTACCACACCCTGGACACTTCCTGGGAATGTAGCTCTTGCTGTTGGTAAGGATATAGATTATGTAGAAGCAAAGGTAGGGAATGAGATATTGGTATTAGCAAAAGATAGACTATCTTTATTAACAGAAGCTTACGAAATAGTAGCAGAGCATAAGGGTAGTGAGTGTGTTGGTATGGAATACGAACCACTTTATCCTTATTTTGCCAACCTCGCTCCAAAAGATATAGATATGACAAAAGCATACAAGGTGTACGCGGCTGATTTTGTAAACACAGAAGATGGTACAGGTATAGTACACACTGCTGTGATGTATGGACAAGACGACTTTGCTCTCGGAACAGAAGTTGGGCTTCCAAAGTTTCATCTTGTAAAAGAAGATGGACATTTTGTAGATGGGATGGATTTTTTGTCTGGTAGATTTGTAAAGGATGAAGAAGTGGCGGTAGATATCATAAAAGATCTAGCAGGAAGAGGACTTCTTTTCAAAAAAGAGAAATATGAACACTCATATCCGCACTGCTGGCGATGCAAGACTGCTCTTATCTACTACGCGAGAGACTCTTGGTACATAAAGATGTCTTCACTTCGTGACGAACTGGTAAAACAAAATGAAAATATAAACTGGGAGCCTTCATACATAAAAGAAGGAAGGTTTGGTGAGTGGCTCCGCGATATCAAAGATTGGGCTATCTCTCGTGAGAGATACTGGGGTACGCCACTACCTGTGTGGGTTTCTTCAGATGGAGATAGACTAGTAGTAGATTCTATAGATACACTCAAAAAATATTCTAAGAAAAGTGGCAACAAGTATTTTTTTGTACGTCATGGTGAGGCGGTAAGTAATAGAGATGGATTTATGAATTCTGATCTTTCCTTAGACAACCCTCTTACAGAAAAAGGTATAGACCAAGCAAAAAAAGAAGCAAAAGAAATAGGGAAGAAAGGAAAATTTGATATGGTTTTTGTCTCTCCTCTACAAAGAACACAAGAAACAGCTAAGATCATAAAGGAAGGAATAGGTTTTAAAGGAGAGCTTGTCACAGATAAGAGACTTTCGGAGCTCAGCATGGGTGAGTTTGAAGGTAAGAAGTTTGATGATTTTGTTTCTTATAGAAATGAAAATCTAAAAATGGCAAAACCTTTACCTCAAGGTGAGAGTTATCGTGATGTGTTTATCAGAGTCGGGGAATTTGTAAAAGAGATAGAAGAAAAATATTCTGACAAAACTATACTCATAGTTGCTCATGGTGCAGTGGGGGAAGCGCTGTATATGTTGCAATACGGGTTTGATGATGAACAAGCTTGGGACAATTTATCAAAGGCTTATATTCCCAATGCGCAGGTAAGGAGTTTTGATCTAAGAACTTTACCTTTAAATAAAGAATTTATTTTAGATCTGCACCGTCCATATATAGACGGGATAGTGCTTGAAAAAGACGGCAAAGAATATCATCGCACCAAAGAAGTGATGGACGTGTGGTTCGACTCAGGGGCTATGCCTTTTGCTCAAGATCATTATCCTTTTACCAATGATCCTAAAGTATTTGAGCCTAAAAAAGGGTTGTTCAAAAAACAACACGGGTTTCCAGCAGATTTTATTTGTGAAGCCATAGATCAGACTCGTGGGTGGTTTTATACTCTTCATGCTATAGGAGTGCTTATGGGGTATGGCAATGCATACAAGAACGTTATATGTCTCGGACATATACTAGACGCAGAAGGTAAGAAGATGAGTAAGAGTCTTGGTAACATCGTAGACCCTTGGGATATGATAGAAAAATACGGAGCAGATACTCTTCGACTTTGGATGTATAGTGTGAACCAACCAGGAGAGTCAAAAAACTTTGATGAAAAAACAGTTGGTGAATTGAACAGAAAAGTTTTTGGTCTTTTGTACAACGTACTTTCTTTTTACGAGCTTTATCGTGATAAAGAAATAGAGAAAGACGCAGAAAAACAAGCTATTACTTCTACTTCTGTACTTGATCAATGGATCATATCTAGATTGGCACAGCTCACAGAGTATGTGGAAGAAAACATGGACAACTACAAACTCCTCGAGCCAGTCAGAGCCATAAGAGATTTTATAGACGATCTTTCCACTTGGTATTTACGTAGATCACGAGAACGTATCAAAGAAGACTCTCTTATCTCTAAGATGACTCTTTATTATGTATTGAAAAACTTAGCAAAAATCATGGCACCTTTTGCACCATTTACTGCAGAAGACATATGGCAGACTCTAAGGACCGAAGACGATGAAATGAGTATACACCTTTGTACTTGGCCTGAAGTTTCTGCTATTGGTAGACCTGTTGAATTTATGAAGGATGTTCGTGATATCGTATCTGAATCTCTTAAATTAAGACAAAAGAATGGAATAAAAGTTAAACAACCTATTTCACAAATAAAAATTAAATATCAAGCAAGTGATATTTATCATTTTCCGGAATATATAGATATTATAAAAGATGAAGTAAATGTAAAAGAAGTCGTGCCTGACTTTGATTCTTATGAAAAACAAACTGATGGAATTGTTTGGATAGATACAAATATCACAGAAGATCTCAAAAAAGAGGGAGTGTATAGAGAAATACTTCGCTCTGTACAAGATATGAGAAAAAAGACACAACTAGTTCCTGCAGATGTCATAGACTTAACCATATCTCCAATAGCGGAAAAATACATATCTATTTTTGAAGAGGACCTCAAAAAAATAGCTGGTATAAGAAATGTAGAATACAAAGATGGTGACACCGAGGTGCAAATAGAAGATGAAGTTTATAAAATAAGTATAAAGAAAAATGACTAAAGATACTTCATATGGTGTGATACCTATAGTAAAAAAAGAAGACAGTATCAAGTTTCTGATACTTCACCAGAAAAATGGTCACTGGTCTTTCCCTAAAGGGCATATGGAAGAAGGGGAGGATGATATACAAGCAGCTCTTAGAGAGTTTGGTGAAGAGACAGGACTACGTGAAATAAGGTTGGACGAAGAAAATATTTTTCAAGAAGTTTATACATATGAAAAAGATGGAGAAAAAGTAGAGAAAACCAATTATTTTTTCTTGGGATATCTAGATGAAGAACTTCCTCTTAGTGTGCAGGAAGCAGAAGTTATAGAATATAAATATGCGACCTTAGAAGAAGCTATGGATACGTTTACTTTTGAAGCACCTAAAGAGCTCCTAATAGATGTAAATGGATTTATACTTTCCCAAACAGCCTAAATAGGCTGTTTTTGGTTGTGGTATAATTTAGATATGAAAATAAAAAAACTCGGACATTGTTGTCTTTTTATAGAGACAAAAGATACTAAAATAGTGACAGACCCTGGAGCATGGACAGACTATCCAGACACATTACCGGAAGTAGATATCATACTTATCACTCATGAACATCAAGATCATTTTCACGTACCTGCTATCAAAGAGTTTCTAAACGTTTCTCCACAAGCTGTCGTCATATGCAACAACTCTGTAGCAAAGCTACTTCATGATGAAGGTATCACTTATGAAGTAATGCAAGATGGAAGTGATAAGAGTTTTGGGGACCTTCATCTAGAAGGGTATGGAAAGGATCATGCTGAGATATATGGTGAATTTGGTCAGGTGGAAAATACTGGTTTTATAATAGCCGATGAGCTTTATTATCCTGGCGATGGTTTTTTTATGCCAGAAAAGAAAGTAAACATATTGGCCCTACCGGTGGCTGGACCTTGGCTACTTATAAAAGAAGCTATAGATTTTGCAAAAGAATATGGAGCCAAAAAATGTTTTCCTGTACATGACGGCATGCTTCGAGATGATAGAAGAGGACCATATCATCGTGTGCCAAAAGCAGTGCTTGAAAAAGAAGGAATAGAGTTTGTCGAATTAAACGCAGGGGAGGAAGTGGAATTTTAGTATGAAAAAAGTTTACATTATACATGGATGGGAGGCCAACCCAAACCAACACTGGCTCCCGTGGCTTGGTAGAGAGTTACAAGATAAGGGTTTTGAGATATTTATTCCGGAGATGCCAAACACTGAAGAACCAGATATTGACTCTTGGGTAGAGAGATTAAAAGAGCTAGTCGGAACCCCGGATCAAAATACTTATTTTGTTGGTCATTCTATAGGATGTCAGACTATTATGCGGTATCTTGAAAGTCTACCAGAACGCTCTAAAATTGGTGGAATTGTGTTTGTAGCCGGGTGGTTTTATCTAGAAAATTTAGAGAGTCCAGAGGTTGAGAAAATTGCAGAACCTTGGTTGAATATTCCAATAGACACAGATAAGGTAAAAGGTGTGTGTTCTAGAATAAATGTGTTGTTGTCAGACGATGACTATTTTGGTTGTATAGAGAAGAATAAGTTGGCTTTTGAACAGAGACTTAATGCAAAGGTCGATATATACCATAATTACGGGCATTTTTGTGAAGATGATGGAAAATTTGAACTCCCAGAAGCATTGGAAGCTGTACTTAAGATAGTAGAAGAAAATAGAAAATAATTATGTATCAGATACATCACACGGAAGCTATAGTACTTGGTTATAAAAACTCCGGTGACTATGACAGGGTTTTTACTTTTATTACAAAAGATTACGGTATTGTATATGCGAAAGCTACAGGTATCAGAAGAGAATCCTCCAAGTCACGATACGCTCTATCTCTGTTTTCTTACTGTGACATAGATCTAGTGTATGGTAAGAACTATTGGCGTGTTACCCAAGCCAAACTCATAGATCCACACGACGAACTACCTCACAATACTTTTTCCATCATGGTAGCATCTAGGGTTTCGAAGTTGATAAGAAAGCTTTGTATATCTGATGAACCAATAAGTAATATTTTCCAAGAATACCAAATACTTTTATCAGAGATAAATGATAAAGATATTACCAAAGATAACGTTGCCTCTTTGGAGGTGCTGTCTGTTATCAAAATACTTACATCACTTGGGTATGTAAACGAGTCTTCAATGTTAGATATTATAAACAACGGCATTTCTGCAAGTGATATAGACACTCAAAAAAAGAAGACACTTGTGAAATACATCAATAATGCACTGAAGTTTTCACAAATGTAGTTTGTTGTTAAAAGTCCTTTAAAATGCTATATTTTTCTTAGTTTATGGAAGAAAATAAAAAGAGTTCTATTGAGAAAACTGAATCTGAGCTGTATAGTCCCTCTTTCGTTTCAAAAGAAAAAAACAGAGGCATGATGAGTGGTGTGGACAACGCATTACCTCATTCTTGGGATGGTTTAAAAGAAAAAGAAGGTGATATGAGTAAAAAGTCCAATGTTAGAAAATCAATGTACAGAAAAGTCTTTGTATCTTCTGTTGTCTTTTTCTTTGTGGCTGTTGTTTTTGCTGTCGGGTCAGCTTTCTTAGGAGGGTCTAGTATATCTTCTGGAAGAATAGATATAAATGTTTTGGGTAATACTTTTACAGAAGGAGGTGAACCTTTACCTCTTACTGTTGAAGTGGTGAACAGAAACAGGGGGCCTATTACTTTAGTGGATCTTTCTGTGGAATATCCTAAAGGATCTTCACCTGATTCAGAAAAAGTAAGATACAAGACATCTTTGGGTGATATAGGAGCTGGATCAAAAACAGAAGAAGATATAGAAGTAGTTTTGTTCGGTGAACAAAACGGTATACAAAATATAGTTTTTACTCTTGAGTACAAAATAGCAAGCTCCAACTCTATCTTTAAAAAAGAAGTGGTGTATCCTGTGACTATCGCCAGGTCTCCGATAAGTATTTTTGTTGATGGTCCGACAGACACTTCTAGCAACCAAGAAATAACACTTTCTATAAAAATAAAACAAGACGCTAGCCAAGACAGCGGACCTTTAGGAGTGACAGTGAGCTATCCACCTGGATTCCAATTCGAGGAAGCCACACCAGCTCCTGTGCAAGGACAAGACGTGTTTAACATAGGCGAGATATCAGCCGGTGGAGAAAAAGAAATATTGATAAAAGGAAAGATGTTTGGAGAAGAAGGGGATGAGAGAAGCTTCCGTATTTATACAGGAGAGTTTAGTTCCGACAATGCCACAGCGTTGGGAGTAGTACTTTCTTCTTATATACACACCATCTCTATAAGAAGACCTTTCTTAGAGGCTTCACTTGTATACAATGACGCTGGCGGAGATACTTATATAGTAGAAGGAGGGAAAGAGCTAGAAGCAGAGATCAGGTGGGCTAACAATCTTCCAGACAGGATAGATAATGCAGAAATAATCCTTGATTTTAGCGGTAGCGCATATGATCCTACTAAAGTAAGTGCTACTAAAGGTTTCTGGAGGCAAGAACAAAACCAACTAGTTTTCACAAAGAGTTCTGTTTCTGATTTTGCTAGTATTGCTCCCGGAGAAGAAGGTACACTCAAATTCAAATTCACGCCTAAGACCACAAACGCTTCTGGACAAATAGTACAAAACCCAAATGTAACTATATCTGTATCTATAAAAGGTGACCAAGTGTTGTCTGGCTCAAACCAAAACACAGTGAGTACTCTAGAACAAAAAACATTCAAGATATCTTCTTTGTATAAAGTTTCGGGTAGGGTTTTGCAAAGGTCTGGAAACATTACCAACTCTGGACCTCTTCCTCCAAACTCTTCTTCACCTACGACTTACACCATAGTCTGGAGTGTCACCAATTCTACAAACGTTTTGTCAGACGGTACTGTAAGAGCTACATTACCTAGTTATGTAGACTGGACAGGTGCTACTTTCCCAGCGACAGAAAATATTTCTTACAACTCCGTGACTAGGGAAGTCGTCTGGAGACTGGGCAATATAGCCCCTTCTGTCGGGTATAACAGCCCTGTAAGAGAGGCTAGTTTCCAAGTAAGACTAAATACTTCTGCTAGTCAGGCAGGCACCTCTCCTGTGTTAGTAGACGTCAGTTCTGCCTCCGGTAGAGACGAATATACAGGAGTTATGCTAGAATCAAACTGGACTTCGCTAAACACTAGACTGGGTTCAGACCCACTGACAAGTTCTAGTGAATGGGTGGTAGCGTATTAATATGAGTGAAAAAGACAACAATCTAATGGAAAAACTTATTTCTCTTTGCAAGAGAAGAGGTTTTATATTTCAAGGTTCTGAAATATACGGCGGATTAGCAGGTACTTATGATTATGGACCACTAGGCTCACTACTTAAAAACAATATAAAAGATTCTTGGCTTAAAAAGTTTGTACACGGGAGAGAAGACACTTATCTTTTAGATGCTGCAATACTTATGAACGGAAAAGTTTGGCAAGCTACAGGACACGTAGATCATTTTTCCGATCCTTTGGTAGAGTGTAAAGAGTGTAAGCATCGTTTCAGAGCTGATCAGATACAAGATACTAAAAAGTGCCCAGACTGTAATGGAGATCTTGGTGACGTAAGACAATTCAACATGATGCTATCGACAAAAGTTGGCGCTGTAGATGATACAGCCTCCACTACCTATCTTAGACCTGAAACAGCTCAAGGTATATTTGTAAACTTTAAAAATGTGCTAGATTCTATGAGCCCAAAACTTCCTTTCGGTATAGCTCAGATAGGTAAAGCTTTTCGCAATGAAATAACGCCTAGAGATTTTATTTTCCGTCTGCGTGAAATGGAGCAAATGGAAATAGAATACTTTGTTGATCCAGATAGATGGAATGAGGAGTTTGAATATTGGAAAGATGAGATGATGGAATGGATGGAAGAAATAGGTCTAAACATGAAAAATGTTTATCCGACAGAAATAGGAGAAGGTGATAGAGCACACTACTCCAGTAGAACTATAGATTTCGAATTCGATTTTCCTTTTGGCAGAAAAGAACTTTACGGACTCGCTTATAGGTCAGATTATGATCTTTCAAAACATACGTCTTCTAGTGGGCAAAAGCTTGAATACACTTATCCAGAAGGAGCAAAGATAGTACCTCATGTTATAGAGCCATCTTTTGGTCTAGACCGCACTATCCTAGCTGTATTACTTTCTGCTTATAGAGAAGATGTACTCAAAGACAGCGAGGAAGTGAGAACTTACTTAGCTCTTTCTCCTGCGGTAGCTCCTGTTATATGTGCAGTTTCTCCATTGCTTAAAAATAAACCTGAGTTAGTAGACAAAGCCAGAGAAGTGCACGGACTTATAAAAAAAGAGTTTGGTAGAGTGGCTTGGGATGATAATGGTAATATTGGTAAAAGATACAGAAGACAAGATGAGATAGGTACTCCTTGGTGTGTAGTAGTAGATTTTGACTCTTTAGAAGACGATACGGTGACAATACGTAGTCGTGATACTGGTATGCAAGAGAGAATGAAAGTCGACGAAGTCATAAGATTTATAAAAGACAATATGTAAACAAAAGGACGGCAAAAGCCGTCCTTTTTTGAAAAATACGCAACCTTTGGTATTATTGTACACATGAAATATAACAGGAAAGTATATCCAAACGGACTAAGACTCATAACAGTTCCTATGAAAGATACAGGGACGGTGACTGTCATGATTCTAGTAGAAACTGGATCTAAATATGAGACCAAAGATATCAACGGTATATCTCACTTTTTAGAGCACATGTGTTTTAAAGGTACAGTAAAAAGGCCTACAGCTTATGACATAGCTCACGAGCTAGATGGTCTCGGTGCACAGTCCAACGCTTTTACTTCACAAGAATATACTGGGTACTACGCAAAAGGTGATGCGAAACATACGGAAAAATATTTTGATATTATTTCTGATGTATATAAAAACTCCACATTTCCAAAAGAAGAAATAGAAAAAGAAAGGGGAGTAATAATAGAAGAAATAAATATGTATGAAGATTCTCCTAGAAGACAGGTGTATGATGAGCTTTTAAAACTTGTATATGGTGATCAGCCTGCAGGATGGTCTGTGCTTGGACCGAAAGAAAATATTCGTTCTATAACTAGAGAAGATTTTATCAAGTATCACAAAAAACATTACACTCCAGGAAAGACGATAATTGTCGTTGCGGGAAATATTGATAACAAAAAGGTAGATACTTTAGTGAAAAAAGAATTTGGAGATATTGCTAAAAAGTCTAAATCTCAAAAAATAAAAACTAAAGATATACAAAACAAACCACTCTTTTATTACAAAGAGAAAAAGCAAGATCAGACACACATGATAATAGCTTTCAGGAGTCTTGCTTACGGAGATAAACAAAATCCTGCAGTAAATATACTTTCAGGGGTTTTGGCTGGTGGTATGAGTTCTAGACTTTTCCAAAAACTAAGAGAAGAAATGGGGGTTTGTTATTACGTCAGGTCATACAACGACACATATACTGATCATGGACTTTTCACTATAAGCGCTGGTGTAGACACCAAGAGGGTATCTGAAGTAGTGAAGACCATAAAAGATGAACTTAAGAACCTTGTAGACAAAGGTCTCCGTAAAGGAGAACTTGAAAGAGTAAAAGAGTATTTACTTGGCAATCTAAAAGTAGAACTCGAGACGTCAGAAAGCTTTGCTCATTTTTATGCCGATCAGGAAATAATGAACAAACCGATAAATACTATATCTGATATAGAAAAGAAATACAGAGCAGTCACAGAAAAAGATGTGATAAATATGGCTAAAAAATTGTTCAAAAAAGATAATAGTTCTTTGGCTATAATAGGACCAAAGACAGATAAGGAAAAGATCAAAAAAGCTTTTGTGCAATAATTTTATTTCTCATGCTATACTTTAAGCATGGAAAGCTATAAGCATATAAATATCTCAAATAGCACTATCATAAGAGTCATATTGTTTGCAGCTCTTTTATTTGTATTGTGGGAAATAAAGTCTTTGGTACTTATAGTGCTGACATCTGTGGTTATAGCTTCTTTTGTTGAGAGTGGTATTTTGCGGATGAAAAAGTGGGGTATAGGTAGAGTGTTGTCTGTAGTTATCATTTATCTTATATCGCTACTTCTTATATCTACGTTGTTTTATATACTTATACCTACATTAGCAGGTGAACTAACATCCTTTTATCAAAGTATACGAATGTATATACCAAATATAGATTTACTAGACTCTGCTTCTAAAGCCAAAGAAATGAGTGTTTTCAGTAATATAGGAGACAAAGATTTTGGTGACATAGCAACTTCTTTAAACAGAATGACACAAAATGTATCTAGTGGTTTCTTCGGAACTATCGTGTCTATCTTCGGTGGTATAGCAAACGCAGTGCTTATATTGGTAATATCTTTTTTCCTATCAATAGAAGAAAAGGGTATCGAAAAATTCCTACGTATAGTCACTCCTTTGGTACATGAAGAATACGTTATATCTATCTGGAGTAGGACACAAAGAAAAATATCAAAATGGATTCAAGGACAAATGCTCTTGGGTCTTATCGTAGGACTCCTTGCTTTTATTGGTCTTGCTATATTGGGGGTACAGTATGCACTTCTTTTGGCTATAGTCGTAGCAGTATTTGAACTAGTACCTTTCGGTATGATACTAGCTGCTGTTCCAGCTATAGCTATATCTTTTGTTGACGGTGGAGTTTCGCTCGGGATAATGGTGACTGTGCTTTTTGTTGTGCTTCAACAGTTCGAGAACTATATATTGGTTCCACTTATCATAAAAAGGTCTACAGGGCTTCCTCCTTTGGTGGTGATACTTTCTCTTCTGGTAGGTGCCAAACTTGCTGGTTTTTGGGGGGTAATACTTGCTGTACCAGTAGCTGTATTTTTACTTGAGTTTCTAACAGACTTAGAAATAAAGAAATTTGGTAAGAAAATATAGCTTTGTAATACTTGCTTTTTAGAGTATTATGTAGGGTATGAACAAACCTTTTTACATTACGACTACACTTCCATATGTAAATGCCAAGCTTCATATGGGGCATGCTTTGGAGTTTGTCAGAGCCGATGCTATAGCTAGATATCATGCTTTAGTGGGTGATGATGTGTTTTTCAACTCTGGTACTGATGAACACGGGTCTAAAATATATAACAAAGCCAAAGAGCTCGGTATATCGCCTCAAGAATTTGTCGACCAAAATGTTAAGGATTTTTATGATTCAGTAAAAATGTTTGGTGTTATGGAAGATATACATTTTATTCGTACTAGTGACCCACACCACGTAAAAGCGGCACAAGAGTTTTGGAAAAAGGTAAGTGACAATGGGTATATCTATAAAAAGAACTATGAAGCCAAGTATTGTACTGGCTGTGAACAAGAAAAAACTGATAGTGAGCTGGTAGATGGATTTTGCCCTGAGCACCCAGGCGTAGCACTCGAAAAGATAAATGAAGAAAACTACTTCTTTAAGTTTTCAGAATTTCAAAAACCATTACTCGAACTCTACGACTCAAGAAAAGATTTTGTTATACCAGAATTTCGCTTCAACGAACTTCGCAGATTTGTAGAAGGTGGTTTGCAAGATTTTTCTATATCAAGATTAAAAACCAAAATGCCTTGGGGTATAGAAGTACCGGGAGATGAAAGCCAAGTCATGTACGTATGGTTTGACGCTTTGGTCAACTATATAGCTACTGTAGGATATCCTGATGATATGGAGACATTTGAAAAATATTGGATAAACGGAACTCCGACCCAATACTGTGGTAAAGACAACACTCGTTTCCAAGCGGCCATGTGGCAGGCGATGCTTTTAGCAGCAGGGCTACCAAACTCTTACCAAATAGTAGTAAATGGACACATTACAGCAGAAGGTGGGGTAAAGATGAGTAAAAGTCTTGGTAACGTAGTAGATCCAAAAGAGATAGCAGATGAATATGGCTCTGACGCTCTCCGATGTTTTCTTTTAAAAGAAATATCCAATTTTGAAGACAGTCCTTTTACGCTAGAGAGATTCAAAGAAGCTTATAACGCCAACCTTGCTAATGGTCTAGGTAATCTAGCCTCACGTATACTTACTCTTTCAGAAAAATATTTAGATGCTTGTCCACCAATACCAGAAAAATCTATACCTACTGAATTTTTTGACCTGCTTAGCAAATACGACATACACGGAGCTTGTGAAATGATATGGCACAGGATAAATGCTCTAGACAAGAGAATACAAGAAACAGCCCCTTTTAAAGTAGTAAAAGAAGACTTGGAAAAAGGAAAAGAACTCATTTCCGAAAACGTGCTTGAGCTATACACAATAGCTCGTATGCTAAATCCGATAATGCCAAATACCAATAAAGTTTTGAAAGAGCTAATAAAAGCCAACAAAAAACCAGAAACACCTTTGTTTTTAAGGAAGGATTAGCTTATGATACCAACTATATTTATAATAATATCTCCCATACTTAGTTTTATAGGAGGGGCTGCTTATATAAAAGACACCCTTAAGGGTAAGACCAAACCCAACAGAGTCTCTTTTTTTCTTTGGGCATTAGCCCCCATTATAGGAACAGCTATAACGTTGTCCAATGGGGCAGGGTGGGAAGTTGTACCGGTATTTATGGCTGGGTTTATGCCGCTTATTATATTTATAGTTTCGTTTATTAATAAAAATTCATACTGGAAACTTGGAAAGATAGATTATATCTGTTTTGTATTAGCTATTATTACTATGGTTTTATGGTTGGCAGCTGATAAGCCTCTCCTTGCTCTTTCTTTTGCTATTGCAACTGACTTATTTGCTTATTTTCCTACATTTATAAAATCTTATAAATATCCAGAAACAGAAACTGCTTTGCTTTATATTTTACCTACATTTGGAAATATTTTTGGTATTTTGGTGGCAAAAGATTGGGTTTTTGTATCTATTGGATTTAGTTTATACCTTATTATTGCAAATACTGTAAACACTCTTTTTATTTATAGAAGAAAATTATTTTTAAAAACTATTTAATATGGATAGTTCTTCTTTTATTATCTCATTATTAAAAGAAATCGTCGCCGGTACTAATATACAATTAGTACCGGCCGGAGACAATATTTCAGGAGGTTATTTACTGTTTTCATCAGGTAGGAAAGTATATTTTTTAAATTCAAGATGGGATATAAATTTACAAGGTTCAGCTAAGGTTGTTAATGACAAATCTTTAACAATAAAATATTTAACTGAAGCTAGTTTCTCTACAACAAAAGGGGTGTTAGTGTGTAGCGCTGATGATATATACGCATATACAAATAACTTAGAATTTCCTTTAGTTGCTAAACCAAACACAGGAAACCAAGGTAAGGATGTTTTTTTGGTAGAAAGATTTGAAGATCTTGATAAAATATTAAAAAATATATTTATTAATACTGATAAAGTTAGAATAGAAGAAAAAGTTATAGGTAAGCATTTCTCATTTAGTGTCTTCAATGATGAAATATATTCTGTTTATGAAAAAAAGCCGTTTTCTTCTGGGGAAGTATTGGAAGATTATACAGATCATATAGACGTCAAGGTAAGAGACTATATTATACGATCTGTTCAGGTCTTTGGCTTAAAGCTTGCCAGTGTAGATGTGGTGTGTAAATCTGAGCTTGATATTGCTAAACCAAAAGACTTCGTTATTATAGAGATTAACTCTGCACCTAGTTTTAGGTTATATGGATCTTATAATTCCAAAGCAAGAAACAATATCAAAAAACTTTATAAAAATATGATAGACTATTTGAATAATTAACATGCAACCAAAATATTTTGATATACATACACATATAAACTTTGTCGCATTTAACGAAGACAGGGGAGAAGTGATAAAAAGAGCATATGAAGCTGGGGTTTTTATGATAAATGTAGGAACTCAAAAAGATACCTCTAAAAGTGCAGTAGATCTAGCACACAAATACGAAGGTCTTTATGCTTGTATAGGTCTTCACCCTATACACTGTGACAAATCTTTCCACGATGAAGCAGAACTCGGTGAAGGAGGTAAAGAATTTACCTCCAGAGGAGAAGAGTTTGATTATGACTATTACCTTGATCTTGCAAAAGATGACAAAGTCGTGGCTATAGGGGAGACTGGTTTAGATTATTATCATCCAGAAGATTCTAATGCTATAGAAAAACAAAAAAAGTCTTTCTTGGAACATATAAAACTAGCCAAAGAGGTAGGAAAGCCTCTTATGATACATGCCAGACCAAGTAAAGGAAGTCAGGATGCTTATTTAGATGTGATAGAAATACTGAAAGAACACAAAGAGGTAAAAGCCAACTTCCATTTTTTTGTCGGTGATATAGAAACAGCGAAAAAAATACTAGAACTAGGTCACACCATGAGTTTTGACGGACCTATTACCTTTGCCAAAGAATACGAAGAGTTGATAAAGTTTCTACCTTTAGAAAGTATTATGGTTGAGACCGATGCTCCATATGCTACACCTGTACCTCATAGAGGTAAACGCAACGAACCAGCCTATGTGGTACATATAGCAAACAAGATAGCAGATATAAAAGGTCTTGATAAAGAAGATGTAAGAACCCAACTCTTATCAAATTCACTTAGTTTTTTTGATATAAAGCTTTAGGTTATTTATTTGACAAACTTCAGCTTTAGCATTATATTCTAGGTAGTCGAAACTTATAACTTATAAACCCCATAATTATAAATGAATAAATTATTAAGATATTTTGGTTTCGTAGGAATTTTTGCTGTGCTTATGCTAGCTTTTGCAATAAATGCCTATGCAGATCATACACCAGCTCATGCTGGAGGAGATGATATAGAAGAAGATGATACTGATTCATGTGATGAAAACATTGCGCCAATGGTAGAACTAAATGGTGATGAGGAAATAGTCCTTACTGTCGGAGACTCGTACGATGAGCAAGGCGCACAAGCTACAGACGAAGAAGATGGTCAATTATCTGTAGAAATAAAAGGTGAGACAGTCGATACTGAAACACCTGGACATTATCTTTTAAAATATGGAGCCACAGACTCTTGTGGAGAAACCACTGTTGTGTACAGGAAAGTTATCGTAATGAGAGATGAACTGTTTAACAACCCTCCCGAGATAATATTAAATGGACCAGCTTTTATAAAGCTTTTTCTAGGAGCAATATTTAATGATCCAGGTGCAGATGCTAGAGACGTGGAAGACGGACATCTTTCAGATGGTATATTGGAATATGCTACTAGAGGATCTGTAGACACAAATACAGTAGGTATATACACTATAGAATACGGTGTTAGAGACTCCGGCTCTCCTACAGGAGAGAGAAAAAAGGCTATTATAGAGAGAACAGTTAAAGTCGTAGACCCTTCAAATGATGATGAAGGAGATTGTACTCCGGCAGAAGTGGATTGTGGTGATGACAACGGAGATGGTGGAGACAACGGCGATGACAATGGTTGTACACCGGCAGAAGTTAACTGTGGTGACGACAACACACCTATAGATACAGATGAGGACGGTATAGAAGATGAATCTGACAATTGTCCTCTTGTTCCAAATGCAGATCAAGCAGACGCAGATCAAGATGGTATAGGAGATGCTTGTGATGATACTGATAATAGCGGAGGCTCATCTTCAGGTGGAGGAGGTTCATCTTCTGGATCACACGCAAACTCAAATTCTAACAGTACACAAGGAGAGGTACTCGGTGCCTTCACTGACGGTACTATAGATACCACTTCATGTTCTCCTTATCTTAATTCTTACATGAGAATAAATAGAACAAACAGTATAGAGGATGTTGTTAGACTTCAACTATTTCTAAATCAAAGTGAAGGTGAAAACCTTCTAGTAGACGGAGTATTTGGAAAACTCACAGAAGCCGCTGTTCATAGATACCAACAAAAACATCCAGAGGATATATTAAGTCCTTGGGGGATAGATTACTCTACAGGTTATGTATATATTCTGACAAAATGGTTTATAAATGAACAATTTTGTCCAGGGACACCAAAGCCTCAAGTACAATAATTTTTCTAAAAAAGCCTTTATTTAAAAGGCTTTTTTAGTGTAAATAAGTGTTGCATAAATGGTAAATACGTGGTATAATAAAATAGTGAAGAAAATACACAAAGTAAAACACATCTGTATTGGTTGCGAATCAAACGACCATAAACCAAAGATACTTCTTGAGAGTGGTATAGTGTTTGTACTAGCTGTATCTGTATTTGTTTTGGTTGTTACATTTGGAAGTAGGTTCGCTTTTAGAAGCGGAGTACTTCCAGCTGAAGTCTACAGCTCTGTTCTTATAAGTCTAGCTAATGATACTAGAGCAGACATGTCTTTGAATACTTTATCTCAGAACGACCTTCTTACTGTTGCCGCTCAACTAAAAGCCAACGACATGGTAGCCAACGGATATTTTGCTCACACATCTCCCTCAGGGCAGACTCCTTGGTATTGGCTTGATCAAGTAGGGTATGGATACATGTATGCTGGAGAAAACCTAGCAGTGAACTTCAACGAATCTGAACTAGTAAATGATGCTTGGCTAAACTCTCCAACTCACTATGCAAATATCGTAAACGAACACTTTACTGAGATAGGTATAGCTACAGCAAAAGGAAAATACAAAGGTAAAGACTCTGTTTATGTTGTGCAGTTTTTCGCTTCTCCTAAGATAACACCTGCACCTAAAACGACAGAAACTACACAAATAGTGACAGAACCTACCACACAAGAAGAGCAACAAAAAGAACCTGAAGAAACACAACAAATAGCCGTGTCTCCTCTAGAAGTGTCTGTAACAAATGATTCTTATGTAGAAGATGAAACAGCAAGTAACCCAACTATAGCAGGAGCTATGGTACTCGGAGAAAATGTCACAACTGTTTCTGGTATAGAAAATGCTTTGGCAGAATTCATCACCAATCCTAGTAAATTCTCAAAAACTATCTATTTCTTCTTTATAGGAGTTATACTTATAGCTATATTATCTTCTCTGTCAGGTTCTATAAGAAAGAAAGAGTACAAACACATACTATATGGTGTGGTGCTTATCATGCTTATCTTGTCTTTGATACTGGTCCTAGACTCCTCACAGTTGGGGCAAATAGTCATCTAATATAGAGCCTTTAGGTGTTTGAAAAAAAGCCCAATCTGTGTTAGAGTAGGGCCGTCTGGGGATTTCCTCAGAAGATATTAAAAATATGTCAGAAAAAGAAATTATAAGCCAAGTATATGAAATTGGCTTCCACTTCATCCCTGGCGTAGGAGATGAAGGTTCTGGTGAGGCTTTTACCAAGCTACGTACTGTCCTAGAGGACAACAAAGCAGAGGTAATCTCATTCGAACTCCCAAGTCGCATAGGTCTAGCATACCCAATAGAAAAAATGGTAGACCACAAAAAACAAATCTATACCGAAAGTTATTTTGGTTGGATCAAATTTGATATAGCAAGGGAGAGTATGGATGTGATAAAAGAAGCTCTTGAAAAGAATGATGAGATATTACGCTACATTATTATTAAAACAGTAAGAGAAAATACACTTGCACCTAAGAAAGTGTATCAAGCGAAACAAGAGAGAGACAGAAAGTCGAATTCTGTCACTACAGAAGAAGAGCCACAAGAAATGGACAAAGAGGAGGTAGATCGCCAAATCGATGCTCTAGTGGACGAAGAAGAGGTTACTAGCTAATTGAAAATTTATGTATATAAACAAAGCTACTATTTTAGGAAACCTAACAAGAGATCCAGAACTTAGATCACTTCCTTCAGGTGTGAAGGTAGTATCTATGTCTATTGCTACAAATAGATATTGGAAGGATCAAAATGGTGCTAAGCAAGAATCAGTAGAATATCACAACGCTGTTGCGTTTGGTAAGCCGGCTGAAATCATAGCTCAGTATATGAAAAAGGGAAGTTCTATCTATATAGAAGGTAGAATACAAACAAGAAGTTGGGATGGTAATGATGGACAAAAACGTTACCGTACAGAAATAGTAGTGGAGAATTTTCAATTTGGCCCTGCGAAAGGTGGTAACACCGGAAATGGTGCTGGACCTTCAACACAAAACGCAGACAATCAAGACAACTCTGATGATGGATTCGATACTATTGAGTATCCAGATGAAGATGTAAATCTTGAAGATATACCTTTTTAATCTACAACCTTTAACTATAAAAAGATAAAATGAAAATAGATTTTTACACAGCAAATAATATAGCGCATGTAGACTACAAAGATGTGGAAATACTTAAAAGATTTATCAATCCAAATGGTAAAATCCAAAGTAGAAGAAGAACTGGTCTTTCAGCCACACACCAAAGACAAGTAGCTCTAGCTATAAAAAGAGCAAGATTTATGGGGCTTATGCCGTATATATCTAGATAAAAAATAACAAAAAAGAGGGACGTTTAGTCCCTCTTTTTTGTTTATTCATGATTTCTTAGGAAGTCTATAAGACTATCTATATACTTTGTGACCAGAGCACTATCGTGGCCCAGTTCTTGGTCTATAGTGAGTTTGTTTTCTACACCCACGTTAGACAAAGAGCTGGCTAAGTTTATAGATTGCTCCACTCTACTTGTACCATCATTTTGTCCATGGACTATGTAAAAAGCCGGGTCATCTTTGTCTATGTATTTTGCTACTCTCATGATATCTGCTTCTGGGCACATAAGTGGGTCTTCACATCCAAAGACAGTAGAAAATGCTAACTGCGATTTTTCATCATCTGTCGGTAGTTCTACTGAACCAAAGAAATCTAACACCCCACCTATGTTTGCGTGCAACACAGAAGCAAACTCTTCTGTGTTTGTGGCTGTTCCTAGCAGGGAAGCCATTATGCCACCAAAAGATGTACCACCAACAAATATTTTTTTATTTATATCGACTTTATAAGTATTGGCTCTTTGGTACATGTATTCCATAGCTTCTATACCATTTTGTATTCTTTCACTACCAGCATTGGTAAAATCTGTAGTGCCATAGTTGGCGACAGCTACTACGTATCCATATTTTGCTATGGCTGTAGCCTCATCTTTAGCTGTAGATTTGGATTCTCCAGCACCACCAGCAAACCACATAACTAAAGGAAAGATTTTACTGTTATCGTTCGGAGAGTAGATGTCTAGGTATTTACTGTCGTTGTATTTTACATCTTTCTCTACATTTACAGAATATATTTTGTAATCTTCATGTATATCGTTGACTACATTATCTGTACCACTTTCATTGTCTTGAGATCCGTTTGTCGGGACCACGTTTGTTGATTGTCTTAGAATTATTTTATCTCTATACATAAAGAACAAAACTAAAATAGCTGTGACAGTGACTACCGTCAAGGTAAGTGATATGACTAGTTTTGTGTCCTTATCCATTTTAAATATTATTTAGCTCTTTCTACGTATTCGCCTGTTTCTGTATTTACTACTATTTTTTCTCCTATTTCTATAAAGAGAGGAGCGTTGATAGTCGTACCATTTTCTAGAGTCACTTGTTTTGTTCCTCCTGTAGCTGTATCTCCTTTTATACTTGGAGGAGCATCTTTCACTTGGAAGTCTACTTTGATAGGTAGTTTTACTCCTATTATTTTTGCTTCTTCACCATTGTCAAAAACTATAGCTTGTAGAGACATGTTTTCTTTCAAGAACTTTTTACTGTCTCCTACAGATTCTTCATCCAACATAAACCTTTTTGATCTATCAGCCCCTTCACAGAACCAATATTCGCCCTTGTTGGTATATAGAAATGTTATATCTTGCTTTGACACATCTGCTTCTTCTAGGGTGTCTGAAGTACGGAAAGTGGCGTTGGTGCCGTTACCTGTTATCAGGTTACGAAGTTTTACCTGGTTTTGGGGTTTTCTTTGTTGTGTCCTTGCTATGTGATAGTCGAGTACTACACAAGGTTGGCCTTCATAGATAACCACTTTTCCTGTCTTGATTTCGTTGTAATTAAGTAATGTCATAATATTTTTTTATCTAGTATCTTTATATACTACTTGAAAATTGATATTTTTCAAGTTGGATTGTTTTATTATCTATCGTTGACAAATATAGATATTATAGTGTATATTCATGAAAACCTTCACAAATATGAATGCAAAGAATTTATTTTGGGGAGGAGTCATTATACTCGCCCTCGTTATTACCTTCAGTACTGGAGGGATATTGTTGTCACGAGACATATATGTTTCAGTAATGACTGATGTGAGCAATAGAAAAATTCCACCCGCACCTCAAATTATAGGATTTATGCTTGCGATGAGTGTTGTTTCCTGCATTGTCTTCGACTTCATCAAGAATGGAAAGAAGATACTTTGGGCACTCACAGCCTCTATTGTGATGTTGTTGATCTGGAAGTTTTTTCCGGTGCAGTTTACAAAAGATATAGTAGGCGGTAACACATTTTTGATATGGGTTGTCGGTGTTATTGTTAGCCTTTTATTTGGTAAATTGGTTTATGAAATGTCAAAAACGCCAGCGCAATGAAGACACCAACATATTCTGCCTTAGGGTGGATTATCAGGGTCGTGCTTTTGATCTTGATCATACATGCTGAGTACAGGTGGTATCTGAAGATAGTACCTGAAGAGCTTCACATTTTTAGCCCAGGAAAAAGTGTCGTTGGTTTTGTAGCCGACGCACTTATGACCATTCTGCTTGCAATATCCATTACTTCTATCTTTTTTAATTTGATCGACAAGGTCTTAAGGAAGATAGAGAAAAATTAACATATAAGCCGGAGCTCCTGTTCCGGCTTTTTTTTATTGAATAAAAACTGCGGGTAACCGCAGTCTCTTTTATTTCTTTTGCATTTCTTCAAATCTTTTCCTGACTTCTTTTTCTATTTCGTTTGTGAGTTTTGAGTTTTCTTTCAAGAATTGTCTTGTAGCATCGTAACCTCTACCAAGTTTTATTTCTTCACCATCTTTACTCATGTATGAGTAAGAAGCACCGCTCTTGGAGATGATTTCTTGTTTTTCTCCTAGAGCCATAAGCTCTCCTTCTTTTGATATTCCTTCACCGTATATAATATCGAACTCTGTTTGTTTGAAAGGTGCAGCTACTTTGTTTTTTACTACTTTTACCCTTGTTCTTCCTCCTACTACTTCGTCTCCTTTTTTTATTTGAGCTATTCTTCTTATGTCTAGTCTTACAGAAGTGTAGAATTTAAGAGCTTTTCCTCCTGGGGTAGTCTCTGGGTTACCAAACATAACACCTATTTGCATACGTATCTGGTTGATGAATATAACTACTGTTTTTGTTTTACTTACTAGAGCAGTTAGCTTTCTTAAAGCTTGAGACATAAGACGAGCTTGTTTTCCTACGTGGTGTGCACCCATATCTCCTTCTATTTCATCTTTTGGAGTAAGAGCTGCTACTGAGTCTATGACTATCACATCTATACTTCCTGATCTTACTAGAGATTCTGCTATTTCTAGAGCTTGTTCACCAGTGTCGGGTTGGGAGATAAGAAGTTCTTTTGTTTTCACCCCTAGGTTTTTTGCATATTCTGGGTCCATAGCATGTTCTGCATCTATAAATGCACAGATACCACCTTTCTTTTGAGCTTCGGCTACTATGTGAAGAGCTAGGGTGGTCTTACCGGAAGACTCAGGTCCAAATATTTCTATTATTCTTCCTCTAGGAACACCGCCTATACCGAGAGCCATATCCAAACCCAAAGATCCAGTAGGGATGACAGCTACATCTACTTTTGGAGTATCTCCTAGTTTCATGATAGCTCCTTCACCAAACTTACTTTGGATACTTTTTATTGTCTCTTCTACGTTTGTGCTTTTTACTGAAACTGTTTCCTCGCTAGTTTCTTTTGGTTTTACTGTTTTTGTTACTTTCTTTTTTGCTGGCATTTTTTTATTGATTATCTTCTAATTCCTCCGATGTGATATCGGGATCCCGATTTTGGTCGGGGAATTCTTCAGTCTTTATTATATCTTCAGATTTCTGTTCTTCAGAAAAATCATTTCCAGTATAATAAAGATGAATATATTTTATCTTTTGCTTGTCGTATTTATTAATAGCGACTAGTTCTATTATATTATAACCCTCTCCAAGGTATAAAACATCCTTGAAAGTACCGTCTTTTTGAGTGCTAATAGGGTTGCCATTTATGAATATTTCCTTAGATTTTGCTGATTTTCCCTCTATTGTGACAGGGTTTTCTGTTATTTCTCCTGATTTTGGAGAGTATATTTTAAACTGGTATAAACCTATGATACCCCTACTTTCAAACAGTCCGTAAAGTAGAGCTAGTACAAATACTGTTAGGAAAATCTTTCTAGTTAGTTTTTCTTGGATCGAATACATCTGCTGTTTATAGATTTTGCGTTTTTATTTTATTCCTCACTTTCGTAATCTTCTCTGTCTTGGTTTAGAGGTTTCTCATATACTTCTCTTGGTTTGGCTCCTTGAGCTGG
>JACKGL010000006.1 GCA_020631955.1 Candidatus Nomurabacteria bacterium | reverse complement strand
TTCAGGTAGTGGGAAAGATTCGAGGAGTTCTTTGGCGCCAGATATCCTTCCTCTAGAAAGAATATATTTTAACTCTTCCAGTTTCTCCTTTTCCAATTCATTGTCATTATCTTCATTGCCACCTCCTGGTAGAATTGCGTCTGGGTCTGGGTGGAGTTTTTTTTCGTTAAAACCAAACATTTTCATTTTTTAGTATTATATTAGTAATATTTTGATTATAGCACACCCCAGTCATCTATATCAAAACCACTTTTTAGAGGTTGAAGTCTCCTATTTTCTACCAAAACAGCTCTTGAAATCTTGGCAAAAGCATTGACGAGTTCTCCTTTTTCCATACTCTTATTTTTTTCAAGTATTTTTTCATCCAGAGAAGAAGAGTATTCCCTCACCAAAGAGTCCTGTAATTCTTCTGTATCTATCTCAATGTTTCCCACTTCTTCGAGAGATTGATATAAAAATTTCAAATCATAGCATATATCTCTCATATCTTTTAGGGACCCTCTCCAAACACCAGAGTATTTCTTTATAAATTCTTCATCTTTTTTGTAGTCTTCTCCTGGTAGATATGGACCTATGTCTATTATCTCTGCCGCCAGTGTTATGTTGGCACTGTGCATATGCCAACCTATGTATCCTAGGTTTTGCAAAACTGCCAAGTTTTTTGCCATGCGTTTTGTAAATTCCTTTGCAAAGATTTCCCAACTTTCACTTTCATCAAAATGTAGCTCTGGCAAATCTAGATTTTTATCTTTGGTTTCTTTATTGAATACATCAAAAGCCTCTCTCATAAGTACTTCTTGTCTGCTACTATCTGAGTCTTTTAGTTCCGCTACTCTAATATTTGTTTTTAGAAGTCTTAGTGCAATTTCTGGCTTTATTTTGGTTCTATTTGGAATTACTCCCTCTTTTTGTAGCGATTGTATTGATTTTTTTTCACTCTTGTAGATAACATTTTTTAGTTTCGCTATAGCCCAATAACACTCAGTTCTAAGACCATTATCCGCAAAATATCTGGCTTTTTGCATTACACTTCCATCACTGTTGAAAAAGTCTTCCTTGTCACCTAGCCCATAAACCCCTTCTAGTTCATATTCGTCTAACCTTTTCCAGTCAGAGTATTGATCCAAATTACTCTCTCCTTTAAGAGTGGGCTTCAAATACCCGACACCTTTTGTATTGACTGTATAGAAGAAGTCTTTTCCTACAGTGGTCTCTATACTTGCATTTACACCTTCTCTAGTTATAGTCCTCCAGTGCGGCGCTTCTACCAAATATCCTTGATCCCCGTATTCTGGATTGATAAATACAAAATGATCCTGTGGCTTAGAGTCGACAACCACCTCTTTGTTAAATTCTCTTATTATATAATCCTCCCCTTCTTGTAAGACGGTAAATCTCTCAAATTTTGGATCTAGTCCAGAAATCTCTCTACCTTTGACATCTAAGTTAGACAATTTTGGAGTGTTTTCTTTTTCAAATTTTTCTTTCATATTAAAACTGATTTATTCTCAAGTCTCCTTGATACAGAAGTCTTACATCTGGAATATTCCATTTGACCATCACGATACGGTCTAGCCCTCCACCGAAAGCAAAGCCAGTGTATTTTTCTGGATCAAGTCCAAGGTTTTTTAGTACGTTTGGGTGTATGATACCTGCACCCATCACTTCTAGCCATCTATCTTGAAATTTTACCCACACTTCGAGTCCTGGTTCCACGAAAGGAAAGAAACTGGGCCGAAGTTGTATTTCTACATCTTCCCCTAACATCTTACGGTAAAAATGGAGTAATGTACCTTTTAGTCGTGATACACTACCCTCTTCTGCATTTTCTTTTGGTACCACAAGCATGCCGTCTACTTGGTAAAACATAGCTTCATGAGTAGCGTCAGTAGACTCATTACGAAAAACTTTGCCTACAGAAATAAAAGCGCAAGGAAGTCTGCCTTCTTTGCCAGCTTTTTCTACAGCTCTAGCTGTGGCAGATGTAGTATGAGTACGTAGTACAAAACTCTTTTTAGAATCATCAGACTTTTCCTTAGACTTCACAAAAAAAGTATCTTGCATGTCTCTGGCTGGGTGATCCTTTGGTACATTTAGTGCATCGAAGCAATACCATTCATTTTCGAGTTCTGGTCCTTGAGTCACCTCAAACCCAAGCTCAGAAAATACTTTCAAAGCCTCTATTTGGGCTATTGTCATGGGGTGTAAGCTGTTACCTCCTATCTTTTTTGTCATAAAAAGATTATATCAGACTATTTAAAAATAGATAAAAATCTAGTGAAAATACCTTTTGTCATTTTGTTTCCGCTTCTATCATAATGACATCCTGAAGGGCAAGATACTTTTCCGTCATTTTTCTTTAGACACTGATCGCAGCAGATAAAATGAGAGTGGCACTCCATATCAGCACAGTTGGTGAACTGTTCACAAGGTTGATCACATTTTTCACATCTTCCTATCACTTCATGTTTTGGATCATCAGTGTAAAACCCCATAACCTTTCTGTTATCAAAAACATAGAGCTTACCTTTAAAGTTCTCGTTTGGGTATTTTTCCATATAAGAAACTATTCCACCGTCAAGCTGGTAAACGTCAGTAAATCCTTGGGTGATCAAATACCCTGAGGCTTTTTCACACCTAACACCTCCAGTACAAACAGTGAGCACTGTCTTGTCTTTAAGATGAGATATAGTATTTATCATTTTAGGTAGGTCTCGGAAGTTGTTTAGCGGAGGACAGATAGAACCTTCAAACTTTCCTACTTTGTGTTCATACACATTTCTCATGTCTACAATGTAAAATTCTTTTCCTTCTGTAAACCACTTATGCAATTCTTCTGGTTTTAAGTGTACTCCTGTAGTCATGTTTGGATCTACATCACACACACCAAGACCGAGGGTCACTATCTCATCACGGACTTTAACAGAAAGTTTTCGGAAATTCTTTCCATCACCATCACTTACCTTCCAGTGTATATCAACAAATCTTGGGTCTTTTTTCATTGCTTCCATATACTTTGTGGTATTTTCTTCGAGCCCTTCCAAAGTCACATTGATACCCTCTTTAGACACTATAGTACGCCCCAAAAGACCCAAAGATGCCTGTAATGATCTTTGATTTTCCTTCTCTTTTTCTGGATCCTCTATAAATACATATTTATAAAAAAGTAGTACTTTATATGAGTTTTTTTGTGTTTCTTGCTCCATATGTCAAAACATACTACAATATTATTAATGAAAAAGCTACACTTATTTATCCTTCTTATAGCTCTTCTAGTATTGGGAGCTATAATAGGAGCCATAGATAACAAACCATCTAAGCAAATAAATGTAGATGAACTTCCTAGTAGGTTCGATTAGAAATTATTAAATAATATTAAAATATATAAATTTTTGGAATAATCCAGAAAACAATAATGTAAAAATACTTTTGTTAGCTGTAGTGATACTTGGGTCTTTGGCTTTCGTGACAGGTTATACTGGAAGTAACGACTCAAACTTAGTAGGAGGAGTATTTAAAGGTGCAAAAAAAGTACAAGATAACAATCCTAAATCAGACTATCAGGTAACAGAGTCCGACTCTTCAAAAACAACCATTGGTCTATATAGTGGAGAAGATGCAGGAAAATGTGTGGTAATAACCACTGAACTATCTCTTGATGGGTCTGAAGATATACTTTATGGAACAGTACAATACAATACAGACGGAGCTTTTGCTGGATGTTTAGTAGGTGATACTTTATGGACAGCGGGACCTGGAGTGGTAATATATCAAGGCAATCCTTATGATCCAGATATATACCCTACGATAGAACTTTACATAGACTACCTTACAAACGAAGGTATTCCTGTAAATACAAATACTGCATCAGTAAACTAAATAAAAATAAAATCCCGCATGTGCGGGATTTTATTTTGTCTAATTATTATTTTCTCTTCTTCTTTATTCTTCTATTTACTACAAGACTGTTTGAGTATTTCTTTGGAGTTCTGGTCTTTCTACCTCCAGTAACTTTACCCCATTTTGTCTTAGGTCTTCTGGTACCACGTCCTTGTGCACCTTCACCTCCTCCGTATGGGTGGTCTACTGGGTTTTGCGCAGAACCTCTCACTGTAGGACGTATACCCTTCCAGCGACTCTTTCCTGCTTTACCCCAGTTTGCTAGTTTGTATTCTTCGTTTGAAGCTTCACCTATGCTGGCGTAACATGTGTCTAGAACTTTTCTTACTTCAGAAGACGGCATTTTAAGAGATGTATAACCATCTGCATTTGCCACCACTTGAGCATAAGTACCAGCGCCTCTTACCATCTTCGCTCCACTACCTGGCTTGATCTCCACGTTGTAGACAAATGTACCCACTGGTATTCTCTTTAAGATAGTACGATTTCCTCTTTCTATAGACACTTTTTCTCCTACGATGAAAGTATCACCTACTTTCATTTCTTTTGGAACTACTATGTATCTTTTTTCTCCATCCTTGTATACTACAAGTCCGATGAAAGCGTTTCTGTTTGGATCGTATTCTATAGTAGTAAGTTTTGCAGGAATATCTATCTTGTTATATTTAAAATCTATATCACGATAAAGTCTCTTGTTACCACCTCCTTTGTGTCTGGTTGTGATACGTCCTGCGTTGTTTCTACCTACTCCTCTTTTTCTTCCTTTAGTCAGGGCTTTGTGAGGTTTAGTAGCAGTAAGTTTTTTTCTATACTCTATTACTGTTCTGCCACGCTGTCCTGGTGTTGTTGGTTTTAATTTCTTCATATATCTAACTCTTACATAAAGTCTATAGTTTCACCTTTTTTAAGGTAAACATAAACTTTCTTATAACCTTTCTTTTTAGCGTAAGCACCTCTTCTTACCTCGACCCTAGGTGAGTATTTTACAACACTTACCTTAAGTGGTTTCTTTCCGAACAATGTTTCAAAAGCCAAAGCTATTTCAGTCTTGTTGCTTTTTGGATCTACTAGAAATGTATAAACATTGTTTGCAGATATCATAGCAGCTTTTTCAGTAATTCTTGGTTTTAGTATTACAGTGCTAGCTTGTCCTATTTTTTCTTTTTTGATTTCTTTCTTTGCCATATTATTTCTTCCAAGCTATTTTATTTCCAAGAAGTTTGACCACGTCTTCTGCTCCAGCAACAAGTACCAACTCATGATTTGAAAGGCTTCTAGCGTTGGCTGTCTTGGCACTAGCAAATCTAACACTTTCTATGTTTGAAAATGCTTTTTTCACGCTTGGCTCTACTTTATTTGAGATAATGTAAAGCTTAGGCTTGTTTGCTTTTGCCATCTTTTCAAAACCGTCTATCTTAGAAAGAGTATTTATAAGCTCTTGTGCATTTTTTGTCTTTGATAGATCTTTTCCAAAATCTTCCATAAATAGCACTCTACCAGCTTTCAGTTTTTTAGACATAAGCATAGCTAGAGCTTTTGCTCTTTCTTTTTTGTTTATAGTTACAGAGTAATCTTTATTTTTGTTTGGACCGTGAGCGACACCTCCACCTACCCAAATAGGGCTTCTAGATGAACCATGTCTTGCTCTACCTGTACCTTTTTGTCTCCAAGGTTTCTTTCCTCCTCCTCTTACTTCTCCTCTACCTTTTGCATGAGCTACAGAAGTACGAGCATTGTCTGCCATACCAGTAACCACGTTATGCACGAGGTCAGCGTTGTAAGGAAGAGAGAAAAACAATTCAGGTAATTCTATCTTTCCAGATTTTTTTAGTTTTGCATCGTATAGTACACTTTCCATATCATTATCCAACTATCTCTATTAATGTACCTCTTCTTCCAGGAAGCGCACCTTTTACGGCTACAATATTGTTTGTCATATCGACATCAATAATTTCTAGGTTCTTTGTATTTACTAAGTCGTTACCCATACGTCCAGCCATTCTCATACCTTTTGGTACTCTACTTCTTAGACCTCCACCGATAGATCCTGGTTCACGTTCAGAGTGTTTCTGACCGTGAGTACGTCTTCCTCCGTGGAAACCATGTCTTTTAACGACTCCTTGAAAGCCTTTTCCTTTTGAGATACCACGCACGAAGACTACGTCTCCTTTTGCAAAAGTATCAGCGGTTATTGTGTCTCCGATATTATATGAAGGAGTAGAGTCTAACCTGAACTCTTTTAGCACTTTAAATGGTTGACCTTTTGTGTGTCCAAGTACGGCTTTTGTGAGACGGCTTTCTTTTTGTGTCTCAAAACCTACTTGTACAGCATCGTATCCATCTTTCCCTGATTCTTTAGTAGCGGTCACTGTAAGTGGCGACACGCTCACTAAAGTCACAGGTATTGCTTCCCCTTTCTCTTCATCGAAGTATTGTGTCATATTCTGTTTTCGGCCAAGCAGAAATTTCATAATTTTCTCTTAATATATTTTCTAATTGATTTACATCATTTTTACATCAATCTCCACTCCGGAAGGTAGTGAAAGATTGGTAAGAGCCTCTATCACCTTTGGTGTTGGGCTGACAATATCGATAAGTCTTCTGTGAATTCTTATCTCGAATTGCTCTCTAGTGTCCTTGTAGATAAAGGTTGATCTGTTTACTGTGTATTTCTTTATCTCTGTAGGTAGAGGTATAGGGCCTCTTATTTGCGCATCATATCTTAGAGCAGTTTCGATAATCTGTTTCACTGAAACATCGAGAATCTTATTTTCATAAGCTCTCACGCGCATGCGAAGTATAGACTCTCCGTCTTTCTTCTCTTTTGTTTTTACTACTCTCGTTTTTTTTGTTTTTGCTTTTGTTTCAGTCATAGTGTGGATTATAAAGAACCTCTAATAATTGTTATTTGATGATTTTTGTTACAACTCCAGCACCAACTGTTCTTCCTCCTTCACGAACAGCAAATCTTTGTTGTTCTTCTAGAGCTACAGGAGTAATAAGTTTTACTGTCATGTTTACAGTATCTCCAGGCATAACCATCTCTGTTCCAGCTGGAAGTGTTGCTTCACCAGTAACGTCTGTAGTACGGATGTAGAATTGTGGCTTGTAACCATTCATAAATGGTGTGTGTCTTCCACCTTCTTCTTTCTTAAGTACGTATACTTCACACTCGAATTCTGAGTGAGGAGTTACAGATCCTGGCTTTGCAAGAACTTGTCCTCTTGTTATATCTTCTTTCTTAACACCTCTTAGAAGTACACCAGCGTTGTCTCCAGCCATACCTTCTTGTAGGTTTTTATTGAACATTTCTATACCAGTAACAGTAGTCTTTTGTGTATCTTTAATACCAATGATTTCTATTTCTTCTCCTACTTTTACTATACCTCTTTCGATCTTACCAGTAACAACAGTACCTCTACCTTCGATAGAGAATATGTCTTCTACAGGCATAAGGAAAGGTTTTGCAGTATCACGTTCTGGTACTGGGATATAAGTATCTAGAGCGTTTGTTAACTCAAGTACTTTTTGTGCCCAAGGATCATCTATAGATGCAGATTCTAGAGCTTTAAGACCTGAACCACGGATGATAGGACAGTCTTTGTCGAATCCTTGTGATTCTAGTATTTCTCTAATTTCTTCTTCAACAAGGTCGATAAGATCTTGATCTTCAACCATGTCACACTTGTTTAGGAAAACTATTATCTTAGGAACACCAACTTGTTTTGCAAGAAGAACGTGTTCTCTTGTTTGAGGCATCGCACCGTCAGTAGCAGCAACTACCAAGATAGCACCGTCCATCTGTGCAGCACCTGTAATCATGTTTTTAATGTAGTCAGCGTGACCTGGTGCATCGATGTGAGCATAGTGTCTTGCTGCTGTTTCGTATTCGTTGTGAGAAATGTTGATAGTAATACCACGAGCTTTTTCTTCTGGAGCACCGTCGATTTCATCAACTTTCTTCATCTTAACCTTATCACCGTGCATGTTTAACACGTGCAAGATTGCAGCGGTAAGAGTAGTCTTACCGTGGTCTACGTGACCAATTGTTCCCACGTTTACGTGAGGTTTGTCTCTTTTAAATTCTTCAGCCATATTTTTAAGATATTAACTTAATTATTAATAATAAAAGAACCAATATAATGGTAGTTAACAGAGATACACAAACGAGAGTCTAAGGTCCACAAACCTTTTGACAGCGTATCTCTTGCAACTAAACGCACTACGTCAGCTCAAATTAAAAGCCTGCATAAAGCAAGCATGTAGCACGATATTATCGCAAAGAGGCCACTCTGTCAACCCATTTGGACTTATTTTTTCTATGTTTTTTAGAAAAAGAGCTTTTTGACATATACCCTCAGAATAGGCTTTAAATATAAGGCTTATGTAGTATTAAAAAAGGTCGCCATTCGGGCGACCCTATATATTCATACCTGGTATCTGATACCAGGCTTAAAATTCATATATCTTTTCAGGATTTTTGCGGCCATTTGAGCCTTCTTTGTATTAGGCCAATCCTTCAAAGAGTCGAGCTCTATGAGCATCGAAAGGTTGAGCTCTTCAAATATAGGATGGCTATATTTTAAACATCTTTCGAAGTCATTAAGATCTTCCCTATATAGCCGATACTCGTTGGGGTTCCTCCACTTGTTGGTGAATCTCCCGGCCACCTCTTTAAGGCTGAGGTATTCTTCCTTTTCCTTTTGGGTGAATTCTTTCTCTAAAACCTCAAGCACAGCTAACTGAGCTTGGACTTCAGAGAGTGTGTTGAACTTAAACCTCCCCATAAGCTTGCCGGAGTTTTTCTTGGCAAATTCCATATGCTCCATCTCATGCACCATAACAAGAGTAAGTAGTTCATAAGATACATCTCTTGTAAGATTCAAGAAAATGAAGTACTCATACTTCTTTCTCCCAACCTTCCTCTGGGTGAATCCACCTACCATTTCCTCCTTTTGCATTTGAGAAAATACAGAAAGAGAATCTTCAAACTCTGTCCGGTAGTTTACTTGGACGAAGGTGTTGATCTCATCTTGAGTAGCATTTGGATCGGAAGGAAAAAAATATCCTACCAAAGTATCCTTCACCCACACATAAAATAAAGTGTGGTTCAACATATTTCCCCACTTATCCTTGTACTCTAGAGGCATGTAGTCATTTAAAATCTCAAGATCAGTGTGTAATTTTTCTGTAAGTACATACTTTTCATCTTGTGCTTTAAGCACGAAAGACGCAAAAACCATAAAGAATAAGGCTAAATATCTCATGGGTTAGCTTTTTTCTTGATAATATTCCAATAATCACTTTTTGGCAAATAAAAATCTCGAGAATATATTCTCGAGATTTTTATTTTTTATTATTATTTCTTCTTTATTTCTTCTGCTATATTTGGAGGAACGACATCGTATCTTAGGAATTCCATAGAAAATGAGGCTCTACCTTCTGTCATAGATCTTAGTTGGGTCATGTAACCAAACATTTCAGATAGTGGAACTACAGCGTTTACTACTTTGTTCATTCCTCTATCTTCTAGACCTTCAACAAGACCTCTCTTAGATGAAATATTTCCTGTAACATCTCCCATAAATTTCTCTGGAGTCACAACTTCTACTTTCATCATAGGTTCTAGCACTACTGGTCTTGCTTTTTGACAAGCTTCTTGGATAGCCATAGATGAAGCGATCTTAAATGCCATTTCGTTAGAGTCCACTTCGTGGTAGCTACCATCGTAGAGATCTACAGAGACATCCACCATCTTGAATCCTGCAACCACTCCTCTTTCAAGACCTTCCTTAAATCCTTTTTCACAAGCAGGTATATACTCTTGTGGAATAACACCTCCTTTTATGTTGTTTATCATTTCAAAGTGGTCTTCTCTCTTTACGTTCTTAGGTAGTTTCTCTAGATCTACTTCTCTATCGAGAGGCTTGATTCTGATCTTAACGTGTCCGTAGTTACCACGACCTCCTGATTGCTTGATGTACTTATGTTCTACATCAGCTTCACCGGTGATAGTCTCTCTATATGCTACTTGAGGTTTACCTACTAGTGCTTCGACGCTAAATTCTCTTTTCATACGGTCTACGATGATATCTAGGTGAAGTTCTCCCATACCTGCGATGATAGTTTCTCCTGTTTCAGCATCTGTAGATACTTTAAATGTTGGGTCTTCTTGAGCAAGTTTTGAAAGTGCCATACCCATTTTCTCTTGGTCGGCTTTTGTTTTTGGTTCTACCTTAAGAGATATAACCGGTTCTGGGAACACTATTCTGTCTAGTTCTATAGGATGTTTTTCATCACAAAGTGTATCGGAAGTAATAGTATCTTTTAGACCTACAGCAGCAGCTATCTCTCCAGCGTAAACTTCTTTTACTTCTTCTCTGTCGTTTGCATGCATACGAAGGATTCTACCTATTCTTTCTTTGTTACCTGTACGTGGATTGTACACATATGAACCAGCGGTAAGTATTCCAGAGTAAACTCTAATGAAAATAAGTTGTCCTACATATGGGTCTGTAGCTACTTTGAAAGCTAGAGCTGAAAGTGGTTCTTTATCATCAGCTTTTCTTGTTATTTCTTCTTCAGTGTCAGGGTTGATACCGTGTACTGGAGGTACATCAAGTGGTGAAGGTAGAAAATCTACAACAGCATCTAGTACTAGTTGTACACCTTTGTTCTTTAGTGCTGAACCTGTGTATACAGGGAATATTGCGTTGGCAATAACAGCTTTTCTAAGTGTAGCTTTTAGAGTAGCTAGATCTGGCTCGTTTCCTTCTAGGTATGCATTCATAAGAGCTTCATCGTTGGCTACGATAGACTCTATAAGTTCAGCTCTGTATTTTTCTACATCAGCCATCATACTTTCTGGTATATCTCCTTCTGTAACTTTTTCTCCTCTTTCTCCTTCAAATCTATAAGCTTTTTTTGTAAGAAGGTCTACCACTCCTTCGTGAGCATCTTCTTCACCTATAGGAAGTTGCATTCTTACTGCACTCTTTGAAAGTCTAGCAAGTATTGATTGGAATGATCTTTCAAAAGAAGCACCTGTACGGTCTAGTTTGTTGATAAAACAAAGTCTAGGTACTTGAGCTTCTTCAGCATATCTCCAGTTTGTTTCTGATTGTGGTTCCACACCAGCAACACCGTCAAATACTACAACAGATCCGTCGAGTACTCTCATAGAACGCTTCACCTCTACAGTGAAGTCGATGTGACCAGGTGTGTCGATAAGGTTGAAACGGTGTGTCATAGCTTTGTCACCGTTTGCATATGTAGGAGTCCAAAAACATGTAGTAGCAGCAGAAGTAATAGTGATACCTCTTTCTTGCTCTTGTTCCATCCAGTCCATAGTCGCTGCTCCGTCGTGCACCTCACCTATTTTGTGTGATACACCAGTATAAAAGAGCACACGCTCACTGGTGGTTGTCTTACCCGCATCGATGTGGGCAATAATACCGAAATTTCTTACTTTCTCTAATGGATAATCTCTACTCATATATTGTTATTGCTTAATAAAATTAATAAAAAAATGACTCCTACAAAGTCAAGGACATATTACGATATATTTGATTTTTTTGCAATAAAAAACTCCCGAGAGGGAGTTTTCAGAAGTCTGTATATTATTACCAAGCGAAGTGGGCAAATGCTTTGTTGGCTTCTGCCATACGATGAGTATCTTCCTTCTTCTTTACTGCGTTACCTTCACCTTTAGCTGCAAGCATGAGTTCTTCTGCTAGTCTTTCTGCCATAGAGTTGCCTGATCTTGATCTAGCTGAATCTATGATCCATCTATATGTAAGAGCTATTTTTCTTTCTGGTCTTACGTCCACAGGTACTTGATAGTTTGCACCTCCTATTCTTCTTGATCTTACTTCTATAGAAGGAGAAGCATTTCTGATAGCTTCATCAAATACTTCAATAGGGTTTTCTACATTCATTTTTTCTTTGATGATATCTAGTGCTCCATATACTATTCTCTCAGCGGTAACTTTTTTACCATGAAGCATGACATAGTTCATGAACTTTGCTAGTTTTTCTGATTGGTATACTCTATCAGCTTTTACCTTATTCTTATTTTTTATTGGTCTTCTCATGTGTATTTAAAAATTATTGAGCAGAAGCTTTTGGTCTCTTACTACCATACTTACTTCTTGATTGTCTTCTCTTGTCTATACCTGAAGTATCAAGTCTACCACGTACTATGTGATATCTAACTCCAATAAGGTCTTTTACTCTTCCACCTCTTAGCATGACAACTGAGTGTTCTTGTAGGTTGTGACCTTCTCCAGGGATATAAGCTGTTACTTCCATTTGGTTTGTAAGTCTTACTCTGGCTATCTTACGTAAAGCTGAGTTTGGTTTCTTTGGAGTAGTTGTTGTTACTTTTGTACACACACCTCTTTTAAATGGAGATGGGTAAAATATAGGCTTGTTTTGAATAGCGTTAAAACCTCTCGCAAGCGCAACCGCTTTCGATTTCTTTTCTACTTTCTTTCTTCCTTTTTTTACTAATTGACTTATTCTTGCCATATAAAAATTTCGCGTCTCAAACGCCCTAGAAATCTACCAAATGTGGAGAAAAAAAGCAAGTCTTTTGGCGCGCTAAATACTTACTAGACAATGTCTATATAAAACAACCTATTTTACTGGGTAGGAGCTTCTTCTCCACCCCCAGTATCTCCGCCGTCACCAGAGGTATCTGGTGCTGGGGTATCTGTGCCCGTATCACTAGGTTCTTCTACCGGGTCTTCTGGTGGTGTTTCCTCTTCTATAACAGGTTCTTCTGGTTCGGTGCCTGGATCTTCTGTAATGTCAGTACCGTCTCCGGTATCATCTATGATTTCCTCTCCTCCAGTATCTTCTGTGACAGGCTCATCTGGCGGTGGTGTCTGATCTCCTCCAGTATCTTCTATTATTACAGGATCAACAACATTACCGTTTCCAAGAAGATCTATAAGTTGTGACTCATCTATACATGTATCACCTATACAAAGTTGTTCTACAAATATCTTCTTAACAAATATTTTTTCTATACCGTTTGCTGTGTTAGCAAGAAATGTTTTTATCTTTCCTACTAGACTGTCATCAGAAGTATTATCAAGATCTGTAAACTCTTCAAACTTCATATCCAAATCTTGCAAACCTTTGGTTAGTATAGGAGTAAGGAGTGCATAGTTCATAGACAGATACCCTCTATTATCCTGACTAACTATTTCTGGGTAATACTCTTGTATATCTTGAGCAATAAATCCTATTCTATTGTCATCAGGATTAGCAACAAATCCATATCTCACAGGTCTTAGCTCTCTTATCACACTTAAAGTATCCTCAAGATCTTTTATGTTTGTCTTTAGTCTTTCATCAGAAGTACAAGTAACACCAGCGAGGTCTGGGTCTACTGTACAACTGTTATCATCATCTTGGAATACAGCTACTGTACCATCTGTAGCCCGTTGTACATCCAAAAGTTCATCAGGTGTGCTGTCTCCTATACCCAAACTGCCGGCCAAATAATTTTGAGCTGTACCAGACATGTACAAGTTCCAATAAGTGCTGCCCGAAGATTGTTCACCTACATAGGCATATCTACTTGTTCCTACTGTCTGACTCTCTGCCACAAAAGATCTGTTGGCAGTGATGGTGGCTCCACCCGCTACTGTCACAGCTTTAGCTTGAAATCCTATTGCATCTGCTACCGTACCTGAATATGTTGAACCGAGAGCTATAAGTCCCCTGTTTGCCACTAAAGTAGCTATAGAGCTAGATGAACTATTTACAGAAATAGAATTGTTCATGGCAGCTAATAAAGATATATTGGAAGATGGCTGATAAGTTACACCAGTCTTTATACTCTGTGTAGGGGAAGAGATACTACGTGTTCCACCAACGTTGATAGCTTGAGCTGTTTCACCAAAAGATATAGTAGCACCTGAAGAAGGAGTAAGACTAAATGTTCCAGAAGAGTTGAGAGTTGCAAAAGATGTTCCTCCTGTAGCGAACCCGAGTGTATTTGTAGTACTTCTATATATACCTGTGTCTGTGTCACCTGTAAATGAAAAACTAGGCGTGCTAGCAGAACCGTCTGGTACTCTAGCTACACCAGCAGATGTGACTTGGAAAAGATCCCCAGAACCCACCACAAACAAAGCCGAAGGAGAAGCGTCTCCGACACCTATATTACCAGATCCAAGTATTGTAAATGCTGTAGTAGGTGTAGCGTTGAGACCTCGTGTACGGAAGCTGAATATAGAACTAGCGCTATCCACAAGACTGTCAAAATATACAGTATCTGCAGAAGTATCATTCCAAATATCAAAGCCTTCGGTATCACTATCAGATCTAGCAAAAAGACCGAAGTCATCAGTATCATTACCTGCCTGTATCATAAAGTGTCTTGTATTATCACCCGCTGTCCATACATCTGGAAAAGTACTAGTAAGTCCATTGTTGTAAGTTAGACCAGCATTACCGTTATGGTCTATTATTAAAGAGTTGTGGTTTGAAGAAGTACCTTCTCTTGTGGTTTTTAATATGAAGTAAGTACCTTGAGCTGAAGAAGTATAGTCTTCAGAAGCATAGAAACCTAAGACACCTCTGTTGGTAGGAGTAAAAGACCCTCCAGAGTGATAACCTTTGGCGATAAATTCTACAAGTTTATCATCAGCTTGGACGCTACTAGGAGCATCGGCTGTACCTCTTGCTCTACGTCCTCCTATAGTCGTAGTGTATCCATCATCAGAATATGTGTCGACTGTTATTATGCCGTCTTGGCTATTTGTATCAGCATCATATGTAGCATGAAAAAGACCGTTTGAGGTCACAGTCCCCGAAGCGTTCGCAGCTACAGATATTCTTCCATCAACTCCTATACGAAGAAGCTCAAGACCACCATTGGCATATCTAAGAGTTGATCCTTGTCTGTAAAATCCCATATCAGTATCATTCACAAAAGAATAAGATGGATTGGACACACTACCATCACCTAGTAAAAGCTGGTTGTTAGTATCGTTAAAAGTAAAATTCGAATTATCCTGCGCCAAATCACCTGAAGCATCTATAAACAAAACAGAGTTTGCAGTACCAGATCCTACAGCGTTGCCTATAGACATAGATGTGATATCTACACTACAGTTTGTATCTCCGGGGTCACATTCTGGTTGAAGAGTTTCACCTATAGAGTACTTAGATCCAGGAGGAGCGGAAAAAGCTACTTCACTTATTATCATAGACAAAAACACCCCGAACATCAGTACACTGAACATCTTTAAATACTTACGTTTTTGCACCGTCATACTCTTATTATAACTCAAAATTCTCTGAAAGTACTCCTTTTTTCACGACCACATTTTCTTTCTCATGTACTTTTTCATATGTACCGTCTGGTAGCTTTTTCTCTATTACTAGTTTGTATTTTCCATTACCCAAAAGACAAAGGTATTTTCCGGAAGCGTCAGCTACACAGTTCTTTATCTGGACACCCGTCTGCTGTGAATACACTCTGATAATAGAAAAAGGAAGTCCGTATCCTGTACTTTTATCTACCACAGTACCGTGCACTCTTTCTTTGATACCTACCCTGTGCATGATAAACACAAGTCCGTAAAATCCTAGTATGACAAATGTATAAGGTCTTGGTTGGACTATTGCAACAAATAAAGAAAGTAAGAAACCAAAATAATAAACTATTCTGGTAGCAGCAATAAAGTTCTTTCTTCTCTTTGTGTAGAACCTCATTACTTTTTGCTCTTTCTTAGCCGCTTCGTTCCAGTCAAAACCAATAGGAGTCATAGGTATGTTATAAGCAAGTACAGCGCCGTCTTCTGGTATATCTATCTCTTGTCCATAATAAACATCGTTGTAAATACCATCTGATGATTTACCTATCATATCTTTAGCTGGAAATTCATAATTAGTCTTACCAGCCATTATTTTATATTTACCTTTCTTCACCAAAAAACCATATCTACCATCTAGGTCTGTGATAGATGTAGACACTTCGTTTCCATTGAGATCTTGAAGTACTACGTACACTGGATCTAGTGGTTGTTTCGTTACCGCATCATATACAACTCCCCACTTTTTCCTTCTAATACCCAAAGCAGAAAGAAACAAGGATGCAAGACGAAGAGGTATAAGAGCTATTTCTCCAACATTTACCAAAGTAATAAGCGTAGGCAGTGTGGTACCTATAGCAAGAGCAGCACCAGCTCCCCCTATAGTGTTTACTATATTTTTATTTGTTTCTTTGTTAAGTAAATCTTTAGCAAAAGATTTTACCTTATCTACTGTATCTAAAACAAAACCCGGTTCTAATTGATCAAAGGCCTCATCCGGAATATCCAAACTATCTGGAGGATTTTCGTCAGGTACTATAGACCCACCTCCACCAGAATGAGGACCACCTCCGGGTCCGTCAGAATTTGAATTATCACTAGGAGAAGAATCATCTCCACCGTCTTCTCCTGAAGGGTTTGTAGGGTCAGAAGTGCTAGGTGTTATACCTTCTGATTGTCCAGCAGTAGAAGAGGCCGCGCTTCCGGCTTCTCTGTTGTCTTCAGCACTATTACACTGAGGGTCATTTGGATAGTCTATAAAACCATCTCCATCGTTGTCTACACCATCACTACACTGATAATCCCCTTCTGAAGTATCATAAGTACTTATACACTCAGGATCAGAACCATAGTCTGTATATCCATCACCATCATTGTCTATACCGTCATTACAAGCAGACCCCCAATCAGTACGGGTACATGAATTTGTACCTAAAGTACAATCAAAAAGTATCCATCCATAATTTTCACTCCAAGCATAACCAACAAATTCACCGGCAACACTTGTATTTATTTCTACGTAAGGATACGTATGTCCAGAAGCAGGAGGGCCGAAGTTGATCCAACCCATACCCTCTCCCCATGCATAACCTGAAAGCACTCCATCTGTATTGGTAACTTTAAAATCACTAGTCCCACAAATACCGCTAGGATATGCCGTCGTAGTGTTGGCACAGTTCATATTTATCCATCCATAGTTTTCTGCAAAAGCAAAACCTGTCACCTCCGAATCCGTAATAGTAACAGGTATATTCGAACTAACAGATGCTCCTCCGTCATACCAACCCATATTTATAACAGACTCATCAAAAAGCACTTCAGCTCTGTAAAATTTGTTGTTATTGTTTTGAGGATTTATAGATCCATCTAAAGCAAAAACATTTCTAGATACAAAAAACAAAACCAGATATAAAAAAGAGGCTAGGATTATTTTTTTTGTTTTAGACTTCACTCTCATATGCTAAAAGTTTAGTCCAGTGAGAACTTGGTACAACCAAAATACTACCGGCACTATCTTATCCCAAATAAAAACTATAAAAAATATAGCCATCAAAAGTCCATATTTATCAAAAATATATTGCAAGTGAGATGTATTACCTGGTAATAAAGATAAAAGTATTTTAGACCCATCTAGAGGTGGTATAGGCATCAGATTGAAAAAACCAAGTATCAAATTTGTAAATATTATTGTACTTGTGATGAGTAGAAAACCAGGGTTGGTAAAATCCAAAGCTATGCCTACTCTTAAAATGACAGTAAAAACAACAGCTATAAATATATTTGCCAAAATACCAGCAATAGATACAACAAAAAGACCTTCTTTCTTTTTGGTAAAGTTTCTTTCATTTATCGGAACCGGCTTGGCCCACCCGACTAAAAATCCAGCGTGAAGAACTATCAGTGTAAGTGGTACTATCACAGATCCAAACATATCAAGGTGTTTTATAGGATTGATAGACAATCTACCAGCAAATTTGGCTGTATTATCTCCATAATAATAGGCTGCCCAGCCATGAGCTAGCTCATGCAAAATAACAGACATGATGAGTATCGCAATATAAAATACTATATCCAAGGGTTGCATACCTAGTATATTATAGCATTTTCTATAATTTTATAAGGCTTTTTAGGTATAAATGGCCCTAAAAATCCTTTGACTTCTTTATACCGCTATGCTAGTATATGGCACATTATGGCAAAGAAATGCGACATTACGAATAAGCAATCAGTGGTTGGTGGAAGTTATTCCAACCGTGTTCGTGCTACACAATTCAACCCTACAGGCAAAAGAAGAAGATATCCAAATATCCAAAAGAAAAGAATCTTTGTACCAGAAATAGGTAAAACTTTCTCACTAGACCTAAGTACAAGCGCTCTTAGAGAAATAAATAAAAATGGAGCCTTCAAAGTATTAAAGAAAGTAGGTATCATAAAAGACAAACATATAAAATACGCAGCAAAAAAAGGTATCACAGCTGAAAACCCAGCTCAAATGCCAGAAGTAGCAGTCACAGAAGATACAGTAGACATAAAAGAAACAACTGATGCAGAAGAGACGACACAAGAAGAAACACCTACTACATCAGAAACAGATAGCGAATAAATAAAAACCCTCACAAATGAGGGTTTTTATTTTAGTTATTTTATCTAACAGATGTCTGTGTTTTTTCTTGAGTACTTATTTGTATATCTACTTCTTCTTCAGTGTCTGTATTTTCTATCACATCACCGAGCACTTCTCCATCTTTCTCTTCTGTATCTACTTCTTTGGTATTTGTAGTAGTTGTATTTTCTTTTACTTCTACTTCTTTTCCTTCAGAGTTTACTACTGTAGCTGATATACCTTGGTCATTGTCTTTTGTCTCTTGTATTTTATCTGCTACTTCTTCTGCTTCGTTATCTACAACACCAGATGTAGCTGTAAGTATAAGATAAGCACCTTTAGCATCATTGAGGCCATTTGTACAAGCTAGAAATGCTTTCGCTTTGTCTTCTCCTTTCACTTCAGGTTGTAGACCTGCTTTACATTTTTCCAATCTAACATTAGCGGATATAAGAAGGTTCTCAGCTTGAGCTACAAACTCTGGATTGATATCTTGTGCCTGATCTTCGATCAAGTCTCTTACTTCTCCTATAGTTGTTTCTAGTTTTTCTATAGACCCTTCAAATATTTTTTGTTTATCTACCTTTTGTTCTTCTGTATCGGTGTCGTCTTCTTTTACTACAGAAGAAACTATTTCTTTTGTTTTCTCTTCTACTTTAGCTTTGTTTTCACCTGCTTTTGCTACTATCTGTAAAGCACTATCTGTAACAGAAGAGTCTTGTCCAGACTTTGCTATAGCTGTCTCTATTATGTCTTTATGTATTGAAATGGTTTGACTCAGTTCTGCAGATATCTCTAGAGCAACTTCTTTGTCACCAGCATCTGAAATATCTTCTATTATAGAAGTTACTTTTTCATGACTCTTATCTATATCTTCTTCAAGTCCTTTTATTATTTCTTGTGTCTTTTGGGTGTCTTGTGTACTTGTAGCGCTATCTCTGACGACTTGTTCTATCTCCTGATATCTTCTAGCTATAAGGTCTGTTTCTAGTTTTGCTTTTTGTTCATCAGACACAGCAAGTATACCCAAAACTTTCTCATTTACACCACGTTTAAAACCATAAAGCCCATCACCTGGAAGAGCTACTCTGGCTAAACTAGATACGATCAAAAGCACTACGGCTAGAGCTGCCACTGGTACTGTAGGCATGATAAAGAAGAAAGGACTTCTTATTCCTCTTCTTCTAGAATAACCTCCTATATTTGCACGGAAAAACAGCTGGCTCTTCATTTGAGCTTTTTCTTTTTCAGTAAGTCTGACACTATTTAGAATTTCTTGGATTTCTCTCTTTTTCATTTTATTCTTCTTGTTGTTCTTTTTCTTTTATAATCTCCGCCAATTTCTTCGATGCCCTATGGATCCTGACAGAAATATTACTTTCTGTTTCTCCTAAGAGATCAGCTATATCTTTTGTAGACATATCATCTACATATTTATAGACGATCACATCTTTATAATTGGCAGGTAAAAGTGAAATGCATTCGAACACGTCCATAGCCAGAAGACGACTTTCTAGTTTTAAAACTTTTGTATCTTCTATCTTGTCCCCTACTTTCTCAAGCATCTCGTCTAGCGATACATCATTTTTCCTAGATCTGTATTCGTTTACTACGGCGTTATGAGCACTTGTTATCAGAAAAGATTTTGTATTTTCTACATCTTGCCCAGAAGATATATATTCCCAAAACCTCATAAAGACATCTTGGGTTATCTCCTTAGCTCTTTCTCTATCTGATATACGGAAGTATATATGTCTAAATACTGTGTCCGCATGCTCTTCGTATACATTATCAAACAACATTTTTCTATCTTCGTCCTGCATATATATAGACACCAGCGAAGGTTATTTCCTTACACTTTGTCCCATTAATTATATCACAAATAAGCCTATAAAATAAGGCTATTCTCTGGGGATACAGAAAAATACTTTGTCCAGAGGTCTATTGCTCATATCTTAGAGTCAGTCCATCGGAATAGAAGGCTATGGACCCGTCTTTGGTCTCTAGTATTTTAGAACCATATTCTGTCAGTCTGTTTATGACTTCTTTATGTGGGTGGCCATATGAGTTATATTCTGCAGCTGAGACTATGGCATATTCTGGGGTGGTGGCATTTATTATCGGCCAACCAGTAGATGTCTTAGATCCATGGTGTCCAAGCTTCAGCACATCTACACCGTCTAGATCTGTACCAGACGCTACCAAAATACCTTCTGTCAGAATAGTGCCGTCTCCCATCAAAAGAAATTGATTTTCTCCGTGGGTAAGTAGTAGGACTACTGAGCCATCATTTCTTTCCCAATTCGTTACGTCTCTGTCAGGAAAAAGTACAGTAGCATAAACACCTGCTTCTTTATCCAAAACTATCTCATCACCTTTCCTTACAACCTCATAAGGTACATCCTCCTCTGCAACTTTGTTTTTAAAAACAGAATACGTAATATCATCTTGTCTAGTACCACTTTGAAGTATCATACCTATTTGATATCTATCCATAAGAGAAATAAATCCTTCGTAGTGATCTTTATCAGGATTAGTCACAACAAGATAGTCTATACTTTTATCAAAAGGGTTGATATAAGGTAAAATAGCATTTGAAAGCACGCTTCCCTTACCTCCGTCGACTATCATCTGAGCACCATTGGGAGCTTCTATGTATATTGCATCACCTTGACCGACATCCAAAAATACGACTTCTAAATCTGTGTTTTTAGATACACTTTTTGTACTAAAATCTCTATATAGTAGTACAAACAAAGATATTATAAGGAGAACAAACCCAATAAAAAATATATATTTACCAAAGCCTTTCTTGTTCAGATATCTCGTGTCCATCTCACAATCTTATCAAAAAAATAATAAAAATCTAAGTAGGTGTTATAATGAATATTATTAGAAGCTAATTCAGAAAATTATGTTTACAGCAAAAACTTTCAATATAGGAAAACTAAAAGGTATATCAGAAAAAACTATAGAGGAACACATAGGTCTATATAACGGTTATGTTAAAAATGCCAACAGTATCATAGACATGATGTCCAAGCTTGATAGCGAGAAAGATGCTTATATAACAGCAGAACTCTTCAGAAGATTCAGTTTTGAATACAACGGTATGAGAAACCATGAAATATACTTCTCTTCTCTCGAAGGTGGATCAAAAGCCTTTGATCCAGAAAGTGCTTTAGGAAAAAGACTGATGGAACTTTTTGGTTCGTATGAAAAATTTGTAAAAGAATTCTCAGCTCTTGCTATGACTCGTGGTGTCGGATGGGCGGTACTTTGGTACGACAAAAAAGAAGACAAGTTTCTAGCAAGTTGGGTGGACGAGCAACACTTAGGACATCTCAATGGCGCAGATATGATACTGGCTCTTGATATGTGGGAACACTCTTTCGTGGCCGACTATCAGCCAAGCGGAAAAAAACAATACATAGCTGACTTCTTCGAGAATCTGAATTGGAAGGTGATCGAAAATAATTTTACTGAAGTTTCAACAAAATAAATGGAAAACCAAAACAAAAAAATCTGGTTCATTTTAGGTGCTAGTATAATAATATTATTTATCATTTTTATTTCTATTTTATCTTTCATAAAAAACTCTCCGACAAATGAAGAGATCAAGGTTGTAACAGATTCCTCTAAAACAGATATACCGACAGAGGAAAATAATTCTTCTAACGATTCTACGCCTGTAAATGAAAGTACTGGTACCATATCTGCATCAGATACCGGTTGGTCCTTTCAAATAAATGGTATTGAAAAAAGTACCAAATTTAGCGATGTTTATTCCGGATACCAAAAACCAATCACACTTATAATAGAAGACCCTGTTAGTGGTGCGATTATTCTGCAAGTACAAGATTTTACCAGTAAATCAACCAATCTAAACGAACTAGTACCAGACGGAACAGAATATTACTTACGTTTTTATGATGCCACTGGAGCACTCATGGAACCAGCGTGGCCGAATGTAAAAACCACTCATTAACAAAAAGCCCGGATCACTCCGAGCTTTTTTATTTTATATACTAGCTTCCATTTAATCCATCAAAATATAGTGTCATTGTGGTGTGATCTTTGAAGATGATACTTATGTCTGCGCCTGTTGGTCTGTGGATCATCTTTACGCCAAAGTCATATGTATGACTCCCTCCTATATAACTCCCCCACTTTTCCCAAAGAAGCTCGTTAGTATTGAAGATTGTTCTTTTTCCATCTACGTACCAGTTAAATATATCTTTGTACACCACCTCTTCACCAGTAGCAGGTAATGTTATGTAGAAATCTACTAGGTCTAGATCTATATCGTCACCCGTCTCAGCTTTCACATATGGGATGATAGTACGAATGAATTTTGGTGTTATCTGATGATCAAATATTACTACACCGTCCGCACATTTGAGAGTGCCGTCTGGGTTTATAAATCTTTCTGGATGCAAATAGTCATCGTTTCTACCACTACTACAATCTTTACTTGTGCTTTCACTTGGAGCCGTGTCTATACCTGTACCTGTATTTGTACTTATCACAGTAGTGTTTGTGTTGGTGTCGTTTTGTATATCATCGACAGAAGTTGTGTTTTCTTGATCTTGCAAAACATCTCCGACCTCTGAGCCTATATATTCTTGAGACTTGTTTGAATTTGAAATATGAAGTAAAAGTATACCCATAAGAGCTACGATAACAAGCACACCTATGTTGATAGCTATAAGTTTTATAAGGTCTTGTTTGTTTTTATTATCAGGATTTTGAGTATTATCTAGACTATTATTCTCTGGTGTTAGATTTGTATTTTCGTCCATAAAGTCATTTTAACATACTTCATCTATTTCCAAACAATACCATCACTTACATGGTGAACACTAAAAGAAAACCACATTTCATAATATCCAGGTAGTATTTTTTTGTCATCATATACTTTTACTTCTCCATCTACCTTTTCTACATAAAGCACACTGTCACCTACCGTAAAGTTCTTGTGTATGTTTTCTATATCTTCATAAGGTATAGCTATATACTTATCTTCAAAAGGAACTACGTACATTGTTTTCTTTGGTGAAAAAGATTCGTCAACAAAAGATGTTGGGAAAATAAATTCATCATTTCCATCATAGTCTCCATAAGGGTAAAATCCATAGTCTCTGTTATACCCTGTGTCGCGAGACAAAGACTTGGTATTTGGATTTTTCTCTATTACTTCTTCTTTTGTTAACAGCTGGAAAGGAAGCACATCCAAAGTCACTCCTGTCAGCTCTCCTGCGACAGCCTTACCCAGAGCTTGAACCCACAGACTTTCTAGTTCTTTATCATACATAACCAAGTTGGACTCATATAAAAGACCTGACACACCAAAATGTAGTGTCGTCGTATATCCTTTTTCTGGAATATCTTTTATTTCTCTATCATACACAACAGCGCTCCCACACAAAGGACAGAAAGTGACTGCGATATTTTTTCCACCGACATTGTCATTTATGATCTCGTGCCATACCATGATGGTATATGGATACCACCTTGCTTCACCATTGTTTTCATAATAAAGACCTAGGGTGTCTTTAAAGTCTGGGTTTTGTGATATTGGTTCGAATAGAGGATCAGTCAAAGAAGGTATACCATCCTTAAGCGATACCCCTCTTAAAAGAAGACTGGTGTCTATTATTGCTGGTTTGTCATCAACAGAAAAATAGTTGAGTTTTTCATCGTCTACGTCACTTTGGTTGTGATCTTTATGAGCAAGATATATTTCTTTTTCTTTATCACTTAGTTTATATCCATTGATCTGTATACTACCGTCTTCGTTTTCTATTATCTTAGCGCTATAGTCTAAATGTGCCACTACCCCTACTCTTCCTTTGGCTCCAAAATAAAATACTCCTATTATAAAAAGTATACCTATCGCTAAGGACAAATTTTTCCACTTATTGTTTTGCATAGGTATATTATACCAGAGTATTTTATAGACCGAATGTGAAGGTAAATATCCTCGCCCCAGAACCAATAAACTCTATTTCCAAAAGACCTGATTTCATATTTCCTTTGAAGTTTAGTATCTCATAAAGTCTTGGCTCATCTATCTGTACTTTACTAGAGACCACATCAGCTCCAGCGTAGTCGCTACTTACTAACTTTCCGTCTAGATACACATTGGCAGTTATAGGGTCTCCCGCTGCTTCAGCCACTAGGAAAACTTTTCCGGAGTTGAATACATATCCTAGTTTAGATGTACTTGATGTTGACTCTGCGTATTCTTCTTGTGCATCCCAAGATCCATCCAAAGCAAATTTGTTTTTACTTATCTTACTAGCATCATAATCAAAGCTACAGTCTGCTATAGTACATTTACCAAGATCAGCATCATAAAAATTGGCGTTACGTAATGTACCAAAATAAGTCTCAGGACTCTGACTGCTAGCATACACAGGCGCTTCAGAAAGAGAGTTTTCTACTTGCAGGTCTTTAGGGTTGCCAAGTCTTTCATATCTTTCTACCAGTGCATCTACTATTTTTTCTTCCGTCTCCTTGTACTCTCCTTCACCTATGTGATCGTACACAACAAAACCATCTATGTCGATAAGATATTTTCTAGGCCAATAACTGTTGCCCCAAGCTCTAAAGGTGCCGTAGTCGTTATCCAAAACAACTGGGAATTTTATATCAAAACCATCTAGAGCTTCCTTTACATTTGCCAAGTCTTTTTCGAAAGCAAACTCTGGTGTGTGTACTCCTATGATAACAAGTCCGTCATCTTCATACTTTGTATACCAGTCGTTGAGATAAGGAAAAGTACGTATACAGTTGATACAGCTATATGTCATAAAGTCTACAAGTATAACTTTTTGTCCGATATAATCTGCTATCTTAAACGGCATATCATCCGTATTTACATATCCACCAGAAGGGTCGGTGATTTCTACATATTTAGAGTATTTCTTAGCTTTATCCGCTATTACTTTTGATACATCTATGTCTTTTTTTGTAGTGTTATCCAAAACATCTCTTATATTATCTGTGTCTATAAGAGCACTGCTGTCATATGAGTCTATAGCATCTCCCATGTCGTCTCCCATATCACCTTCTAGTTTTTGAAGAAGATTGATCTCTATACCAGAGAGGTCGCTATAAAAACCTTGTTCTAGAAGATGAGACTCTATCTTCTTATCTACTCCAGTAAATACAAGTAGCCCAATGATAAGGAAAAGTATACCTACACCTCTTTTGAACCATCCATGAGGATTGGCTACTACTCCTAGCTTTTCTACTACTCTCTGACCTAATACAGATATAAGTAAAAGCACTAACCCCAAACCAAGACCATAGAAAAACAAGGCCAATATACCAAAAGCAAAACTAGCAGGTAGTACAGTGGCTAAAATAACAAAATATGTAGGAGAACAGGAAGAGAACACAGGACCGAGAGCTGCTCCCATGACTACGTCTCCCCAAAAACTTTTCTTTTGAAATCCTTTTCCTAGTAGCTTGTTTCCACTCATGTTGAGTTTGTTTGCAAGAGGTATCTTTTCCCAGACGCTAGGAAAGATCATAGTAATAGAAAAAATGACAAGTATCACACCAGACACACTTCTCCAAAACTCTTGACTCACACCGATGAAAACCGTACTCCACTTTAGAAGTAAAGTGAACAACACTATAGCAAGTACGAGAGATCCTATTATCACATAAGGGTTGCGCTTGTCTTTACCGTCAGAAACAGACCCTCCGACTATCACAGGCAGTATAGGTAATATACAAGGAGCTAGTACTGTCAGCACTCCTGCGATGAAAGCAATAAATAATATTCCTATACTCATACTACTTTATGTTAGAGATCAAACTTTCCAATGTGTTGCTTCCAGACCACTTGGCTATCATCTCCCCTGCACTATCTACTTGTACTAGTGTATGCTGATATGTCACTCCGTATTTTTTCTTTAATTCACCATTGGTATCATAATCTGTTTTTAGTATAAGGACATCCTCTGGTATATCAGAAAGTGAATCATTTATATCTTCATCGAGAGCTCTACATGTAGGACACCAAGGTGCGTGAAAAAACAAAACAACATTTTTTGTATCAGCTTCTGCTAACTTCTCTGGTGCATATACTTCATACGCTCCCAAAACTTTGTCCTCCATCATCATGTTGTCATCCTCCATCATCGTATCTCCTTCATTCGTTTGACCATCTTCCATCATGGAATCCCCCTCCATAACACTCTTTTCTTGTGAAGTATTTTTTGAGATATATACTCCTACACCTATAACAACCATAAAAATTATCACCAATATCCAGGAATTGGCAGAACCTATGTTTTTGTTTTTTGTCATAATCATAATTCCTCTACTCTTAATATAACTATATATTATCAATATATAAATAAATGTAAAGTCTACTTTACATTCGATTGTGGAAAAAGCGCATAAATGCTATAACTCCCCTAAACCTGAAGCCAATGAAAAACTACAGCAGAAAAAAACGCTACCTGAGGACCAAAAGGTTTTTAGGGCTTGTACCTTACATGGTAGACCGGTTCATGATGAACAAACGCAAAATTATAAAGATCATATGTATTTTTGTGCTGGTCTATATTTTTATACTAAGCTTAAAATAATCTCAGCCAGAGTGATTGAGAAAAGGGTCGCAATTGCGACCCTTTTTTATATTATCTATATATCCTACTCCATACCCTTGTTACTATCTTACTCACTATCATTATGAGAAGTGTAAAAACTATCCAGTTGTCTATATCTTTACCTAGTGAGTTGTCTACGAGTATCTTTATGGTAAGCATGATGATACCGACAGTGTACCCTATACGTCCAGCCAAGTCTGTATGCATCCTTTCTCTTTCGTCAGATATTCTTTCATTTACCACAAAAGCTGCAAACAAAGCTACACCAAAAACAAGCACACCAAGTATATACATTTGCATTCTTGTAAACATGTATAAGTGCATAGGGTTGATATAAAGTACCACACACGCTATCAGAAGTAGTGTGAGTATGAGTTCTTTTGAGTGTATATAATCCCAGATTTTCATATAAAAATTTAAAGTTTAAAAATATCTTCGACCGGACAACCAAAATGATTGGCCAATTTTAATGCTAAAAGTACAGAAGGAGTATAGTTCCCCTTTTCTATAGCTATGATAGTCTGCCTGGATACGCCTACAGCTTTTGCCATATCTTCCTGTGTTATTCCCTTTTCTTTCCGCTTTGCTTGGACGCAATTCTCCACCTTTTCTTCCATACATGGAGATTATAGCATAAAGTGTACTCCTTATAAAAAACAAAAAACCGCCTTTCGGCGGTTTTTTGTTTTTACTAAGTATTTAACTTAGATAAAATTTTCAACTGAATTAATCGTTTCCACTTAGGAACACATTGTCAGTTGTAAACTCTTCCATACTGAAGTTGTAAACAACATCACCATCGATAGCTGTTAGAGCGTAAAGTACGCTTTCAAGAGCTCCGTTGGCGAATACATCGTCACCTGCTCCAGACATTGTAAGAGTGAATCTTTCAGTTGTACCTTCATCAACTTTGAAAGTTGTGTTAGCACCATCTTCACAGTCAGCACAATCAAGCACACCTGTAGCCGCAATGTTAGCTGCCACGATATCTTGATAAGTAGCACCTCCAGCTTCATCTGCGATAGCAGTTCCATCGACGTAAACGTCAGAGTCAAAAGCAGTTACATCGAATACGATTTTGAATGTACCGAAATCATTTACACCTGCTAGACCACTAGGAACTGCTGTAGCTGATTGTGATACGAATTTAACCATAATACCTGCTTCGTATGCTGCGTGAGCATCTCCAACAGCAGTACCTGTAAGGTCACCACCTGCTAGAGTATCTCCTGCCTCATCTTCAGCATCAATACTTGCAACCGTTAGAGTAGCTTGTACTGTATCACCGTCATCAAGAGCACCATCTATGTCTTGTAGTTCTACTCGAACAATAAACTCTTCTTTATCACCAGCGTCTATAGTAAGGTCAAGATCATCGAAAGTTACAGCTCCACCTGTTGGAACATCTTTTGATCCGATCTTTTCTCCCTTGTGCCACAAAGAAGCTTCGATAACGATAACAGCTTCATCTGCTTCACCAGTTGTTGTAATAACTACTGGGATTTCATCAACCCAAATATCAGAGTCTCCTCTTGCTTCTAGAGTGAAAGATAGTATGTCATGTGTTGTATCGTTAGTATCATCTACGTTCAATACGTGAGCATCATTTATAGCATCCTCATCTAGAGCTGCTTTCAATTCAACATCAGCTGCACCTGCAAAATCTTCAAAGTCGAATAGTTGTTCGATTTCATCATCAGCTAAACCGTCTGTTGTATCAAGAGAGAAAGTATCTGTTGTAACAACATCATCTCCATCTGTAAATCTTATTTGAGTTACACCAATATTCCATTGATCAGAATCAATATCACCTGAGTCAAGATTGCTAAGTGCTGTAATAGCCACAGTTAGTTTTTCTTCATCTCCTGCTCTTACTATTACGTTGTCAAGTGAAATAGATTTTGAGTAAACATCGCTTGACTCATTAAATGAATCAGCATCTGCTTCTCCAACCTTATCACCATTAAACCAAATAGAAATAGAGTCAACGTAGTCATCTAACTTGTCTGAGTCTGCTCCAGTGTTTTGTGATAATTCAACTTTAACTGAATTGATCATGACATCTGAGTCATCATCAGCTTCTACTGTGAAAGCCAAAACAGGCACATCTTCTTGGTCTTCACCAACCTCTTCTCCTGCAAATTCAGAAGTAAGGTCAACGGTTATGTCTCCAGCTCCCCCGTTAAGTTCAGAGCTAGATGGTGATGATCCACCTGTACATGATTCACCTGTTGTAGGAGAGTACATGTAACCAGCCATACATCCTGCAGGCATTGTGCTTGTTGAAGCACATGATTGACCTGTAGTTGTAGAATAACCAGAGTTAGATGTACATCCTGCTGGGTAAGATCCTGTTGATCCTGAGTTTAGAGCAGCTTTTGTAGCTGGACCAACTATACCATCAGAAACTAGACCCTTCATTGATTGATAAGCCATAACAGCAGCTTTGGTAGCTGGACCAAAAGCACCGTCTGTTACTAGTGCAGGGTTTGCACCATTTGCGTTAAGAGCTGATTGTAGCTCTACAACGTATGTACCATTAGACCCTTGTGAAAGAGTCGCAGTACCGAAATCGTATGCATATACAGCAGCACCAATTGAGAATGCTACAGCAAGAGCTGCACCGAAAACAAATTTTGTAAATTTATTCATGATAATTTTTTAATAAAAATTATAGTTTATAATTCTCCGACTTTTATTGGTCGGAGAGAGATATAAATATCTCTCTTCTCGCTATCTTTATCTTTTATTGGTAAAGCCTCACGAGGTGGACACGAGAGTGTCCGGGTTTTGCAAGTACTAGACTTGCGTGAAGCCGAAGCTTCTGAAGTATTGCTACTTCACAAATACATAAGAATGTATTTGCCTTGTCGACACGGCAAACTTTCATTTGCACAGAATCGAACTCTATATACTAATTAGGAGTTTTATAGATGCTCCTATACATCTATGTAGACTCGTTATTTAGTTTACAAAGTCCAACCCAATCACCTTATTGAAGAGTTCTTGTCTATCCCAAGATTGCATCTTCAGGGGGTGAGATGCATCGTGCTAATGAAAAAACACAGCACAACGCTTTCCACAGTATACACTCTTTTTTCGAAAAAATAAAGCTAATATTGTGGATTGCATTACCTATATAATGAATCGGTTATCTAGTCAAAAGTGACTAGATAGAAGGGTTCATCACTCTTTGGTATTGCTTATATAAAGACACAGTAAAGGGTAAAAACCTTACACAAAAAGACTTGATAAAAAAGCCTATTTATTGTCTTTTATAGAGTACCTAGCCCAGCGTTTTTCACCTTTTTTCTCTACCATACCCTCACTTATAAGAGAGTTTATCTCCCTTTGTAAAGTCTTCTCTGATACGTCGTTTATAACTTTTTTGATGTCGTTTAGAGATACTTCTTTATTGTCCTTTATGATAGTTAAAATAGTCTTTCTACGTAGTAGTTTTATCGCTATGTCGTTTTTGTTTGTGATGGATTTTTGAGGTTTATCTTTGTAAACGACATCTGTGTTTTTTATGTCGTTTATAGAGTTTTTACTGTCTTTTTGATTTTCTGTTTGTTCAGGTAAATATTTTGGTAAGTCGTCTTGTGAAAATACTTGATCTAGAAGGAATGAAGCTACCATATTTTCGTCCCTTCTTTTTAGCTTATTTACCTCACTTTCCCTATGTGAATTTATGGCTAAAACACACTTAGATACCTCAGAAAGAAGGATATCAGCGTTCATGTCTGATATATTTCCAGTATTTTTAGCTATACGTATAAACACCTCTAGATCAGTAAAAAGAGTCTCCATATCTATGATTATTTCAGACTTCTCTATAGCGTTGCTAGACCTAAGGTCACAGGATGTACCCAGTAGATTTATGCTGATCTTGCGTATATATTTTCTGAGAGGATCCACTCTGTCCATAGTGTCCGTTACAAGATATATAGCTGTTGTTAGCTGTTCAGCTTTGCGAGCTATAAACGACATGAAAAAATCCTTATTTTTAAAAGCTTCTGCTGGAGCATGTCCTATAGAATGTCCTTTAGAATTCTCCATGAAATTGTTGTCGTTTTTGTCTTGCATCATGACTTTATAGTTTGTATTTGTGACGTTTAGATTAGCATTTTAGAAAAAATTTGTAAAGAATATTTTATGTTGTTTTGAGGTGTAAAATCACTAAAATACAACATTGGATAAAAAGCAAAACTATACCCCCGATTTCAAACCTGTGTAAAAAATAACTCAATCAAAAAATAACGAAAAAAGTCGAGTTTTAAACTAGAATTCACTTACTAATCAATGCTATAATACTACCGTGGCTAAGAAAAAAACTAGAAAAAAAACTTCCTCTAAAAAAGAAATAGATGAAACAGAAGAAGGTGGTGGTGTCTTCCGAAATATAACCAGCGAAACCAAAAGAGGTGTCACCGCTATACTCCTACTATTAGGAGCTGTTATTTTTATACTACCTCTAATACATCAAGGCGGAAGAGCTGGTGAATACATATATAAGATATTTAAAACTATATTTGGTATAGGGTATTATTTCATACCTTTGATCCTCCTTTTCCTCGGTACAGAATTGTTCAGAATAAGAGACAGAAAAACATCTTGGATACATACTCTTGGAGGTACATTGTTCCTAGTGTCACTCCTTTCTATGGTAAATATCAGCTTTATAGAAAATCACGGTGGTCTGGTGGGTAAATACTCTTCTATGCCTTTTGTCTATCTTTTTGACGCTGTAGGGGCTGTAATAATATTGGGTGGAATACTCATAATAAGTCTCTTTTTAATGTTTGAAAAACTTCCTTCTTTGATAAGACTCTGGGAAATAATAATGGGCCTATTCAGAAAAAAAGAAGGAGAAGAGGAAGAACAAGTAGATGAGGAGGTAGAAGAAGATTTGGAACAAGAAGAAGAGAGTTATGAAGAAGAATACGTAGCGCCAGCGGAACCTGTAGCTGAAGTAGAGGAAAAAAGTGAAGAAGAAGATTCTGAAGGTTTTGGTCTATTTAAAAAAAGAAAAAGATCAAATAAAGGATATACCCTACCCCCCCTATCATTACTCGAAGGTGACAAAGGAAAACCTGGTGTAGGAGATATAAAAAGTAATGCAAACATAATAAAAAGGACTCTTGCCAACTTTGGTATCCAAGTAGAAATGGATGAGATAACCATAGGCCCTACAGTGACAAGATACGCACTAAAACCAGCAGAAGGTGTAAAACTATCAAAAATAGTGGCTCTGCAAAACGACCTAGCTTTGGCTCTAGCAGCTCACCCTATACGTATAGAAGCGCCTATACCAGGCAAATCTCTAGTAGGTATAGAAATACCAAACAAAGTAAAGTCTACAGTTGGTCTGGCTTCTATGCTTAAAGAAAAAGACTTTATGGATCCTAAGAAGCCTTTAAACGTGGCTCTAGGTAAAGGTCTTTCTGGAAAAGCGTCCTTTGCAAACATATCTAAGATGCCTCACGCTCTTATTGCTGGTGCTACAGGTTCTGGAAAATCTGTCACCATACACGCTCTTATCACTTCCCTACTATATAGAAACACTCCTGATGAATTGAGGTTTATATTCGTAGACCCAAAGAGAGTTGAGCTGACACTTTATAACGGTATCCCTCACCTTCTGACACCGGTGATCACAGAATCTAAAAAAGCTATCTTGGCACTAAAATGGGCGGCAAAAGAGATGGATAGAAGATATGATATATTGGAAAACAATAAAGTAAGAGATATCGCCTCTTATCTAGAGAAAGTCTACCATCCTTATGTAGAGAAAAATGGCATAGATGAAGATGATGAAAACCTCCCAGAAAACCTACCTTACATAGTAGTGATCATAGACGAGCTGGCAGATATCATGCAGATGTATCCTAAAGAGCTAGAAAGCGGTATAGTCAGGCTAGCGCAAATGTCTCGTGCTGTCGGTATACATGTGATACTTTCTACACAAAGACCTTCTGTAAACGTCATAACAGGTCTTATAAAGGCCAACATACCTTCTCGTATAGCTTTGCAGGTATCTTCACAGATAGACTCTCGTACCATATTAGACGCTGCGGGTGCTGAAAAACTCCTCGGAGCCGGAGATATGTTATATGCTTCTGGAGAAATGTCACAACCTATAAGACTCCAAAGCGCATTCGTTTCAGAAGAAGAAGTAAAGAAAGT
>JACKGL010000005.1 GCA_020631955.1 Candidatus Nomurabacteria bacterium | reverse complement strand
GTGGACCCACGGGGAGTCGAACCCCGGACTCATCCATGCCATGGATGCGTGTTACCACTATACTATGAGCCCATATAGATGTGTCACCAATTATACACTAAAAGCCTTTGTTTTTGTGGAGATGGGGGGAATCGAACCCCCGTGCAAAAGAGTCTCTATATTACTTCTACATGCTTGTCTATTTTGTTTTATTTAGACCTACAACCTAAAAAAACAGCAAAACGAATAGCAGGTCGATCTCTTTAGTTTCGAATACTTAGTGAGCGCTAAGTATTCTATCCCGATGAAATTACACTCTACTACTTTATCGGAAGTCCAGTATTAGAGTGTTCGCGAGTTAAACTCTAGCGAATGCAAGTCCCATGAAAGGAGACTTTACAGCAGTTTTTTCTGCATTTATTTTTTCACGATTTTTTCGAGAACTCGTGAATCTCGACATGCATAATATAAAGGTATTCTATTGTCGATGCCTAGCATCCCCATATAAAAGAGATCAACGTACGTTGTATTGTTTGCGGATTCTTCTTTGTGTTTCTTTTTTCTTCAAATCCTCACGTTTGTCGAACTTCTTTTTTCCTCGGACCAAAGCTATTTCTACCTTGACCCTTCTACCTTTATTATACAACGCAAGTGGCACTATTGTCAAACCTTTATCGTTTAGCTTGGTCTCTAGTTTTTTTATCTCTTTTTTATGTAGAAGTAGTTTTCTAGTGCGAGCAGGATCATAGTCTTCTGGAGCATTCTTGTCTTGGAAAGGCGGTACATATAGACCGACCAGAAATGCTTCGTCACCACGTATCAAGACTCTGCCACCTGATATCTTGGCTGTTTTTAGTTTGATAGATTTTACTTCAGTTCCAAGCAGCTCAATACCACACTCGTATTTGTCGAGTATTTCATAGTCTAGATGTGCTGTTTTGTTTACTGCGAGTTGCATACACATATTGTAGCATCTTTGTGATGTACATATAAAAAGACCAGGGAGAGACCCTGGTCATACTATTATATTTTTTTTCTGTAAATGTAGTCACAGCTTTTTAAGCTTTCAAAACCCGGATGATTTTCCATAATGGAATTCATAGAAAAAACTACTCCATCATCTGGCACCACTCTACTCAAGTGATGATACATTTCATTTCTGTATGATTTATCACAAATTATGGCGATATCGATAGCAAACATTGAAATGTTTGTACACTTATTCGGAAGGTTTTCCAAAAAAGCTAACATGTCCATTTGTATGCCAAGCATGGGAAGATCGCCAAGGAATTTTTCACTTTCTGGCTCAAACTGTTCCCATATGTCTACACAAACCAGGCCAGGTATCTTCATTTCTTTTGCAAACCTTATGATAAATGGATCACCATTTGATCCAAGATCGACAAGATTATACTTCTCGTAATTTGGTACTGACTCTATTATTTTTGAAAGTTTATAATACCTCACTACTTCACGATACATACATACTGTTCCCGAAAAGTTGATCAATCTGGTCCCAGGTTTTTTATTTATGAAGACACTTTCTATGCCAAAATAATTTATCATCGACTCCGCATTGTTGGCAGAGAACGTTGTCACTTTTTCTATAGGAACCATGTTATTTGTCATTAGTATGATTTGTCGTGATAATAGTATGGTATGTATAGTTTGTCAAATTTTTATAAGTATAATACCTTTTAGTTACAGTATTTTCGTGCTATAAATATATTTATGAATAAACAGGGAGGTGATAAAAAATCACCTAAAAATAGAAAAAAAGAACCAGTACTATATAGTCAGATAATAAGTATCATATTTACTCTGGTCTTTTTAGTTTTGCTTTATGTTTCTTTGGGCGGTGGTACCACCAAGCCAGAAGAGATACCTATATCAGCTGTAGCCAATCTGATAGAAAACAACGAAGTAGACAAGATAGTAGTAGAAGGGAACAATCTGGATATTACCCTGGTGGGTGGAGAAGTAAAAAAATCCAAAAAAGAATTTGAGAGTTCTATTACCGAGACACTTACCAACTACGGTGTAGAAAAAGAAGCTCTATCTTCTATCAGTATAGAAGTGAAAAACGAAGATGGTTTTGGATACTATCTGATCAACATACTACCTATAGCACTACCTATACTATTTGTTGTATTTTTGATATGGATGCTTTCCAAGCAAGTCAAAGGTGCAGGTATGCAAGCATTTTCTTTTGGTCAGTCCAAAGCTCGCATCACAAACCCAAATGATCCAAAAAACAGAGTCACATTTAAAGATGTCGCTGGAGCAAAAGAAGCAAAAGAAGAACTCAAAGAAATAGTAGATTTTCTTCGCAATCCTAAAAAGTTTATCGACATAGGAGCGCAAATACCAAAAGGAGTTTTGCTTACCGGTTCTCCTGGTACAGGAAAAACTCTACTTGCTAGGGCTGTAGCTGGGGAAGCTGGTGTACCTTTTTTCCATCTTTCTGGATCTGAGTTCGTAGAGATGTTTGTCGGAGTGGGAGCTAGTAGAGTCAGGGACTTGTTTACCATGGCCAAGAAAGCTTCTCCGGCGATAGTTTTCATAGATGAGATAGATGCAGTAGGAAGAATACGTGGTACAGGAGTAGGTGGAGGAAATGACGAAAGAGAACAAACACTAAACCAAATATTAGTAGAGATGGACGGTTTCGAGCCGACAGAAAAAGTCATAGTCATAGCAGCGACAAACAGAAGCGACGTGCTAGATCCTGCGCTTCTTCGTCCAGGAAGATTTGATAGACGTGTAGTATTAGACTTACCAGACAGAGCAGACAGAGAAGAGATACTAGGTATACACGCTCGAAAAAAACCACTTGCTGAAGATGTAAATCTAAAAGTGGTGGCTGAGAGGACACCCGGTTTTTCTGGAGCAGATTTGTATTCACTTATGAACGAAGCAGCTATACTCGCAGCCAGAGAAGATAGAAAGAAAGTGGCACAGTTTGACCTTATCAGGTCTATAGAAAAAGTGATGCTCGGCCCAGAAAGAAAAAGTCACCTTCTAACAAAGAAAGAAAAAGAAGTCACTGCGTATCATGAAGCAGGCCACGCTCTAGTTGCTTCTGTTCTTCCAGACGCAGACCCGGTACACAAAGTGTCTATAGTTGCCCGTGGTCGTGCTGGCGGATATACACTGAAGCTCCCACTAGAAGATAGAAAACTTCAAACCAAAAAAGAATTCCTAGACGACATAGCTATGTCACTTGGTGGATATGTAGCTGAAAAGATGATATTTGGCGATATCACTACAGGGCCTTCAAACGACCTTCAAGTAGCTACCAACCTGGCTCGAGCCATGGTTACTCGTTGGGGTATGAGTGATACACTAGGTCCTATAGCACTAGAGAGTGATGGTGGAAAGACTTTGTTTGGACAAGGTGTAAGTGATAGAGAATACAGCGAAAAAGTCGGAGCTCTTATAGACGAAGAAGTAAAAGGTATCATGGATACAGCACTCAAGAGAGCAACACAAGTACTTACAGACCATAGAGCTTGTCTAGATGCTATATCTACTAAACTTATAGAAGTAGAGACACTCGAGCAACCAGAGTACGAAGAGATCATAAAGAAGTTTGGTATCGAACCTAAAAAACTAGAAAACAAAAAAGAAGGTTTGGAAGTAACATCTTAGTGTATGAAAATAGGCGTTTTTGACTCAGGTATAGGAGGCCTCTCTATGCAGAGGGCTATTTCTGCGTACTTGCCACAGTATGACTATGTGTATCTAGGCGACACAGCTAGAGCTCCATACGGAGGTAGGACTCATGATGAAGTATACACTTACACAAAAGAAGGAATAGATTTTCTTTTTGAAAAAGGATGTTCTTTAGTAGTACTTGCTTGCAACACAGCTTCTGCAAGAGCTCTAAGACAAATACAACAAGAGTATCTCGCAGTATCTCATCCAGAAAAAAAAGTACTAGGTGTTATCATACCGACGGCTGAAGCTGTGACTTTGGACTGCGGTTCTGTTTTTAGAAAAGTGGGTGTCATGGCGACACAGGCCACAGTCGAGTCTTTGACATATAAAATAGAAATACAAAAACTCGACCCTACTGCAGACGTAGTGCAAGTAGCGGCGAAGGAGTTAGTCCCACTTATAGAAGACGGTAAGATACAAGATACAGGTGTATTTTTAGAAAAATATTTGAAAGAGCTAACAGAACAAAACATACAAGCTCTTGTTTTGGGATGTACACACTACTCACTTCTAGAAGATAAAATACAAAATATAGTAGGGGAGGAAGTAAAAGTCATAAATCAAGAAAATATTATTCCACAAAAACTAAAAGATTATTTATCGAGACACAAAGAAATAGATGATAAGTTGTCGCAGGGGTCTTCTATAGAATTTTATGTAACAAAAGAAACTACTCACATACACGAACTAGCCACTCTGTGGTATCACAAAGATCCAAAGCTAATATTGGTAAACATAACAAAACACACCACGTAAGTGGTGTGTTTCATTGTCCGTCCTCTTGGATTCGAACCAAGGACCCCAGAGGTATAAGCTCTGTGCTCTAACCAACTGAGCTAAGGACGGTTATTTGGTTATTATTCTATTTTTTAGCAGAAACAATATTTCTGTGCTCCAACCCTTGTCCGCCTCTGGAGGAAACTGAGCTAAGGACGGTTGGTGAAATAAAATATATAGCAATTAGCGCCAAATTGCAACCATGTTGAAATATGATTATAAAAGTAGTACTCTCTAAGTAAGCAAACCTTGTAATTATGGATATGAAAAAAGGTGGTCTTTCAGAAGTGCAAGACGCCTTCTGGGAGCTTGTAGATAAAAGTGAGGCAGCAGCAGAAAAAGCTGAAGCCAATTATTCCGCTGAACAACACAAAGTATGGGATTTGGTTGCCAACAACCTTCACTCACTTTGGTTCCTGTTCGTGCACCCTGCTTTATTGAAAGCAGGAGAGAAAATGGGGATGTTTTCTGGTAATATACCGACGGTCAAATCTTTGGACAAGATACTCAGTGCAGCGTCGGGTTTCCATGTGTACGTGTGTGATGGGGTGCTTGATTTTGCTGTACTTGCATATGGGTACTCAATGGGGTATTTCCCCACAACTCTCTTCATAAGGACAATGGCGCAGCTGGACTATATAGAAACACCCGACATGGTGCACGAGAGATTCGGGCACCTTGTGGCACTGTTCCTTAAGGCATACGCCAATGCGGTCAAGCAGTTTGGAAAAATAGCGCTGAACTATCTCGACCATGAAGAATGTGTGAAAGCACTCGACAAGATACATTGGTGGGGAGTAGAGTTCCCGCTGGTGTGGCACGAAGGACAGATCAAAGTAGTGGGTCCCGGTATACTTTCGTCTCCTGGGGAGATAACACATGCTGTCAAAGCTTCGCGTCATCTCGATACAGGTGAACAGATACAAAGAATAACTGTCACCAACGAGAACGCCTTTGAAGTGCTTATGGACATAGTGAAAGGTCCCAAGCACAATATCCACATTTTCCAGTCCAAGTACTTGGTGTTTGAGAATTTCGAAGTATTCGAGCATACTCTGACCAAGACTGTGGTGCTGGTAATGCAGGAGATAAAAAAAGAAGGGGTCGTCGTACCATATGACGATCCACAATGAATATGGACCCGCTCATCAGGCGGGTCTTTTTTATCTGTGGAAAACTTTTTTGCTTTATAAAAGGAAAATAAATACAATATTTGTACCGCTCGACACGGAAGCAATCGCACCCTACAGGGTGCGCTTTTGTTTTATTCAAAGTGAATTTTGTATTTTTCGCTTTGGAGCTGTGTTTTTATTTCTGGGTATTTTTCTAGAGTCTCTTCGAATATTATTTTCTTTGCTTCGTCTCTAGCTGCTTCTACCATTTTTATATTTTTTATTGCTTCCATACCGATATCGGTGACACCCCATTGTTTGTCACCACCTAGTTCGCCAGCACCACGTTGTGCTAGGTCAAACTCAGCAAGAGCAAAGCCATCAGCATTTTCTGCGAATACTTTTAGTCTGTCTGTAGTGTTATCACTTTTTGCATCAGCGAAAAGATAACAATATGGTTGATAAGAAGACCTCTGCACTCTTCCGCGGAGTTGGTGGAGTTGGGCTAGTCCAAATCTTTCTGCTCCTTCTATGATGATCATAGTGGCATTGGGGACATTTACCCCTACCTCTACTACTGATGTAGATACTAGTATGTCTGTTTGACCTTTATAGAATTTGTCCATGACTTTTTCTTTTTTCTCTTTGGTGAGTTTGCTGTGGAGTACATCTATCTCATAATCTGTAAATATATTTTCTTTTAGTCTTTTCGCTTCACTCACTACTGACTTGAGATTGAGAGCATTTTCTTTTTCTTTATCCGGGTCCTGTATACGAGGACATATGACATAAAGCTGCCTTCCTTCATCTAGGCCTTTTTTTATTTCTTCATATATTTTTTCCCTAGAGTTTTCAGAAACTGTTTTTGTTATGACTTTTTTTCTACCACTAGGCAATTCGTCCAAGACAGAAAGGTCTAAGTCACCATATATAGTCAGAGCTAGTGTACGAGGTATAGGCGTAGCTGTCATCGACAGATAATGAGCTGTTTTGCCATCTTTTCTGGCTAGTTTGAGTCTTTGGTTGGTGCCGAAACGATGTTGTTCGTCGACTATAACATAAGCTAGGTTTTTGAATTTTACATTTTTCTGTATCAAAGCATGTGTACCAATGAGTACTGGTATCTCACCGTTTGCGACCCATTTGAGGAGTTGGTTTTTAGATATGTTGGTCCAATTTTCTTTTTGACTGTAGACTTTGCTTGGGTATTTGCGACAAGTCTTGCCGGTAATGAGTCCTATTTGGATATTTTTTTCTGGAAAATAATTTATGAAGTTTTCGAAAAGTTGGGTGGCTAGTATCTCTGTCGGGGCCATATAGGCTACTTGTAGAGTACCAAAATCCTGTCCTTCTGGACGGGTGTTGATAGCCATATAGCTGGTCGCTGCTGCGACGTATGTCTTACCACTTCCGACATCTCCTTCTACTAGTCTGTGCATAGGTGTACCACTTTGGAAGTTTTTCATTATCTCTTTTACTACTTTGGCTTGAGCTTTAGTAGGAGTGAAGTCTTGGTTGTCGTCAAACTTTTTCAATATCTGATCTTCAGTATTAATAACGATACTTTTTTCTTCTTCTATCTTCTTTCTTTCCAGCTGCCTGCCGAGTTGGATGAAAAAGACTTCTTCAAAGGCAAATCTTTTTCTCGCGGCCATAGCATGTTCTTCTTTTTTTGGTGTGTGTATCCACACCAAGGCAGTACTCAAAGTAGGGAGGTTGTATTTTGTGAGTATTTCTTTTGGTAAGTAGTCTTGTGAGTCATCAAGTGCACCAGATGATATGATCTTATTTACCGCATGATATAGCCACCGAGATGTGATGCCTTTTGTTTCTTTGTACACTGGGTATCTGATATCACTGCTTCTTTTTTCATCACCTACGAAAAGTGTATCATGTCTTTCTATAGGAAGATGAGATATTTTTTCTATATTTGGGTTGGTGATATTTTTATAACTGTCTTTTACTGTCACTTTGCCACTGATCTTCACATATTCTCCGACTTTGTGCATCTTGGCTAGGTATGCCTGATGAAACCACACAACTTTTATTTTGCCAGTGGTGTCTTCTACTACCATCTCACCCATAGGGACTTTTGTCTTGAAAGATTTTTTTGTACCGAGAAACTTGATCTCTCCCATGATAGTCGCCATATCTCCGTCTACTAGCTCACTTATATGGTGAAGCTCGGATATGTCTGAGTATCTAGTGGGGAAGTAGTAGAGCAGGTCTTCTATAGTAGCTATACCGAGCCTGCCTAAGGCCTTTTTCTGCTCAGTGCCAATCCTTTTGAAGTGTTTGTCTAATGGGTCTTTTAACAACATGTATACCTATTTTACCCCAAAAGAGCTTGGTATATAAGGGTATTATATTTGACAAAGTATACAAAATGTGATACAATATAAGAAACAAAAAACAATTCCGAATATGAAAAAACGTACATTGTTTATTTTTACCATCATCGCATCATTTGTGATGATAGGACTCTCCGCTTGTAATAGCAGGCAAAATATCTCCGGCGAAGCCCCTCAGTTTCAATTCACTGACCAGGACCAGGTGGTAAGCACCGTCCTGGACACAGCTACACGCTATGCAGCCACCGTGGACAGTAATTGTCAGGTAAAAAATGGTCGTCGCTTGAAGAACCCGGCTCTGCTGGGTGTCAACAACGACACCAGCACCGTCACTGAAAGTATCGCCATCCCTGGCGACACTATGAACCAGAAAGGTTGGTTCTATAAGGACCAGCTGAATACAGGTTCATCCAGTGACCGCGACCGTAATGTTATTACTCCGGTAACAGGAGGAGGCTCCAGTTCAGGTATTCCTGATTGGATAAAATTCCTGTTCTGGGTTGTGGTTGGGCTACTCTTGGTTGCGTTAGCAATATGGGTAATTCGGCGTTTGCTTGCCGATAATCTTTCCAGTTCCAGGACTTCACGTCATTCAGAGACTGAAGGTAGGGATGATAATCCAATGGTGATTCATCACCATGGGGACATCTATCACTTCCACGGAGACATTCATCACCACCACGAAGTGGTACGTGAAGAGCCTCCGGTTCAGCAGAACCAGGTTTCTGGATTGGAACGCCTGATGGGGATCGTAAACGAATTAAAAAATCGTGAAGGATCTATCAGTCACACTGATGCCAATGGGGCAAACACCGAGATCGAACTCGGTACTCGTCTTCCGAAGGAAGAAGGGGAAAAACCCGACGACGAGGCAAAGTAATTCCACTTTAGTGTGGAGAACCCGCTCAATATTGAGCGGGTTTTTTATTTGACATATTATTTATACATGGTATTGTAAAAAGAAAAAAAGCAACTATGAAAAAAGGTTACAGTGTATTTATCGCCGTATTATCAAGCTTTTGCTTGATGTTGTCTGCATTGATCATTTTTATGATTGTGCCGGACATTGATCCTATGGCTACCGATCTATCACTTTCTTCTGTGTTTATATCAGGAGATGGTGGTAGTGTCGATGATGCTAGGTTTGCAATTGCAGTTGCTGTCATATTCACTTTTATCGCTTTTATTGCGATATTGGGTGATAGCAAGAAAGTAAGTAAATGGGTAGTGATACCCGGGTTCATACTTGCAATTTTCTTTCTTTGCACAGAAGTTGCGGTAGGATTGAAACTATTTCTTTAACACAAAACATATAACAGAAAATGAAGAAAAACATTTGTTTCATCATGATTGCAGCAGCTGCGATTATGATGACTTCTTGCGAAAGCAAGTCAGGAAAAAAAATCCGTCAGGCAGAAAATACGGATTCAGCACCTTCGGCCTTATCACAGTCTGAGAGTGCTTGGTTTCCTGTTGACTCGGTGACGGCCACGCCCATGAAAGCTGAAAAGATAGAATTCGAAGGATGGCCTTCAGAAAGAGATGTGGCCACCGTGACCATCTATTTCACCGATTACGCCGGTCGCTCTATGCAGGTGGAATACTACATCGATGCAATCATCAAAGAGTATGGCCAGACTGATGAGGATGTGGCAACATGGACTGCAGAGCTGGACAAATATAATGTACTCACAGCAACCGAGACATCAAGGATGTATGTTGTTGTCTCTGACGAAAAGGTTGAGGGTGTCCTGATAAAAGGTAAATACCTCAATGAAAAAATCGGTTATGCCAACCTATACGAACCGGACGAGTTCGTGCAAATGTAGTTTCCGTGTATATCACGGGAAACCCGCTCAATTGAGCGGGTTTTTTTATTTGTATTTATTGTTGAATAGTTTCTACTGTCGGAGCTTGTGCTTCTTTGAGCCTGTCTTCTCCGGTGAAGAGTAGTACTAGAGCCAGGAGAAGCATTATAACGATGATAACAATATAAGACTTTTTCATATTAGCCAACGTGAGATTTTACTTTTTCTAGAAGCTCATCTAGTGTAAAGTTGGACTTGATCATAAACTCAGTAGCTCCTAGTTCTTTTGCTCTACTTATGTCTACATCTTCTGAAAGATTGGAAAATACTATGACAGGTAGGTTTTTGAATTCGTCATTTTCTCTTATACCTGCTAACACGTCGAATCCGTCAGTACCCGGAAGCATGAGGTCCAGTAGCACGAGAGCTGGTTTACCTTCTTCTATCTTTTTTACGGCTTCATTACCGTCTGATACAGTCATCACTTCATAACCTGAAGTAGTAAGCTTGGTAGATAGCAAGCCTTGTAGGAAAGTATCATCTTCTACTATACATATTTTTGCCATGTTTCTATTATATGATATTTATATTATTTCTCAACCATTTACTTGGCTAGAGGTATATTTATATAAAAAGTAGTCCCTTGTTGTCCGTCTGAGGTAAACCATATTTTTCCATGATGACCTTCGACTATCTTCCTTATAGTATACAGACCAAGACCAGAACCTGTCTCTTCTTTTTGTTTGGCGTTGCTGGCTCTGTAGAATTTTTCGAAAATATGAGCCTGTTCTTCTTTTGGTATACCTATACCACTGTCATGAATAGATATTTCCACACCATCATTTTCTTTATGGACTAAAGATATGATTATCTGGTCATTACTATCACTATACTTTATTGCGTTTTCTATTATGTTTTGTAGTACTACTCTTATTTTTTCTTCATCAGCAAGTATTTTTGGTATGTCCTGGGTCGGTCGAGGAAAAACTATAGAAATATTTTTTTTGTGTGACTCGCCAGAAAAGTCGAAGATCACGTCATCTAGTGTTTTTACTATGTCTATAGGTTTTAGATCATAGTTGAGAGTGACATCTTCTGCGTGGTTGATAGATATAAGTTCTGAAGAAAGTTTGATAGAGTCCTCAAGAGCCTCTAGGGCTTTTTTGAGCATCACTTCTTGTTCTTGTGGAAGCTTGCCGTAGTCACCACCTACGAACATAGCCAAGACCCATTTTGTGGCTGAAAGGCGAGTGCGCAGTTGGTGGGCTATTATGGATATAGTTTCACTACGAAGGTTGAGAGCTTCTTTTAGATCTTTTTCTCCAGAAATATTTTTATTATTTTTATTGAAAGAAAACATTTATGCTTTTGGTTTATCAAGTTTGTCTAAACCAAGACCTTTTACACCGAAATATACGACTGCAGCTATGATGATGAAATCTATCATTGTAGATACAAAAGCACCGTAGTTTAAAGAAGCATCACCGAGCATGACAGCTTTGTCTGCGAGATCTACTTTTCCTAGCGCTAGACCTACTAGTGGATTGATAATATTTTCTACTAAAGCAGAGACTAGTTTTGATACTGCGCCTCCTAAGATAAATCCGACCGCCAGTCCGACAACTCCTTGTGTACGTATAAATTCGACAAAACCTGCCATAGGGTTTTGTTTTGGTGTTGTTTGTGATACTTCTTCCATGATTTTAAAGATAAATACTAATAATTATATTATCTTATAAAAATAGAAGTTTTTCAATCTGCGGAGAGCGTCGTGTTGGAACTTTTCTCGGACAAGCTCTGTAAGGCTATTTAGTATTATTCCAGACTTTAGATTGATGTGTCTCGAGCGGTCTCTATATTAATGCAACAGTAGCTAACACTTGGCGAGAATCATTGTCGATTTTTACCAAAGAAACAGAGTTAATGACGACTTCTTCCCCAACCACAATTCCTCTACTTCCTTGATTTGTAACATGTGGTCTGTAGGTGGGGTATTGTTCGGATTCAAAACGTATGAATGGTTTAAACGCACTTTCAATACTGTCGTGCAAGTCTTGAATCCTAGTATTATGTTCTAATTCCGTAACTGCTACGTCTTTATTCGGACCAAACATTTCTTTTACCTTTCCGGTCGAAGTAACCTTTTGTTTTTCTAACAGAGAATCTTTCAGTATCCCTATTAAATAACCGTCTTCATTGTCTGAAAAAAATGGACGGAGAATCGTCAGATGTAAGAGCCATTCCGATTTAGAAAACGTAATTCCTAGAGTAGCTTTCTCTAAAAAAGAGACAATAACGTATCTGCTCATATTCTTATTATATAGGAAGAACCGCTTATTTTACTCTATGCAAATTTGACAAAGCGTTTTCTAAACGCTTCTCGTGCTAGCATCTAAGATGCGGGCCACTCGGGTTCAGTACCAAGTCAATGAGGCCCCATAAGAGTATTTTAGCAGAGTTCTAGAAGTTAAAATAAGGTTTGTGGGTCGGGGTCTAATTTTTCAATTTCTGGGTAACTTTATTTAAAATGTCAGGATGAAATTCTTTCACCGCTTCCAAAATAGTGCTCCCAGGTTTCTTCGCCCATTCGATAACTTTCTCGATCAAATCGCTTTTGTCCGCCGGCATCCAGGAAGGTAAATTAGGATATCTATATATTTTTATTTTTCCTTCCGATTCAAGTCGTAAGATCTCTTTTAGAGTATCTTCAATCTTTTGTTCTTCAACCACCTCACAAGAATGATCGCAAACAAATTCTCTGGTAAAGGTTGTCATCCCGGCCTTGAAATCAAGCCCTTCAAGGATATAAATGGAGCCTGTTTTATCTTTGTAAGCATATTCAAGCGCTCCTTCAAACCGTTCGGCAATATAAGGTATACCACCTGTAAAACCAGTCTGATTGATAATGTCTCCGTGATTACCGAGAAACATCAAACAATATTCAGGTTTTTCCATCGCATACACCCAAGAATTTCCATGAGTACTTATTCGTGGTTCAATATTTTTCAATCCTTGAGTTTTCGATGAATGATATACGTATTTCATATCTATAGGTTTTCGGGTTGTCCCACAGTCCTAGGCAGTCGGGTCTGCCGATAACAAGTATTTCGGGCGGGCAATCTCGAGTTAGAACCTTTTGAGGTCAAGCCCAGTAAGGTTATTTTAGCATTTTTTAGAAAATATTTCTGAAGGGTCTCGAGCACCCAAAAAGTTACAAAAGTGACACATTTCTCATGTTTTTAAAAAAGTTACAATTCTCTGTAACTTTTTTAAAAACATTATTTGTCAGTATTTTTCATCTTTATTCTTGCCGCCAATACTAGATAGAAGTAGATGATCAGTTCGCACGCATTTTTATGTGCTTCACCAGACGATAATGTTCCATGGGCAACTTTGTGCCTAAGTCCATACCCAAGACGCTCATAGAACACATAAATAACATGCTCGCAAAAATCCTCAGTCCACTTGTCGGTAAATTCTTTCTTACGAAGAAGATCAATAGAAAGGGTTATATCGGAAGTAACAACGTCATCAACACCTTTCTTGTTTCTTTTTAAGGAAACCGTATTAATACCAAGTGCTTTTGACAGCTCTACGAAGCATCTCTCAAATCTCGGCACAAGAACATGTATTGCAGCGCAATAATCCTCCTCAAAGAAGTTTTTCAAACCTGACTTAATAAAGAATAAATTCTCTTGAGAAAAGACTTTCTTACTCTCAAAATAGGCCGTAAGTGTGTCCGAGTTCAGTCCATACTTGGTGTAGAGTTCGTTGAACAAGCGACCCATGCATAATTGCATAATTACACTTTGATGCATTCCATAGTTTTCTATATATGAAATGTATTTTTGGTCATTTCCACCCAATGCATGATTATCCTTTGATGTTATGTGATTTGAAGCTAGTGCCCGAAATATAGGAACAACTGTAGTATCCTCTATCTCTTTTTTCTTTGGATACATGTGAGGATGATGACCTATCCTGTACAGGACATCATCAAGTTTCTCACTGTCTCCAAGAATATATTTGATCTGCTTTTCTATATCCTCACGAGAAACTTCCGTCTCTCCCGTAATCTCTTTATATTCCCCCTCTGCAAGTCCATTCATTTCGACCATTTTATTCTTTGCTTCTGCAATGAGTTCTGAATTATTTTGCTTATTCGCTTCCGCAAGGAGATTCTTATATAAAATAGACGCCTCGAAGTACCTCTTCCCATTTTCAGCGTCTTGAGCCTCTTGTTTCATTTTGTTCAAATCCTCTCGACCGTTCATAACCCTATTTTACCAAAAATAAGAATATGATGTATAATATTAGATAACAACCGTTTCTGATCGGAAAAACCGGTCGGATTGGATCGCTACCGATTAAAGAGCAGAACTTTTTAATCCAAGTAAGTCGTACGGTTCGAGTCCTTGCGCATTCGCCCAAGGCTTCCACAACCAACGAGGAGCAGAACTCACATTGGTATAAGGAACTAGAAAAGGAATTTTATTCATTTAACTAGTGGTTTTTTCGTATGGAAAAACTGCCTTATATAACTATGTCAAAGAAACTAATTTGGCATACGGAAAAGCGTGTCGTAGACGCTCTTTTACCCTATGCAAAGAACCCTCGTTCAATCAGCGACAAACAGATGAACGACCTTAAGAAAAGTCTTACCAGATTCAACTTGGTTGAAATTCCTGCAATAGACACGGACGGAAAGATAATCGCAGGACACCAAAGAATCCGAGCATTGCAAATACTCGGGCGTGGCAATGAAGAAATAGAAGTGCGGGTACCGAATCGTAAACTCACCCAAAAGGAGTACGACCAATACCTTATAACCAGCAACGCAGTTGGCGGAGATTGGGACATGGATAAATTGAAAGCATTCGATTTCGACATGCTTCTTGACGTTGGATTCGACCAAGTAGATTTGGCGAAGTTCTGGGACAAAGAACTGGAAACCAAAGACGACGACTTCAATATAGAAAAGGAGTTAAAACAGATAAAGAAGCCTATTACAAAACTGGGTGACATTATCACCCTCGGCAGACACCGCCTTATCTGTGGAGACTCAACTGATCCGAATGTTCTCAAGCGACTGGTCGGCAATGAAAAGGTATCGATGATCTATTCGGACCCTGTTTACAATATTTCTATCAACTATGACGGCGGTATTGGCGGCAAGCAAAGTTACGGAGGAAATGTGAACGATACTCGCACTTATGACGAGTACAAGAAGTTCATTAAGGACAGTCTCACCAGCGCGCTTGCCGTAGCAAATCCAGACACCCATGTTTTCTACTACTGCGACCAAATCTACATCGGACTGATTCAAGAGGTGTACCGCTCGATTGGCATTACCAATAAGCGAGTATGCTTGTGGTTGAAGAATTCTCAGAACCCTGTGCCAAAAGTATATTGCAACAAGGCATACGAACCTGCGGTATACGGAACTCGAGGCAGACCCTACCTTGCGGAATCCATTAAGGATCTCAATGAGGTGATGAACAAAGAGTTTACCACCGGCAATGATCTTATTGCCCAAGTGGATGACTTTATTGAAATCTGGACAGCAAAGCGACTTTCTTCCAGGGAGTATGAACACGCCACAAGCAAGCCGCCGACGCTCCACGAGAAAGCAATACGCCGCTGTACCAAGCCTGACGACATAATTCTTGATTCGTTCTCTGGGTCTGCAAGTACGCTCATTGCAGGAGAAATGCTGAAGCGTCGAGTATACGCGGTCGAACTCGAGCCAGTCTTTTGTGACTTGGCAATCAAACGCTTTGAGAAACTAACGGGACTGAAGGCAGTCATCGAACACTATGAAGAAAAATAAAAAGCAGGAGGAGTTCTTGGAGAACCTTCGGAAAGTTCCCGTAGTAAGAATCGCGTGTGACAAGGTTGGAATCTCTCGCATGAGTGCTTATCGGTGGCGACAGAATGACCCAGAGTTTCTGACCGCCATGGACGAAGCCTTGGTTGAGGGTGAGGCGTTTGTGAACGATATGACCGAAGTGCAATTGCTCAACCTCATCAAAGAAAAGAACTGGCCGGCCATGAGCTTCTGGCTAGGTTGGTAATGGTTGAAAGAGTAGGATTAGTTTTTCCGTTCTCAATGTTGCTCACAAAGGATCGGTTTACATCAAGCTTTTTTGCAATCTCGACCTGAGTAATATCCTTTTCTGTTCTGATCTTCTTTAGGTTCTCACCTAACTTTTTCGCATCGTCTTTCATAGGAGAAGTATAGCATAATTTGTTGCTTTTTACTACAACAAACATAAAAACACCTTTGTGAGGTGGTTTTATGTTTTTCATTGGTTCTTGCGTCCTAGACGGGTTGCGATTTTCAATAAGAGAAAACTCTTATTTTTTAAGGCATCTCGAGCTAGCTCGACTTGGCGGAGGCGGAGGGATTCGAACCCTCGGAGCCTTTTACAGCTCGCCTCGTTAGCAGTGAGGTACTTTCGACCACTCAGCCACGCCTCCATTTATTTTATTGTTCGTCTAGATTAGCATATTTTATATCATAATTCTAGATATATATTTATTGTGGTAAAATAATTTCTCATGGATAAAAATATTCATTTTAAAAAAACATTTTCATATTTTTGGCCAGCTATTAAACCAAACATTAGATTGGTTATTTTAGACTGGGTTTTTCACATATTTGGTATGGTAGCTTCTTATGTTATCACCCCGCTTTATTTTCAAAAGATAGTAGATAATATTTCTACCAATACCAAAACCCCAGAAGAGATAAAAGCCCTAGTGTATCTCATAATAGTGCTTTTTATAGTGCGAATATTTAGGACAATATTTTCTGCCTCCGCTTTTTATTTTATGTCCAAGTGTCTAAGCGATATACAACAACGTCTATCACTAGATGCATTTAATAGAATAAGTAAACATTCATACAAATTTTTTGCTGACAACTTTTCTGGTAGTCTTATAGCCAAAACAAGAAGATACAATAGAGCTTTTCAGACTATATACGAAGCTATAACAGGTAGGTTAACTTTCTTTGTCGTCGTTTTAGTAGGTACAATAGCAACTTTAGGTGTATTTGATATAAGACTAGCCGGTGTGTTTGTGGTGTGGTCAATAGTTTTTTTGGCCTTATCTTTTGGTTTTGCTAAAAACAAGGTTCCTATCAATAAAACCAAAGCTGCGGCTGACACGAAAGTGACAGCAACTCTTTCTGACATAATAATAAATATTTTAAATGTAAAAATATTCTCTTCTTCTGAAAGAGAACTAGATAGATATAAGAAAATAACAGACACCGAAAGAGTATCCATATATAAATTCTGGAAATACAACGCCTATACTGATCTTCGTCAGGGAATGATAGTATCACTTTTGTTTTTGTTTGGTATAGGATACGCAGTACTACTTTGGTATAGGGGTGATATCACTATAGGTGTGGTGGTGCTTGTTATTACATATGTACAGACATTGGCTAGGAGCATTTGGGATGTTGCCAACTCATACAACTATCTCATAGAAGCTATATCAGACACTAATGAGATAATAGAACTTTTCGAGACAGAAGTAGACATAAAAGATCCAGAACACCCGGAGATGATAAACGTGACTGATGGAAGTATAGAATTTGTAAATGTAGACTTCAGATACAAAGACGGACAAAATGTTTTTGATGATTTGAATCTAAAAATAAAAGGTAAGAGCAAGGTGGGGCTCGTAGGATATTCTGGAGGAGGAAAGACTACTATCACCAACTTACTACTTAGATTTATGGATATAGATAGTGGAGACATATTAATAGACGGCAAAAGTATCTATAAGACTACTCAAGATCAGCTTCGAAAACTGATTTCATATGTACCACAAGATCCTCAACTTTTTCATAGAAGTCTTTATGAAAACATCTCTTATGGAAAAGCTGACGCAGATATGGAAGAAGTGATAAGGGCAGCAAAGTTAGCAAAGATACACGACTTTATTATGACGTTACCTCAAGGTTACGATACCACGGTAGGTGAGAGAGGGATCAAGCTCTCTGGTGGTCAAAGACAGCGAGTAGCCATAGCTCGAGCTATACTTGAAAACGCTCCTATATTTATACTCGACGAAGCGACGAGTTCGCTCGATTCAGAAACAGAAAAGGATATTCAAGACGCTCTAGAAGAAGTCATGAAAGACAGGACTAGCATAGTCATAGCTCACAGACTCTCGACAATAAAGTCTATGGATAGAATAATAGTCTTGGAAGAAGGGAAGATAATAGAAGATGGATCACACACCAAACTTCTTAGAAACAAAGACGTCTATCACAAACTCTGGCAACATCAAAGTCACGGAATATTGGAATAAAAAAACCCAGCTTGCGAAAGCTGGGTTTTGTATATCTTCACCGAGACGATTATTTCCCGGTCTGGGTTGTATGTTACACGCACTGTGTAGCCGTCCTTTACGGCATTTGTGATCAGGAGCAAAACCTGTTTGTTCTTTGTAAGTTGTTTTACTCCAGACGGGCAAACAGTACACTCTACTATCACTTTAGGTGGCTGGTTTCTCACCTTAACAGCCTCAGTGACAAGCTGCATGTCGTCTATGTATGTGCCTTTTTTCTCATACCGCTCGATATTAGATATGAGCTCCAGATAGATCTCATTCTCGTTCACGTGTATGTAAGACGGTGAGATCCTTTTGATTCTGTCAGACAGGTCTGAGTAGATCTCAAATGATTGCTTGGCTTCTTTGCCAGACATCGTGGTTTCTACACCCTTGTACCCTGTGTAGATAGGTTTTTCTTTTTTACTGCATGAAACAAAGCTCATACAAACAAGAATTGCGACGAGTAAACTTTTCATAGTATTGTGTTTCACAACACCATACCACAAGAACAAGTACTAGGCAAATTGTTGCATTAGCGTGTATTGCGTGAGAGAATAGCTATATGGAAAACATTAATTTAGAAATCCTGTTTGCTATAGGAAGAATAGTGTATGCGGTACCACTTCTTTTTATGGCTTTGGGACACTTTACCGGAGTTAAGAAACTTACAGAATATGCTAAAAGTAAAAAAGTACCTTCACCAAAACTCGCTGTTATGGGGAGCGGACTTATATTAGCTCTCGGTTCTTTGTCAGTGCTTACTAACTTTCATACAAACATAGGAGGTATCTTACTTGTGATATTTTTCTTACCTATATCTGTGATGATGCACGATTTTTGGAATCAAAATGACCCTCACATAAGGAACATGGAAAGGATAAGCTTCCTAAAGAATATGATTATCTTAGGTGCTGCTATTACATTTGCAGCAATGTAGACTTAGTCTAATTCAGATAAAGCAATCAAAATCTCTTCATATAAGTCAGAGAATTTTTGATACTCCTCTTTTCTTAGTCTTTCAGCTATGGCATCTATCTTTTTCATTACGTCCGGTCTTTTTTGGTCGTACGCTTCCATTCGAGCATTACCTATCTCGCTTATGAGGTCTCTTATATTTTCTCGGGGATTGTAGTTTTCTCTGTATCCTTCTAACATATATTATCTTTCCATTTTTCTATCAAAAATTTGATTTGCGCGAGCAACACCTTCTATAGGTTGCATAATTCCTTTTTCTACAGCTTCTTTTATTTTATCCAGCTCATGAAACTCACTATCATTGTTGCCATATGTATGTAGCTCAGCTCTTACGCTTTCTATATGAGCCAAAGCTTGTACTAGTCCTGCTATTGGTTTTTCTGATTCCATACTCATATCTAAAATATACATCAAATATTTCTAATGTGCCACTGCTAGCATAAGCACCTTTTTTGCTCCAGACTTGCGAAGTGTTTTCTCAGCTTCTCTCATAGTAGCACCTGTGGTGACTATATCATCTAGTATTATTATGTTACGGCTACGTATTTTTCCCTTAGCTTCTTTGTGTACAGACATAGTGCCGATAAGGTTTTGTAATCTTTGGTTTCTGTTTTTTATATCGGCTTGTCTTTTTGTGTGTTTTGTTTTTTGTAACACATTAGGAATATATAAAATATCATCTTTTATTTTTTGGCTTAGGTGTTTTGCTATTAGATCTACTTGGTTGTAACCTCGCTTTCTTTTTCTTTTATTACTAACAGGTATAGATACTAAAATAGGGTCAACAAAATTATCCATCATTTTTTTATCTACTAATAGCTCTAGTATTTGGTTGTATATAAGAGTTGCTAAAATATGCGCTACTTTTGTTTTACCTTTATATTTTAAAAGCCACAGCATTTTTTTGATACTTGGGTCTTTGTAGGAATAAAAAGCAAGAGTGTTTTTATTTATATAATCCAAGTTTGGACTTAATTTACTTTGGCAATTCAGACACAATATTTCACCACGCACCTTACAAGAGATACATTTTTCTGGAAATAAGGTTTGTAAAAATATAGCTCTAATACTACCTTTCATGATACAATTATCATACCAAAGATAATCAAAATCAATATATGGCCAATCTTAAGGATTTATTAACTAAATTTGCTGGTAAAAAGGAAATCGAGAGTGCTGTGGGGGTGGATATAGGTTCATCGGCTATTAAGGTTGTACAAATAAAAAGAAAACACAGTAAAGCGGTGCTAGAGACATACGGTACACTTTCACTCGGGCCATACGCCAACCAAGAAGTAGGTATGACTACCAACCTAGACACAGACACACTAGCCAAAGCTCTGGTAGATACACTTCGTGAGTCAAATGTGACATCAAAAGATATTGCTATGGCTATACCAGCTAGTGCTAGTCTTATTTTCAACATAGAGATACCAGGAGTGGTGCCAGAAAAAGATATCGGCAAAATCATACCTACTGAAGCCAGAAAATATATTCCTGTTCCGATAGGAGAGGTGACACTAGACTGGTCTATCATACCTCAGGTAAAACATGTAGATGAAGACGGAGCTGTGCCTCCACATCAGATACTTTTGGCAGCTATTCAAAACGATACACTTGCAAAATATAAAGAGGTAGCTCAAAAAGCCTCTCTCATGTCTGGATTTTATGAGATAGAAATATTTTCTTCAATACGTTCTTCTGTAAAAAATGACTTGGCTACTACTATGATCATAGACTTTGGTGCATTGAAAACAAAAATAGCCGTGATGGAATACGGTATAGTGCGTACCTTCCACTTAGTGAACAAAGGATCGAGAGATATTACTTCTAACATGGCAAAGAGTATCGGTACACCATTTGCGCGCGCGGAAGAAATGAAAAGGGAAGGCGGTATGACACAATCATCTGACGCTGCTGTATCTGATATAGCCAGACTTGTGGTAGATCAAATATTTAGAGAAGCAAATACTACTTTGTTCAACTACGAAAAGAAACATAACAAAGCTGTAAGTAAGATCATACTTAGTGGAGGTGGTTCACTAATGAAAGGTTTTATGGAAGAAGCAAAAAGAGCGTTTCATTCTGAAGTAGAACTTTCAGATCCTTTTGACAAAACCGAGAGCCCTGCCTTCCTACAAGATGTATTAGCTCAGGTTGGTCCAGAATTTGCTGTAGCTGTGGGTTTGGCTCTTCGCAGATTACAAAGCTAATGATATAATGACTTTCAGATGGAACCCCAATTTCAAACATCTTTTATTCCTAAAAAACCTCTTACACAAGAGGTGAGTAACAGAGCTCCTAGGAGAGTATCTATTTTGAATTTTATATCTACTGTATTTTTTATTGGTACTCTAGTTGTGTCTGGATTTTTGTATTTTTATGTTTCTAGTTTGAACACTAAGATAGCCAACCTTAAATCAAATCTAGAACAAGAAAAACAATCTTTCGACTATGACACTATAGAAACCATGCAAGTGTTGTCTAAGAGAATACAAGGAGCAAAGGAAATATTATCAAACCATATAGCAATATCTCCTTTGTTTAGTTTGATAGAAAATATCACACTCAAAACAGTGCAATACACTAAGTTTGATTACAGTATAGAAGATATAAATGGCGGAGGTGTAAAAGTGTCTTTATCTGGAGTGGCTCCAGGATATAAGTCTATAGGTTTGCAAGAAGAAGAATTTACAAAAAGTAGATATATAAAAAATCCAGTTTTCACAAACCTGACTTTAGGAGACAGAGGGCAAGTATCTTTTGATGTAGAATTTTTTGTAGATGAATCATATCTGAATTATGCAAACAGTGCTGTAGAGACATTACCTATACCGGTAGTAGAGGAGCCTGTAGTTACACAAGAAGAACCTACTACTATAGACAATACAACTATAGTACCTAATACATCTACTTCTACTACAACAAGCGTGCCTTCTTCTACCACTAGTAATACAACAAATACAACAACCACAAATACTACTAACACAAGTACAAGTAGCGGGTCGTCAGGGAGTTCATTTTTCGGTAATCCATTTGAGCAAAATTAATTATGTTTAGACTTATAGTGCCATTAGTAATAATACTTATATCTGTTGGAGCTATCTTTGGTGTAGCCAAACCAGCTTTAGAGAAAAGAAATGCTTTAGAACTAGAAGTAGCTTCTTACCAAGTGGCTTTACAAAACGCTGCTGACCTTAGATCTATAAGGGATGACTTACTTACTTCTTACAATAGTATTTCTACTAGGGAGCTAGATGAACTAGATACTCTTTTGCCTGACTCAGTAGACAACGTAAAACTTGTCATCACTATAGATGAGATAGCTCAAAGAAACGGACTTGTTTTCTCAAATGCAAAGTATGACTCTGATACTGTAGAGAATACCAACACTACATCCAGAGCTCTTACTATAGAAGAGATACAAGAAGCACAACGACCTTACTCATCTTCTACTCTTGGCTTTACAGTAGAAGGGGGTTATGAGAACTTCACAAATTTCCTAAAAGATTTGGAGTCTAGTTTGCGTATAATAGATATTTCGAAATTAGGATTTACAGCAGTCGATCCTTTGAAAAATGGAGACAACTATCGTTTTGATATTGAGATTAATACTTATTGGTTAAAGAATGCATAGTATGAATGGTCTAGTAAAAAAATTGATAATAGGTACAGTAATATTCATTCTGCTTGTTATAGCATGGAGAGTATTTACTGGTAGTCAAAATAGCCCAGAAGAGTTGGTGCGTTCCAGTGGAGGAAATACTCTTACAGATATAGGAGGAAGTTCTGTAGAAGATACTTTTGTAGATACACTGCTAAATGTAAGCACCATTACTATAGATACATCACTTTGGTCTGAAAAAGCTTATTCAAATCTTCGAGACTTTTCTGTAATTCTAATACCAGAATCTGTAGGTAGAGACAACCCTTATCTTCCTACAACAACATCTGTTTCAGCTGCTGAGGGAGAAGTCTCAAGTGTTGTACAATAAAAAGTATGAATATATTAGAGCAGCTTATACAAAGAGGCGTCTTGAAAGAAGCTCAGGCTTCTGAGGTGCTGAGAATAGCGAGAGAAAAATATGAAGGAGATACAGAAAAAGCTCTAATAGACTTCGGTGTAAATGAACAAGAAATACTCAAAGTAAAGTCAGAAATATATGGCATGCCTTTTAGGGTAGTAGATCCAAAGACTGTATCTTTTGATATATTGAAATTCATACCAGAAGATAGTGCGAAGCATTATAAGTTTGTTCCTATATCACTAGAAGGAGATATATTGGATGTGGGTGTGATAGATCCTGGCAACATACAAGCCATGGACGCACTTCAGTTTATCGCAAACAAATCCAATATAAATTTCCGTGTGTTTCTTATAAGTACACAAAATTTTGAAAAAATACTTTCCAACTATGAAGGTATGACAGGGCAAGTAGATTCTGCTCTTTCTGAACTTGGTGATGACGATATAGGTGAACTAGAAAAAGCAGATCTAGCTGATGTGGTTATAGAAGACATAAATGGTAAAAAAGAACTGACTTTAGAAGAAGAGAAGAAGATAGTAGAAGAAGCTCCTGTTATAAAGATAGTTTCTGTTATTTTAAGATATGCTATAGACGGTAACGCTTCTGACATACATATAGAGTCTACTGGAGAAAAAGTAAAAGTCAGATTTAGAGTAGATGGAGAACTCCGTACATCACTTTGGCTTCCTATAACAGCTTTTGCTGGTGTGGTAGCCAGAATAAAAATATTGGCAAAACTGAGGTTGGATGAAAAAAGAAAACCACAAGATGGTAATTTTTCTGCCAAAGTAAATGGAAGAAAAATAGACTTCCGTGTATCTACTTTACCAACGAAATTTGGAGAAAAAGTAGTTATTCGTATTTTGGATTCTGAAAAAGGTATTAGAACTTTAGAATCTCTTGGTATATCAGAAGATTATGCAAAAATAATAAGAGAAGCTCTTAAAAAACCTCACGGTATCATACTTATAACAGGTCCTACAGGTAGCGGTAAGTCTACGACTTTGTACGCCATGCTTCAAGAGCTAGATAGAGAAAAATGGAACGTAGTATCACTCGAAGATCCGATAGAATATAAGATGGATTCTGTCAGTCAGTCTCAAGTGATGCCAGAGATAGGGTACACATTTGCTTCAGGGCTCCGATCCATACTTCGTCAGGACCCAGACATCATCATGGTAGGAGAGATCCGAGATACAGAGACAGCGCAACTCGCAATACAGGCGGCTCTTACTGGTCACCTTGTACTTTCTACACTTCACACCAACTCTGCTATAGGTGCTGTGCCTAGACTTGTAGATATGGGTATCGATCCATATTTGATAGCGCCTACACTCGAGCTTTCTATAGCTCAACGTCTCTCTAGAGTGATATGTGACGGAGCAGCAGAAGAACAAGTAGTAGATGAATCTGTACAAAAGATGTTGGATAAAGAGTTTCAAGACATGCCAGAAGAGTTTAGAAAAAAATTACCACTTAAAAATAAAGTTTTCCAAGCAAAATCTACAGCAGAATGTCCTACAGGAGTAAAGGGACGTACAGTGGTGATGGAAATGTTCAACAACACAGATCAAATGAAACAAACCATACTTCACCATCCTACAGAAGACGAGATATACAAGGTGGCTAGAGCTCAAGGTATGCGTACGATGAGAGAAGACGCTATACTAAAGTCTATGGAGGGAAAGATACCTTTTAATGAAGTGTACAATTATTAGTGATATAATTTTAATATGGAAAAAAAGACAATAGTAATAGTAGATGATGACAAATTCCTTTTGGATATGTACTCTTTAAAGTTTCATCAAAGAGGGTATGATGTTTTTGCTGTTATGACACCAGCAGAAGCTTTAACCAAACTCCGTGAAGGAGGTATGAAGCCTGCTATTATTATCTTTGATATAACAATGCCTGTGATGGATGGTATTACATTTCTTCAAACCATAAAAGATGAGAACCTAGCAGAAGAAAGTGTGCTCCTTGCCCTTTCCAATGATAGTGATGAAAATTCTATAAAGAAATGTAAAGAAATAGGAGTAGATGAGTACATAATAAAAGCTACTCTTACACCTGAAGAATTAGTAGAAAAAGTAGAAAAAATGATAGAATAATATTATGGACGGAGCTAAAGAACTACATAATCTAATAGATAATCTTATTTTACAAAACGGATCAGATCTACACCTTTCTGAGGGTAGGCATCCTATCATGCGTATTACTAAAGAGCTCGTAACTATGGTAAAACAAGCAGAGCTTTCTAGAGAGGTTATACTTGGTATGTTAGAAGAAATGCTTGGAAGTAAAGAAGCTCTAGATAAATTTTTGATAGAAAAAGAAGCAGACTTTTCTTACTCTTATAAAGAAAAAACAAGACTAAGAGGTAATGCTTTTGTTCATAAAGCAGCTATAGGTATAGCGCTACGTCTCATACCAGAAGTGAAAGACATGCAAGAGCTCAATCTGCCTCCTGTTATAGCTGAGTTTGCTAGAAAGAAACAAGGATTTTTCTTAGTAGTGGGACCAGTAGGACAAGGAAAGTCTACAACAATGGCTTCTATGGTAAATCTGATCAATGAAGAAAGATCAGAACATATAGTGACTATAGAAGATCCTATTGAATATATTTTTGAACCAAAAAGATCTATCATCGACCAAAGAGAAGTGGGTATAGACACGAAAGATTTTGAAACAGCTTTAAAATCTGTTTTTCGCGAAGACGTAAATGTGATAATGATAGGTGAGATGAGAAGTCCTGAAACTATCGCCACTGCTGTGACCGCAGCAGAAACCGGTCACTTGGTGATATCGACATTACACACCAACAATGCATCACAAACAATAGACCGTATTATCGATGCATTTCCAGCAGAACAGCAAGGACAAATAAGAGTGCAATTAGCCAGCTCTCTTTTGGGTATATTTTCACAGAGACTTATACCTCGTATTTCCGGGGGACTTATCCCTGCTTATGAATTTCTTATCAACAACAACGCAGTAGCAAACTTGATAAGAGAAAAAAGAACACACGAGATAGATGTAGTGATAGAAACAGGACATGAGCAAGGCATGATAGATATGAACAGGTGTTTGATAGATCTTGTACGAAAAGGGGAGATTACTATGGAAAACGCTTTTGCTCACTCTGTGAATCCAAAAGCTCTTGAAAGATTAGTTTAATAAAACATGCTTTTTAAATACAAAGTCATAGATAATAAAGGAGAGACCAAGGAGGGAACTATAGAAGCGGTAAATCAAGACCTGGCTATTGCCTCACTTCAAAGAAGGGGGCTTGTTTTGGTTTCTATACAAGACGCAGAAAAGAAAAGTTTCTTAGAAATGACTGTGTGGGAAAGAGTGCCAGCTAAGGACCTTGTTATCTTTTCTAGACAAATAGCCACTTTGTTTGAAGCCCAAGTATCAGCTTTGAAAGCTTTCAACCTTCTTTCAGAAAACGCAGAGAACAAACTACTAAAAAGACAACTCGCACAAGTAGCACAAGACATACAAGCTGGGTCTTCTATTTCTGGGGCTTTAGCTAAGCATAAAGATGTCTTTTCCAATTTTTATATAAACATGGTAAAAGCCGGAGAAGAGTCCGGTAAACTAACAGAGACCTTCAACTTCCTAGCAGAATACTTGGACCGACAATACGCTCTTACTTCCAAAACAAAAAATGCTCTTATATATCCAGCTTTTGTTATTCTGACCTTCTTCGCAGTGATGGGACTCATGTTCACCATGGTGATACCAAAGCTCTCAGAAATAATAAAAGAATCTGGTCAAGATATACCTGTATATACCAAAGTAGTTATCGGACTTTCAGACTTTTTCGTACATTATGGGATATTTGTACTTATCTTTTTAGTTGGTCTTGGTGCTTATGTATATTCTTTGTCACGAAAAGAAAAGGGTCAGATATATCTAGACAGTTTGAAGCTTTCAGCGCCAGCCTTCGGTAAGCTTTATCGTAAACTTTACCTTGCTAGAATAGCTGACAACCTAGAGACTATGCTCGCTTCTGGTATACCTATAGTAAGATCTCTTGAGATAACAGGTGATGTGGTGGGAAGTAGAACATATCAAGAGATAATAAAAGACGCTGAGTCGTCTGTAAAATCAGGATCTTCTTTATCTGGTGCTTTAGAAAAACACAACGACTATATACCGCAAATAATGATACAAATGATCAAAGTGGGGGAAGAAACAGGAGCACTTAGTAACATACTAAAAACTCTTTCCAACTTTTATCGTAGAGAAGTAAACGATGCAGTGGACACTCTTGTAGGTCTGATAGAACCTGTGATGATAGTCTTTCTAGGAGTTTCTGTCGGTATACTTCTTTCTTCTGTGCTTATACCTATATACAATATCGCTTCTGGTATCTCATAAAATAAGTAAAGGCTGTTTTACATTTGTAAAATAAGAGTTTTCCACAGGTGGGGGTAGACACAAAGCTGGAAAATATTTGCTATAATTATCTTATCTCGTACTGCTCGCAGTTGCCCCTGCAACGCGCGGGGGCTGCGAGAGTCGTAATTATTAATAGTTTATAAATTTTTTTATGAAGAATAAAGGTTTTACACTTATAGAACTTTTGGTTGTTATCGCAATCATTGGTATCCTTGCATCTATCGTTCTTGCTTCACTTAACACAGCAAGATCAAAAGGTGAAGACGCTGCTATTAAAGCTAACTTAGCTAACATAAGAGCAGAAGCTGAACTTTACTATGATGATAATGGTAATTATTATACAGATGCTACAACTAATGTATGTACTGATACACAAGTTGCTGCCATGGTTACTGCAGCTAGTACAAACGCAGGTGACTGTGATGCTGCTGCCGGTGCATGGGCAGCAGAAGGTCAACTTTCTGATGATTCATACTGGTGTGTAGACTCTACAGGAACTTCTGCAGCAGCAGCTGCTACTAAAGGTGCCTCAGCTACAGTTTGTGGATAATTTAACTCTATAGTTATATAAAAAACCACCCTTATGGGTGGTTTTTTTGCATTAAAAAACTCCAGTATGAATGCTGGAGCTTATAAAAACTTATACTTATCTATTCCACTACGAATACTACCTTGTCATCTACGTCTCCATATACGAAACGTAGCACATAAGTACCAGAGGTCCAAGTGCTTACGTCTAAAGTAGTATAACCGCTTTCATCTGTATGTGAAACGAACGTGGCGTGGCCTGTTATATCGTACACGACCATTACTCCGGATATGTTCCCATATACTATACTGATGTATTCATCTGCGGGGTTTGGGAACACATGCATATCAGTATCCTCAACGCTTTCTTTACAGGTCACACTTATGGGTATTATGTTGGAGAAAGAGCTACATCCACTTTTTGTCGCTTTGCATCTGTAATAACCAGACGTAGTAGCTATGTATGTATCCCCTGTTTCTCCTGGAAGTATTGTCATACCATTGTACCACTGAAGTGTGGATCCAGGTGAATACGAGGCATAAAGAGTAGCAGTATCTCCTTCACAGAAAGTTGTAGGGTCAAATGTAACTATAGACACTGTGACTTTTATCACATTTACCATGATACTTTCAGAAGTAGTAACTCCACAATCATTCGTCACTTCACATGTGTAAGTGCCTTTGGTGGTTGCTATGTAGCTGTCGCTAGTAGCTCCCGGTATAGGTGATCCATTTCGATACCACTGCACTGTGGTACCATCATGTGTGGCTGTCAGCGTGACAGATTCGCCCTGGCAAAACACAGTTGCTCCATCAGCTCCTATAGAAACAGTTGGGAGCAGACATGCCTCAGGGCTTACTTTTACGAGCCAGAAGTCACTTGTTGTATAAGTGGCATCATAGTTATCAACACTCTTGTTGCCGGATATTGATGAATTTGAATACATACCCACAATAACGTCTCCAGATATTGTGTCAGCACTAATCAAACACGCCGGTGATTCAGAAAGTGTTCCACCTAGGTTCAATTGTTCGGAGCTTAAGTTTCCAGAACTATCGATCTGATAAATCCATCCGTCATAGTCCCCAAACCAAGCAGAGGTTTTATTGCCACTGACACCTGATTCACTGCTCGATAATACTGTTAACTTACCAGATACATTTTGGTAAATCTGTACTGGAGTATCATTTCCATTTCCTCCTACGGTTTTATCCCAAACAATTTCTCCTACGCTGTCTAGTTTTATAATCCAGTTATCAAGTGATCCACCAAAGGGGCCGAAACTGTTTTCGGATTTGTCACCACCTGCGTTTGAATTTGATCTTATTGCAGTGTATATATAGGCACCAACCTTGATGACACCCCTTGCTCCATCTGACCCACTTCCAGCAATCGTATTTTGCCATTCTATATTACCAGATTCATCAATCTGTATAATCCACGCATCTGAGTAACCCATAAGACCCTCATCTTTATCCCCAGATATACCAGATTGCGAAGTACCAGCAATTACAACTTTATCGTATGGGTCTATTGTCATTGAACTAGGGTAGTCTGAACTATTTCCACCATAGCTTTTTTGCCACAACATATTCCCATCTTCAGATATTTTTATAAAGTAGAAATCAAGACTACCTTTTCCGCTATCTGTTTTGTTACCAGAAAGACTTGAATGGCTTTGACCTCCTACAATATAAGATCCATCAGATAATTGTACCCCCATCATATTTTCATCAGTGGCAGTACCTCCTATAGTTTTTTGCCACTCTTCTGTTCCGTTTTCATCTATTTTCACAATCCAGAAATCATTAGAGCCAAAACCATTTTCTGATTTGGTGCCTGAAATATCTGAGGATGAACTTCCAAGTAACATATAACCGGAGTTACACTTTATTATCTGGTCTAGCGTTTCACCACCTGATCCTCCGTATGACTTATCCCATTGTACTTCGCCGCAACTATTTATTTTTACAATCCAATAGTCATCAGACCCATACGTCGGAGATGTTTTATCAAGTTCAGGTTCTGAAGAAGACGATCCACCTACTATGTAACCTCCATCGTTGGTTTTTACAATAGATCCTAATACATCACTACCGGATGTACCTACCACCTTTTGCCACACAGGTGAGAAAGGGTCTCCTTCCGCTGTGGCTAAGCAGGACACTCCAGTAAATGTACTTGGCCTATTTGCATCAATGAAGTCTGAGGGATCTATTATTCCATCAAGTTGCATTTCATAGTAAGCCTGAGCCACTTTTTCCATTGTGATTCCGTACTGATATTCCGCAGATTTTTCTGGGTACCTGCCTCCAGGACCGTTTGGCCAGAGAGGTGCAGGATATTTTTCGTAATGAGTACGAATCTCAAAATGTAAATGTGATCCGAAGCCTGTAACGTTCCCAACACGAGCCACAATGGTATTACGAGGCAACTCTACTCCAGGAACGAAGCCGAAGTCTGATGCATTGAGGCATATTGTTCCATCTGTATTTGCAGCACATGTTGTATGCATGTAAAAGCTGTAAAGGGAGTCTCCGGTTAATGGCATGACATGTAAAAATACTATACACCATCCAGATATTGTCACGTCTCCAGACAGAGGTCTTATATCCCACGGTACACCATTTGCTACTAAGTACTCAGGTTTCCCAATATCATCTCCTGCAGCACCATAGTTCCAATCTTCACCAGGATGTATACCTCCAGTATACCAGTCACCCACATCACTATCATTATGCCATCCGACAGTTGTGCTTGAACCTCTGTTTGGTGTAGCACTTATCCAGTCAGGATACATTTCATTGATTTCTATATCTGTGTATCCAGGTACAGTATAAGCAGCAGAGTTTATTTGCTCAGGAATCGGGTATTCATATCCAAGAGTATCATAACCACGATCACCTATAGGGTAATCAAACCCATCTACATAAGTCTGGCTCATCAGTTGATTTGATACCAACATAATGAATACCAATAAAAAATTGCTCAACACATCAATCACCCCCTTGGATGACTGGAAAGTTGAGACTTTTTGGTTAAATAAGTAATTATTCACTTTTCAAACAATTTGGTTAGGCTTATTTATAAATTATATATAGTTATATGTCAAACAGAAATTATATATTTTTATAATATTATGTTGTATAATATTTAATACATAGTTTATGTACAATCGTGCTTTTACAATAATAGAATTACTTATTACCATATCCATAATCGGTGCTTTAGCCTCTATAGTTTTGGGGGCTATAGGTAGTGCAAAAGATAAGGCAGCAGATACTGCTATAAAAGGTAATTTAGATAACATACGCTCTCAGGCTTATATATATTTTGCCGAGAATGGTGATTTTGGTGCCAAGGTTGAATCTTCAGACTGTACTTTAGGTCTTTTTGCGGACTCGGTTATTAGTAGTGCTGTCGCGGATTCTGTAGCTAAAAATGGTGGTGAAGAAGCTGACTGCGTGTCTTCTGGCTCTGGTTCAAATGCTGATAGTTGGGCTATTTCTGTACCATTAAAGTCTGACACTGGGGACACTTGGTGTATAGACAGCGAAGGTATAGCAGTACAAAGCGGTATAGCTGGAGTCACAGGCACTACTGCTTCCTGTGAATAATCTCTTTTAGTGGTATAATTATATTATTAAAAAAATTATTATTCATTTTTTATGAAAAAACAAAAAGGCTTTACAGTGCTAGAATTACTCATAGTGGTGGCTATTATAGGGATATTGTCTGCTATTGTTTTGGGACAGATAAAGACTGCAAGAGAAAGAGCAAAAGACAAAGCCATATTTGAAAATCTCCAATCAGCCAGAAATGAAATAAGTATATATTATAGCAACAATGGTACTTATGGTACTTACGGTATCACAGGTACAGCTATATCTACAGGCAACAACAGTAAATGTGTATCTAGTTTACTAGCTACAGGTACTTCTGTATTTACTAAAAGCGGTGATGCTCAAGCGGAAAAAACAAAAGAAGCTATCGCAGCATCAAACTCTGCATCAAATGGTACTTTAGTTGGTACAGGTACACAAAGGTTTAGCAATACTAGATGTGCCACAAATGGAGCCTCTGCTGCGATAGCTGCTACTTTGGCCACTGATAATACAAAGAGCTGGTGTGTAGACAGTACTGGTTTTGCTGGAGAAGTGACTGGTAATGCAGCGACTTCCACAGCTGTACTGCTCTATGATCTTACTAACAGCACAGTAAGGTGTAACTCATAATGTTATCTTTGATAACAATATTCGTTTTTTGTCTCGGAGCCATAGTCGGTAGTTTCTTGGGTGTTGCTTTAGATAGATACAATACAAACATGACTATGGGAGGAAGGTCCAAGTGCTTTACTTGCAACCGCAACCTAGGAGCTCTAGAGATGGTGCCAATATTTTCTCAGATATTTCTGAAAGGTAAATGTAAAGGTTGTAAAACAAAAATATCAAACGAATATATACTTATGGAAATACTTTCTGGTGTGGTCTTTGTGATGGTGTTTTACAAATTCCTCCCATACTTTGGACTAGTAAATCCTTTCTATTTCTTTGGCGGTATAGCTATAGCTTTGATAGTTTTTTCTTCACTACTAGTAATATCTTTTTATGACTATAGACACAAACTCATACCCACTGGATACTTGTATCTTTTCTTGATAACTAGTTTTTTCGGAATGTTTCTTTTAAGAGATGTGACTCTTATAGGTGACATACTAGCCGGACCTATAGTAGCCTTTCCGTTTTACTTTCTCTGGACTATTTCCAAAGGTAAGTGGATAGGTCTAGGAGACGCAAAACTTGCACTAGGTATGGGATGGTTCTTAGGTCTCTCATCCGCTACAACCGCTGTACTTTTATCTTTTTGGATGGGAGCAGCTGTGGCTATCATACTTATGTTACTTCGTGGTACAAAATATAAAATGCAGACAGAGATACCTTTTGGACCTTTCTTGGTACTTGGTACTTTTATAGCTTTTGTTTATTCACTTCATCTAGAGGATATATTGATTTCTATTATTTTGTAGAAAGTTGTACAATATAGGTATGAGTAAAAATACTCCAAATACTTTCCTTAGAAACATTTTTTCAAATCCTGACAACACACATGCAAAAGGTTTTACTCTTGTAGAGACACTAGTAGCGGTGGGTATATTTACTGTTGTTATGATGACAGCTATAGGTTCTTTGGTTGTAACCAACCAAAATCATAAAGTCGCTAGAAATATAAAGATACTTATAGACAATGTAAACTTTTCTATGGAAGATATGGCTAGAAATATAAGAGTCGGTAGCGATATACTGTGTGTGCCGGGGTATTTTCCTTATTTTGCTGGTGAATTACCAGAAGTGATATCGGATTCTGCTATCAGTGAGTATACACCAAATGATTGTGCCACCCTCAGTGTGTCTGGTGGTGTCATTTATTTTGAATCAGCTGAGGGTGACCCAGACAACAAAAATGACCAGTATGGATACGCTATTTTTTACCAAAACGATACTTTAGATGCCAGACTCTATAAAACTACAGACTCCGGTGCAACATGGATATCTATGACACCTCCAAATGTTAGAATAGATTTTGAAAAATCTGGATTTTTAGTACAAGGTGCAAGAGAAGGTGATATAGATCTTTCTCAGCCATATGTCACTATAAGAATAAAAGGTGATGTTCTTTATAAGAGCGAGAGTACAGCTTTCGACGTGCAAACAGGAGCTGCTTTAAGATACCTAGACTTATAATATGAAAAATTTTTCTAGAAAAGATAAAAAACATATTTCCAACTCGGGCTTTACTATAATAGAAATGATAACTGTGATATCTATATTTTCAGCTTTTGCAGGTATCGTACTAGCCAACCTTACTGATTTCAATACTTCTATATCTACAGAAAACATAGCTCAAGATGTAGCTCTTGTGGTACGCGAATCTCAAGCAAAAGCCGTGTCTGGTGTGACAGACGGCAACTTCGTTTCAGGTGCAAAACCTTCTTGGGGTGTGCGTATAGATCGTGATGAAAGCACTTTTTACCATTTTGCAGATCTAAACAACAACGGTAGATACAACGCCGGCGGAGGTTGTGAAAACCCTCTCAACGAGTGTAGGGATGTTATCAATCTTCCTTCTGGATATAGCTTCGGTAAGATATGCGCTATTTCACTTTCATCTGGTTTTGAAGATTGTGGACTTAGTTCTGTGACTCTTACATTTACCAGACCACAGCAAGTACCTTATGTTATAGACCAAAGTTCTGGGCTACCTACAGAATATACTAGAGTCAGTATTGAGATTGTAAATCAACAAGGTTCTATAAAGAAAGTTATTGTCGGAAGATTGGGTGAAATAACAGTAGAATAATATGAAGATGAAAATATTTTTCCAAAATAAAATACAAGATTCTAAGAGAGGTTTTACTATACTAGAGACCATGGTTTCTGTGTTACTTCTTTCTATGGTGGTGGCCGTCATGGTAGTAGCTACTTCAGCTGGTTCTGCTAATGTGAACACTCTTAAGAACTCTCTTACGGCTACATATCTTTCCCAAGAAGGCATAGAGCTAGTCAGAAAAGTAAGAGATGATATGGTCATCAACTATGAAGACTCTGGTACTAGATGGAGCGAATTTCTTTCTTATGTGGACAATTGCGAATCTGTGTCTGGGTGTAATATATGGTACAACCCAGAAACTTCAAGTGTCCAAGTAAATACATACACGACTTCATCTTATTTGAAATATGATGATGTGAAAGGTTACTACGGATATATTTCAGGAGACCAAACTACTTTTAGAAGAAAAGTCACTATAGAGATACTCTCTGGTGTATCGCAAGAAGTGCTTATCACGTCTAACGTGACTTGGATGCAAGGTGGAAGTGAGAAAAATTTTGAGACAAAAGAAGTAATATTTAATTGGTTTTAATTATGAGCAAATTTAAACACAAAAATAAAAACGAAGGATTCCTTATTTTATTTACTGTGCTTATAGCAGTAGTGGTGCTTAGTATTGTGCTCGGCATTTCTTCTACTGCATACAAAGAAGCTATTCTTTCAAATGCTGCTAGAAATAGTCAACAAGCATTTTTCTCTGCAGACACAGGTCTTGAATGTGCTCTTTACCTAGACAGAGTAGTAGGAGCTTTTATTCCTTCCGGAGACCCTTTTGCTGAGCCAGACTGTGGTACTATCAGGCTCAACTATTTTACATCTGGAAGTTATGATTATGCTTTTGAAGCAGATCTTGATTATGGTTCTTGTGCTGTAGTCACAATAGAGAAAAACCTAGAGGTAGATCCAGAAATACCAGAACTCACAGCCACACAAATAATATCCAAAGGATACAACGTTAGTTGTGATCAGTTAGACTCATTTGGCTCGTTGGTACGTGTTGTGGAAAGACAACTAGACGCTACTTACCAAAACCCGCTACCTGTTCCTGTGCCTTAGTGTATTTGGGAGCAAATTTTGGTAGAATCACATTTGTGGATAAAAAAGAGGCGCAAAAAAGAATAGCATCTCTTAGAGAGGTGATAAGTGATATGAGGTATAGATATCACGTTTTAAATGATCCTGAGATCACAGACGAAGTCTACGACTCTCTTACCAGAGAGCTTCGAGACCTAGAGAACAAATATCAAGAGTACAAACTAGATATAGACCCGCTCGACAGAGTGGCTGGAGCACCGTTAGATAAGTTTGAAAAGATCACTCATGAAAAAAGAATGCTCTCCTTAAATGATGTTTTTTCAGAAGATGAACTTGCTAAATGGGAAGAAAGAGTGGAAAAGATACTTATGACAGATAAAGTATCTTATTTTTCAGAATTGAAATTTGACGGACTTGCTATTTCTTTAAGATATGAAAAGGGAGAGCTTGTTTACGGAGCCACTAGAGGAGATGGGTTTGTGGGTGAAAATATTACAGAAAATATAAAAATGGTTCGAGGTATTCCTCTTTCTATAAAAAATGCACCAGAGCTTATAGAGGTAAGAGGTGAAGTGATAATGAGAAAGAAAGTTCTCGACAAGATAAACAAACAACAAGAAAAGGAAAACAAAACAAAGTTTGCCAATACTAGAAATGCCGCTGCCGGAAGTCTAAGACAACTAGACCCAAAAGTGGTAAAAGACAGAACTTTGGATTTTTTTGCTTATGATATTGCGCTACTTTCTGAAGACTATGGAAAAAATATAGACACTCACTCTAAAGAGCACGAGCTTTTGTTTGAACTTGGATTTCCTGTAAGTGAATATGAGAGGAAAACTAGTTCTCTCAAAGAAGTCTTAAGTTTTATAAAAGAGATAGGTGGGGTGAGAGAAAGTCTGGAATTTGGTACCGACGGCGTGGTGGTGTCTGTAGATGATCTAGAGTTACAAAAAAGACTAGGTATAGTAGGTAAGGCTCCTAGATATATGTGTGCGTACAAATTCCCAGCCGAACAAGTCACAACAAAAGTAAAAGATATAATAGTCCAAGTAGGACGTACTGGAGTACTTACCCCTTTGGCTATATTAGAGCCTACTTTGGTTTCTGGTTCTACAGTATCTAAAGCTACACTACACAATGCTGATCAGATAAAAAGACTAGATATCAAGATAGGTGACACTGTGGTGTTACAAAAAGCCGGAGATGTTATACCAGAAGTAGTGAGTGTGGTTACCGCACTAAGAAATGGTAAAGAGAAAGATTTTGTTTTTCCAAAGATGTGTCCTGTATGCGATGGTGAAGTAGAAAAAAGAGAAAGTAATGGAAAAAATACAGTAGCTTATTATTGTACCAACAAAAAATGTGATGCAAAAAACTTAAGAAGAATAGAACACTTTGTGAAAGTCTTGGATATTTATACTGTTGGTCCAAAGATAATAGAACGTTTAAATGATGAAGGTCTTATAAGTGACCCAGCTGATCTTTTTGCTCTGACAGAGGCTGACCTAGCCGATCTAGAGAGATTTGGAGAGAAAAGTGCGAGCAACATTATAGAAAATATAAAAGATAAGAAAAAACCTCCGCTAAACAAGTTTATCTCTGCTCTAGGAATACTACACGTGGGAGAGGAGACAGCAAAAGATTTGTCTTCTAGATTTCACACATTAGAGAATTTTCTAAAAGCAGACAAAGACTCTTTGGAAGAAATAGAAAATATAGGGCCAAACGTGGCAGAAAGTATTTTAGAGTATTTGGAAGACCAACATCATAGAAAATTTATAGAAAAACTACTTTCTTTAGGTGTTGTTCCTAAAAAATATGAAAAACCAAAAGGAGAGTTTTCTGGGAAAACTTTTGTTCTTACTGGCACATTGGAATCTTTGTCTAGAGAAGAAGCAAAAAGGATCATCGAATCCCACGGTGGGAAAATATCTAGCTCAGTTTCTAAAAACACAGATTTTGTTGTTGCTGGAGAAAACCCTGGATCTAAATACAAAGATGCTGTGACTTACAAAGTAAAGATAGTAGGGGAGGATTTTATAAAAAATCTCGCTTAGTATAATACTCGAATTTGTGTATAATATTGTTATGAATATTGATGATATTACAAAACTTTCAGAACTAGCCAGGATAGACCTCGACACAGAAGAAAAGACTGCATTACTTGAGGATTTCAAATCTATATTAGCTTATGTGGACCAAATACAGAGTGTCGAAACGGGTGATATAGATATAAAATACGATGATGAAAACACTTTCCGTGAAGATACCGTGGTGAGTTCTGATGCAGAAACTATCAAGATAATAAAAGAATCTTTTCCTGATCAAGAAGATGGATTTTTGAAGGTTAACACAGTACTGAGAAACGATGATTAATATACAAGAACTAACAGTAAAAGAAGCTCATAAAAAACTACTTAGTAAAGATATAACAGTAGAAGATCTTGTCGGTGAGTGTCTAAAAAATATAAAAGAAAAAAACCAGGAGTTAAATGCGCTTTTGGAAGTGTTTGATGTAAAAGATGATGTAAAAAGAGCGCAAGATATGATAGATAGTGGTAAAGCTACTGCCATCACAGGTATACCAGTAGTGATAAAAGACAATATTTTATACAAAGGACATATAAGTAGTTCTTCTTCTAAAATACTTAGCAACTACAAAGCTTCTTATTCTTCACCTGTAGTACAAAAGCTTTTAGAAGCTGGTGCTGTGATAGTAGGTAGATCAAACATGGACGAGTTTGCCATGGGTTCTTCTACTGAGAACTCTGCGTATGGTGTGACTAAAAACCCACTAGATACCACCAGAGTACCAGGAGGATCTTCTGGAGGTAGTGTGAGTGCTTTGGTGTCTGGTATGTGTCTTTTTGCCTTAGGTTCTGATACAGGAGGGTCTATACGTCAACCAGCTGCCTTCTGTGGGGTTGTAGGCTTCAAACCTACATATGGACTAGTGACTAGGTACGGACTCTATTCTATGGCCAATTCTTTCGATCAGATAGGTCCTATAACAAAAGACTCGCATGACGCAAAGATAATAAACGATTTCATAAGTTTTTATGACAAAAATGATGCTACTAGTATAAAAGAAGAAATAAGACAAAAAAACAAAAATGATAAGAAAGTAAAAAAGATAGGTGTGCCTTGGGGACTTGTTGATATAGAAGGTATAGACAAAGAGACGTTGGAGAATTTTAAAAACAATATTTCTCTTTTAGAAAAAGAAGGTTATGAGATAGTGCCTATAGATTTGCCTCTAGCTCCTTATTCTTTGGCGGTGTATTATATTATTATGCCGGCAGAGGTGTCTACAAACCTATCAAGATTTGATGGTATACGTTATGGTAACAGAGTAAGTGATAAAGATCTTTCTGGTGTATACAAGAAAAGTCGTGGAGAAGGTTTTGGAAAAGAAACTATAAGAAGAGTTATGCTTGGGACTTATGTACTTTCACATGGGTATTATGATTCCTACTACAAAAAAGCTGTAAACATGAAGAATGCCATCACTAAGGAGTTTGATGATATGTTTGAAAAAGTAGATGTCATAGCTACTCCTACTACACCTAGCCCTGCTTTCAAGATAGGAGAAAAAACTAGTGACCCAGTAGAGATGTATCTTTCTGATGTATTTACTTCTACTGCCAACATATCTGGTATACCTGCCATATCAGTACCTACAGGCAAACATAGCAACGGTATGCCACTAGATATACATTTTTCCGGTAGAAAGTATGAAGACGAAAGACTTATTGATTTTTGTATAGATATAGAAGATAAAATAAAATAACATGCAAGAAGCTGGACTTATAGACAAAATAATAAATGGAGACAAACTAGTAGACCCTACTTTTTTGAATCTTGAATATTTGTTTTATAAGATCTATAGCTTTTTTGCAGGTATCGATGATTGGTGGCTGCAAAACAGTGTTTGGATAAAATTTTTCTCTATACTTTTGTGTCTGGTTTTTCTGATAATGATAATATATTTTATTATTGGTATATATAAGACTCATAAAGATGATGATAAAAAACTAGAAGAAGATTATTATGAAGCCACAGCTTTTGAGAGGGAAGCCGCTTCGGGGGCTTATGCTAGTGGTAACGAACACAAACTCATAAATCAAAAAAGATGGAACAACATAGTAGAACACCTAGAAAGTGACAATGAGAACGATTGGCGTTTTGCTATAGTTGACGCGGATAATATGTTGGAAGATCTTTTAAAGGAAGAAGGGTATTCAGGAGACGGCGTAGGAGAAATGTTAAAAAATGCAGAAGTAGGAGACTTTGTCACTTTGGACAAAGCTTGGTCAGCTCATAAAGTAAGAAATGATGTGGCTCACGGTGGAGCTTTGTATAATTTATCTCGAAGGAAAGCACTAGAAAGTGTGGCCAACTTTGAACAAGTTTTTAGAGAATTTGATTATATATAAAACAAAAAAGACCGGAATTCCGGTCTTTTTTGTTAAGCTAGTTTAACGTTTGTAGCGTTAGGTCCTTTAGGTCCTTGTGCTACTTCAAATTCTACTTCTTGGCCTACGCTTAGATCGTTGTAAGCTACGCCTTGAAGTTCACTTGAATGAAAGAATAGATCTCTATCTTCGCCTTCGCGAGTGATAAAGCCAAATCCTTTATCTGTTAAACGTGCAATTGTTCCTTTTTGCATTTGTTCGTTTAAACCAAGTTATTAAATTTCAAACAAAAACCCAAAAATTTAACTCGACTCAGTTCTTTGATAGTAATTATTTGATGAATTTATAATACGCTATATAGTGTGAAAAGTCAACGATCAGGTTTAAAATAAAAAGCACCCATATTGTTTTGGAGTGCTTTTATAGTATGTTTACAGAACCGGCTTCCGTATTTCATTAATTACACGTAACAGTTCATCGAGTGGGTCTTTCAAAAATTTATTTAGGTCCCTCATCAAAAGATCGGGTTGAGAGCACGTAGCAGATGCTATTTTTACTGTCCTTTCTTTTTTAAACAGTTTCCTGTGTATTGAAATATCACCTGTAACGATGCGTTTCTTTTTACCGCTTTTGAAAACTGCTTTAAGGTATCCAGGGTTCTTGTACTCATATTTTATCTCAAGTCTTGATTTCTCAGTACTTACTATAGTAATCTCATATCTCCATATACCCCAGACTGTTTTACCAGTTTTTTCCGATGTTGGATTATGACATCCTGTTCCGTGGATAAAGTACGGTTTATAATCTTTCAACCTTCCAGGACGATTTCGGAAAAAAATCATTATAGAAAGAAGCATAGCTAACACCACATCTTCTTTGGTTGCATTTGGTGTTTTCAGAATATTTTGCAAATTTATAATTTGCGTCTGACTATCAGGTTTTTTGAAGTCAACCATGGTATTTGATTTTAAGTTGATTAAATTTAATCTGACGATAGCATAAGAAAATTATTTAATCAATCGATGCGCAGCGGACGGGACTTGAACCCGCAACCTCCCGCGTGACAGGCGGGTGCTCTAACCAGTTGAGCTACCGCTGCATTTCTGCAGTGAATCAATTCAATTTATATTGAGTTGAGCCCTACCTAAACCGGTAGGCAGGTACTACTGCATTTCTGCAGCAACTTGTTATAAACAAGTGATACATATACTACCAAATTCTATAAAAAAAGAAAGTGGTATTGTGCCGGGGGGCAGAATTGAACTGCCGACCTTAGGTTTATGAGTCCTACGCTCTAACCAACTGAGCTACCCCGGCTAAGGGTAGAAATAAAATATCATGTTTACATATAAAACTCAAGCGTTTTAAGGTAAATCACAGATATTATGTTGTCTCATGAGTACTTTTATGTTATAAACTATCTTACACATATCGCGGGTTAGAGAAATGGTGTCTCGTCAGGCTCATAACCTGAAGAAGGTGGTTCGATTCCACCACCCGCAACATTACATAAAACACCTACTTTTATTAGTAGGTGTTTTGTGTTTTTGGGTTGGAGTCGAACAAGAAGGGGGTCGGGGAAACATTTGTTTCCCCGTGGAGAAAGGATTGGGAAAACCGTGGGTTTCCCAGAAGTGAGATAGCGAAGCGTCCACCACCCGCAACACTAAAAACTATCCTGTGTATCAGGGCAGTTTTGCTTTGAAAAAATATAAAAGTTTGATAACATTGAGACACTTTATAAGCCAATGTAGCTCCCCGCCCGTACCGAATGGTACATTCGGGCGGGAGTTGGGTACCAACTTCGCTATATTCAGTTATTGTGGTAGTTTGCTGTGATATAATACTACGCATAAATAATTGTAGGTTTATTATTTGCCAATGTAGCTCAGTTGGTAGAGCACTCCCATGGTAAGGGAGAGGTCATCGGTTCAATCCCGATCATTGGCTCATTAATTTTGATTGAATAGGGAAGGGTGTCAGGGAAACGGTAGTTTCCCTGTGGAGGAAGGCAGCGCAGCGTTGGAAACCGAGTGGTTTCCAAAGAGGAGCTTGCGACGACGTGAAATCCCGATCATTGGCTCATTGATAGGCTTTATTTTACTAATATTTGGTATTCGTAATTGATATCAATAATTGTTATAATATTGGTATGAGTAAAAATATTTTTGTCACCAGAGAAATCCCAGATATTGGGATCAAGATTTTGAAAGAAAAAGGTTATACAGTAGATGTAAATCCTAAATCTTCTATCCCTACACAGAAACAGATAATTTCTTTCTTGCGGAAAAAGCAATACGACGCAGTGCTGACTCTGCTTACTGACAAAATAGATAAAAAAGTATTTGAAGTTGCGCCAAGTGTAAAGTTGTATGTAAACTATGCTACTGGGTTCGATAATATAGATATAGCAGCAGCAAAGGAGCGTGGTATCGTGGTCGCAAATGCACCAGCTGATATGTCTTCTGAAGCTGTAGCGGAGCACACAATCGCACTTATGCTTTGTTTGGCGACTAGGATAGTAGAAGGAGATAAATTTGTTCGTGCTGGTAAATATAAAGGATGGTCACCAATGAATTTTATTGGAACTGATGTAGCGGGGAAGACTCTAGGTCTTATAGGTACAGGTAGGATAGGTGGACGTGTTGCAAAATATGCAAAAAATCTTGGAATGAAGATTTTGTATACAGACGTAAATAGAAACGAACAAATAGAAAAAGAACTAGATGCTACTTATTGTGACTCTCCTGACACTCTACTACCGCAGGTAGATTTTGTGAGCTTACATGTTCCTCTTCTAGACTCTACAAGACATCTTATAAATGAAAAACATCTTAAAATGATGAAACCTACAGCTTTTTTGGTAAATACTTCTAGAGGTCCGGTTGTCGACGAGAAGGCTCTTGAGTTTGCATTAAAGAATAGAGTGATAGCAGGAGCAGGTCTAGATGTGTTTGAGTTTGAACCAAAAATATCTTCCGGTCTTAAAAAACTTCAAAACATTGTTCTTACACCACACATAGCTTCTGCAAGTAATGAGACTAGAGATCAAATGGCAGAGATAGCAGCGAATAATATTGTCGATTTTTTTGAAGGAAGGACACCAAGAAATATTGTAAATTCATAATTCTTTATATGGAAGGTAAGCTAATATTATCACGTCACCATGAATCAGATTGGAACAAAAAAGGTCTTTGGACTGGTAGACGTGACAGACATCTAACAGAATACGGATTTCAAAAAGCTGGAGATATGGGTCTTTTGATAAAAGATCTTAGAATAGATCAAGCTTTTGCTTCTATGCAAGTACGCTCCATAGAAACACTTTCATGTATGCTCAATGTGTGTGAGCGTTTTGAAGTACCGACAGAGCACTCTTCAGCTCTTAATGAAAGAGACTATGGTGATTATACCGGGAAAAACAAATGGGACATGCAAGAGCTTATAGGGGAGGAGAATTGGAATAAAGTCAGAAGAGATTGGGACTATCCTATACCAAACGGGGAAACACTAAAGATGGTCTATGACCGTGCTGTACCTTATTTTCTCAGTAATATTTTACCTAAAGTTAAAGAAGGAAAAAATGTTTTGGTTGTTGCTCATGGAAACTCTCTTAGAGCTTTGGTTAAATATATTGAAAATATATCTGACGAAGGTATAGCCAATGTTGAAGTGCCTTTTGGCGGGATTATTATCTATGATGTAGACGATGAGGGTCATATTATAAGTAAAGAGGTTCGCCAAACTGAATCAAACGTACCCGCATGATTTTTTCTAAAGCACAAATTGTATTTACACTTGGACCAGCATCTTCAAACCCTGATGTGCTCAAGGATATAACTTCATACCAGTCCAGTGCGGCTAGGCTCAATTTTTCTTGGGGAGATTTTGAATTGCACTCCAATCAAATAAAACTCATAAGACACATAGAAACAGAATTCAAAAGACAAGTACCTGTTATTGTGGATTTGCCTGGACCTCGTATTCAGCATGAAGACGGACATACTTTTAACCATGACGCTCTATCTGCTATCACTGAAAAAGATGAGGAATATATAAAGTTTGCTGTGGAATATGAAGTTGATTATATAGCAGTATCTTTTGTATCGAGTAAGGAGGATATACATAAATGTAGAGAGGTCATAGATAGACATAAAGGTAAGCAGAAAATTATTGCAAAGATCGAACGAAAGGAAGCTTTAAATAATATTGATGAGATTATTGATTCTGCCGACGCTGTGATGATAGCAAGAGGTGACTTGGGTGATAATATAAAAATAGAACAAGTTCCATTTGTTCAAGACAGTTTAATAAAGAAAGCTAAAGGTTTTGGTAAACCTGTTATCGTGGCTACACAGATGCTTCTCTCTATGGTGGATAATCCTAGTCCTACGAGGGCTGAAGTCACAGATGTAACTACTGCTATTTTAGAAGGCGCTGACGCTGTCATGCTTTCTGAAGAAACCGCTAAAGGTATGTATCCTGCCGAAGCAGTTAAAGTGATGGAAAAAATTATTACTGAAGCTGAAAAACACCTGCAAGGTGAAGTGCATTTTAATACTTTAAAAAGGATTAATTAATATATGGTAAAAATACTATCGCTTAAAGCAAGAGAAATTTTAGATTCACGAGGCAACCCTACTGTTGAAGTAGAGTGTGTAGTAGATGGTCAGGTTTACGGGAAAGCCTCTGTTCCTTCTGGGGCAAGTACAGGTGTTCATGAAGCTATTGAGTTGCGTGATCATGACACAAAGAGATACGGAGGGCTTGGAGTTACCAAAGCTGTTTTAAATGTAAATACTGAGATAAATAACCACCTTAAAGATAAAAGTTTTGATCAAGAATCCTTAGATAGAGCTTTGATAGATCTAGATGGTACAAATAACAAGTCTCGGCTAGGTGCCAACGCTATTTTGGGAGTATCTTTAGCTTTTGCCAGAGCTTGTGCTAACAAACAAAATGTTGAGCTTTATGAATATGTCTCTCTTATTTCTGGCACCAAGGAAGTTATGCTACCACAACCAATGTTCAACATACTAAACGGAGGAAGACATGCTGATAGTGGTCTTGATATACAAGAGTTTATGGTTGCACCTGTTGGATTTGATTCGTTTACGAAAAAAGTAGAAGTAGCAGTGGAAGTTGTTTCTGCCCTTAAGAAGATACTTGTCGGGAAAGGTTATGCTACAAGTGTCGGTGACGAAGGTGGTTTTGCACCTAAACTCTCATCAAATGACGAAGCTTTTGATTTGATAAGACAAGCTATTGTTGACGCTGGTTATTCTTTGGATGATGTACGGATAGGTATAGATGCAGCAGCGTCTGAATTTTTTGAAGAAGATAAGTATCGAATAAATATCGATGGTATCAAAAGAGATCTGACTAGCTCCGAACTTATTAGTTGGTATGAAGACTTGTTTAAAAAACACCAGCTTATATCTATTGAAGATGGTTTGGCTGAAGATGATTGGCAGGGGTTTTCTGAATTTGTAGATGTTTTAGGAGATAAAGTAAAAATAGTAGGGGACGACCTTACTGTTACAAATGTTGATAGGATCAAGACTGCGTTCGAAAAAAAATCTATAAACTCTGTATTAATAAAACTCAATCAGATAGGAACCCTAACAGAGACTATAAAAGCAGTGTCTATGACCAAAGAATACGGCTGGGCACCTTTTGTATCTCACAGATCAGGCGAGACCACAGATACATTTATCGCTGATTTGTCGGTAGGTTTAGCTTGTGATTTTATAAAAGCAGGCTCACCCGTTCGAGGAGAAAGGGTTTGTAAATATAATCGCCTTATGGAAATAGAAAATATGATAAATCCAATGAAATTGTAAAAAAGTTATTTTATGATATAGTTTTCTCACAAGGCGTACGGCCTTATTTTTTTTCGAGATATGGAAATTAGAAACCCGCCTTCGCATAAAGCTACGGACGGGCAGGCATAGCGGCACACAAGAGTTAAAAAAATATATAATATCAATTACATGGAGATTAGAAACATAGCGATAATAGCACACGTAGACCACGGCAAGACCACTCTTACTGATAAGATGTTGGCTTTTTGTGGTGCCCTAGAGGAAGGTGCTTCTATGGACTCAAACCAGATAGAAAAAGAAAGAGGTATCACTATTTACGCAAAAAATACTTCGGTAGAATATAAAGGTACTAAGATAAATATAGTAGATACACCAGGTCACGCAGACTTCGGTAGTGAAGTAGAACGTGTGCTCCGTTCTATAGACTCAGTACTACTTATAGTAGATGCTCAAGAAGGGCCAATGCCTCAAACCAGATTTGTTCTAAAAAAATCCCTAGAGCTGGGACTTCGTCCTATAGTAGTCTTAAACAAGATAGACAAACCAGGAGCTGATTGTCAGGAAGCTCATGACGCGGTATTTGAACTTTTCATGGAGCTTGGTGCTACAGAAGAACAACTAGATTTTACCACTGTGTATGCTGTTGGTAGAGATGGTGTGGCCATGAGAAAAGAGGATGATCCTCGTGAAAACTTAGAACCACTTTTTGAAACTATTTTAGAAAAAGTTCCTGTGGCTAAAAACGACACAACAGCAACTTTTCGTATGCAAGCTTTTAATCTAGCTTATGACAACTTTTTAGGTAGACTAGCTGTAGGTAGAGTGTATGAAGGTATAGCAAAAGCTGGAGATACTATTTTTGTAAAAAATCATGAAGGTTCTGTAAGACAAGCAAAGATAACAAAACTATTTACTTTCAAAGGTATGAAAAGAGAAGAGGTGACAGAAGCTGAAGCTGGAGACATAGTAATGATCGCAGGTATTTCCGATATATTTATAGGTGAGACAATATCCAAAGATAAAGATGTAGATCTACTTCCTGCTATATCTATAGACGAACCGACAATAGTACTAGACTTTCTTGTAAACAACTCTCCTTTTGCTGGAAGAGAAGGAAAGTTTGTGACATCAAGACAAATAAAAGAAAGATTAGAAAGAGAACTAGAGATCAACGTAGGGCTTAAAGTAGATTTTACTCCAGATCCAAACAGAGACATAGAAGGGTATAAAGTTTATGGAAGAGGTGAGATGCACATAGCTGTTCTTTTGGAAAACATGAGAAGAGAAGGGTATGAAGTACAGGTCTCACAACCAAAGGTTATTTTCAAAGAAATAGACGGGCAAAAACTAGAGCCATTTGAAGAAGTGACTATAGATACACCTAGCGAATACCAAGGAGCTATTATCGAAAAACTAGGGCTAAGATCTTTCTCTATGATAGATATGAAAATACACGACGCTTCAGTGCGTATGATGTTTAAAGGCCCTACAAGAGGTTTGTTTGGGTACAGAGGACAGTTTGTGATAGATACTAAAGGAGAAGGTATCATGTCCTCTCGTGTTATAGGTTTTGAGGACTATGTAGGAGAAATAAAGAAGAGAGAAGTCGGAAGTATGGTTTCTATGGAAAACGGAAAAGCTCTTGGATACTCACTTTGGAATCTACAAGATAGAGGTATTTTGTATATAGCACCAGCGACAGAAGTATATGAAGGTATGGTCATAGGTAATACATCTAAAGGTGAAGAGATGGT
>JACKGL010000004.1 GCA_020631955.1 Candidatus Nomurabacteria bacterium | reverse complement strand
TTACCTGAAGAGAAATACAAAGAACTATTTGAGATTTTCAATGAAAATATAGAAGTACAAATATTAATTCAAGTACAATCCAAAACTGTTTTGGACAAAAATATCAAAAAGACTATAGATATATTTGGCACTTCTGCGGACAAAGAATCATATGAAATGATCAAGTGCGTTGCAGACGCAAGAGATAAGTCTGAGATACCTCAATATCTTCTGGATATGGGTATAAAAAATGTAGGTGATACTGGTATAAACCAGCTAGAAAACTGGTTTAGGGTTTTAAAACAAGAGATGCTCAAAGAAGATTTTGATCCAAAAGTGCTTGTAGAAAATGAATTTGCCAAAATATATTTCAAGAAATATATACGCTTTGACCAAGCAGAGTGGACTGGTGAAGGTCACAACTTCGATGAGATACTAGAAAGATATATAGAAGTCTCTAAAAGTAGTGAATATGACATAGAACCACTCAACCCAAACTATACTCCAAGTCCTGTATTGAATATAGACAAAGTCTCAAAAGAAGCTAGAGTTGGTTTTGAATATTCTGAACAATTTGTAAACAGATTCACTACTTTGGTAGAAGATATAAAAAATGCTAAAGAGCTTTATGAGTCAGACGACAGAAACAAGCTTTCTTCTATAGCAAAAGACCTAGATGTCATATTGAAAACCGAGATTACGAAGCTCAAAGAAAAACTAGAAACTGTACCAGAAAAGGGTAGGCCTTTTCTAGAAAAGAGGCTAGAAAAGTTAGAATCTATAAATACGCGATCGATAGAAAGTTTCCAAGAAAACTATAAATTTCTTTCTGGACTTAAGGGTACAGAAAACTTATTAAGAAAAGCTATATTTACTTTTTCCTATGCTAAAAACAGACAAGCTCTTTCTTACAACATTGATAGAATCAATACAAAAAGACCAAACAAAGAAGATATTTCTTGGGTTTTGAATTTTATAGACCATATCACAAACCAAGAAACATTTGCAGATTATTTTACCGACAAAGAAGCCCTATCTGTCTTCGAAAAAACTATCAATACCAGTGCTTTATCAGAAGAGCTCAATCTTATGGAAAATCAAGATACTATTGGTACAAAAAAAATGCAGTTTGTACCAACAAGAGGGCTTCTTCTGGAGTTTTCTGGTCACATGGCTGATGCTTGTTGGGCTGATAAATATAGTGATACCATCCCTGCTACATTTCCGAACTTTACCTCTGTATCGATGATTCAAAATCCTGGAACTGCTAATGAGAGGATTGCAGGTTCTTGCTTGCTAATAGAAACCACTTCTAAAAATGGTGACCCACTTCTTGTGATAAGAGGGCTTAACCCTATAGAAAATGTTATAAATGAACTAAAAGTCTCTGATTTCTACAAAAAATATACTGAATATATAAAAGAGTTGGCAGATAGGACAGGAAGAAAACTTGCAATTGTAATAGACGATCACTCTGGTGGGAGTTCTACCAATAGACCAACACTATTTTCATACTTATCTTCACTTGAGCTTAAAAGGGTCAATGTTCCTTATGATGATACTGAGTTCAATGGTTATGACATAACAAGTGTTACGTATTTGGTTGAATAGTGGAGTGAAAATATTTTTTTTGACTAAAATCTCATATTCCTAATATCTATAATATTCTACCTAGGAGACTTGAGAATAAATCAGTTTTAGAAAACTATTTTATATCTATAACGTGCATTTCTTGGTCGCCTGCAGGTTCTAGCAGTGCTCCTGTTGCTCCGTCATAAAAATATATATTATATGATCCTGGACCAACTAATTCGTCTAGGTTTGTGTATGAATTGAATACATCTACTACGGTTAGAATATGTAATTATACCTCTGAACACTGTATTATTGACTAATCGTATCAATGTGATACGATAAATAGATATGAATGATACGATAAATAAAATATGGAAATATATGGCAATGTTGCACGTAGAGCAATTGAAGTCTTCAGAAATATATTCCGGAATAGGAACTGACGTCTCCCTTGTTACAGTAAAAAGACACCTTACTGAAATGGTGGAAAGTGGTATATTGGAAGTATATGGAAAAGGTAGGAGTACTAAGTATACTCTTACCACATATGGTATATTTCACGCACCCATAGATGAAAAAGAGTACTTCGCACTTTCTGAGAAAGAAAGAAAAGGAAGACGAGATTATAATTTCTCTCTTATCCATGACCTTGCTTCCTTGCATATATTGAGTAGAGAAGAGTTGTTAAGGTTAGAAGGTGCAAGTAAAGGATATAAACAAAAAGTTAGCACACTATCAAAAAGTATTGAAAAGAAGGAGTTAGAAAGATTTGTCATTGAGTTATCATGGAAATCTTCCAAAATAGAAGGGAATACTTACACACTTCTTGATACGGAAAAACTTATAAAAGAAGGGGTCGAGGCACCTGGTCATTCAAAAGAAGAGTCTGTGATGATACTCAATCACAAAAAAGCTTTTGAGTACTGTTTGGATCTACGGCACGAAAAGACTATAACCAAAGATCAGATATATACTCTCCATGATTATTTAATAAAAGGACTCGGAGTAAAATCTGGTTTGCGTAATTCCCCGGTTGGTATTACAGGGTCTTCGTATTTACCCATAGACATACCGCAAACAATAGAAGAGGAATTTGATAGATTTGTAGTTTTGCTAAACAAACTTAACAGTTCCTATGAGAGAGCACTTATGGCGGTTGCTGGTATTAGTTACCTCCAACCATTTGAAGATGGAAACAAAAGAACGGCGAGACTTTTAGCCAATACTCTGCTACTTATGGAAGGAAACGCACCTCTGTCATATAGAAATGTGGATGAGGAATCGTACAGAAACGCACTTCTGGTTTTTTACGAGAAAAATTCTATTGAGATATTAAAAAAAATTTTTATCGATCAATATCTATTTTCTTGCGAATATTATAATATTAATTCAACCTAATTATGAAAATATCTTATAACTGGCTCAAATCATACATACCAGATATATGTGAACCAGAGAAACTCTGGGATGTTTTCACTTTTCACCTTTGTGAAGTAGAAAGTATGGTCCCGATTAGAGCCGACGGATCTATAGTAGATCCTGCCTCTAACGGGATTTATGATTGGGTATTTGATATAAATATTTTACCGAACCGTGCGCACGATTTGCTTTCTCATCAAGGTGTCGCACAAGAACTTTCTGCACTTTTGGATATCGAATACAAAAGTCCTGTAGAATACTACAAAGTTCCAAAACCTAAAAAGACAAATCTAAAAATAGAAATAGAAAGTGAAAAGTGTCGTAGGTATATGGGGCGTGTTGTTCGCAATGTAAAAATTGGTCCTTCACCCGATTGGGTTGTGAAGCATCTAGAGTCTATAGGACAGAAATCTATAAACAATGTTGTCGATGCGACAAATATAGTGATGTTTGATTGTGGAAATCCAACACACGTTTTTGATGCAAAAAAGGTAGGAGAAAAAATAATAATAAAAGAAGTAGATTCAGAAAGTAAAATTTCTCTTTTAGGTGGTGAAGAAAAAGTTTTAGACAAAGGAGATCTTACCGTCCAAGATGGAAAAGGCAGCCCTCTTGCTATTGCTGGAGTGAAGGGAGGCAAAAAGGCAGAAGTAGAAAGTACAACGACAGATATAATAATAGAAGTGGCAAACTTTGAACCAGTTTCTACAAGAAAGACAGGGAGAAGACTTGCACTTTTTACTGACGCATTAAAGCGTTTTGAAAATGATCTTTCTCCTGTACGCGCAGAGTATGCGATGTTGGAACTTTCTGCTTTGATAGCAGAAATGTGTCCGGAGGCAGAATTTGAAGAAATTGTAGATGTTTTCAAAGACAAAGATAAGTGGGAAACAAAAAGAAAGATAGAAGTAAGTTCAGACTATATAAATAGCAAACTCGGTACAAACTTTTCTGTAGAAAAAATAGAAAGTGTTTGGAAAAGAATGAAGTTTTCCGCCCAAGGCGGATCCGTCTCGGACGGAGGTTCATTTATTATTACAGTTCCGTCACTTCGTCTTGACCTAGAAGGACCACATGACCTAGTGGAAGAAGTGGGTAGAGTCATAGGGTTTGAGAAAGTCGAAGGGATACTACCTAAAATAGGATTTTCTCCAAATATAAATCATTCATATGCAAAATATCTTTTAGCCAAGAAAAATCTAACAGAGAAAGGTTTCAAAGAAGTTATGACATACTCTCTGGTCAAGAAAGGTAAGGTAGAGCTAGCTTATGCACCGAAAGGTAAAGAAGCCATGAGAAAGGATTTGGCTACATTACTCAAAGAAGCATATGATCTAAATAAAAATAACGCACCACTTTTTGAAGAAGATGCTAAAAATCTCAAAATATTTGAAATAGGTGATGTGTATCCACAAGAGGGTGAGGAAGTGACCAACGTGGCTTTTGTAGAAAATGGTAATGTGACAGAAATGAGTCTGGAAGAATTTGTAAAAGAAGATATAAAAGAGTACGAAAATATATTGGACGGGCTAGATTATCAGAACTATAAAAATCTTTTTACACAGTGGTCTTTGTTTCCATTTATCACTAGAGATGTTTCTGTCTGGGTAGAAGAAGGCAAAGACTCTGATATCATAGAAAATATAATCAAAGAAAACCTAGATGAAAACGTCTTAGTAGGACCTACTCTGATAGATTCATTTTCCAAGGATGGTAGGAATTCTTATGCTTTTAGACTAGTTTTTCAATCAAAAGATAGGACTCTAACAGACGAAGAAATAGCCCCTACCATGGATAAAATATATAAAGCTCTTTCATCTGAAAAAGGTGTTGAAATACGATAAAATATCCTTTATTTAAAGGGTATTTTTCGTAAAAAATAGCTAGGAAAGACTAGCTTTTTTTGGTATAATTTAGAGTACTTATGGCAAAAGAAAAACAAGCAAAATCGTCTTATAGCGCTAAAGATATTTCCATATTGGAAGGTCTAGAGCCGGTAAGAAAAAGGCCTGGAATGTATATCGGAGGCACAGGAGCTGACGGTATGCATCACCTTATTTGGGAAATATTCGACAACTCTCGTGACGAAGCTATGGGAGGACACTGTGATCACATCGAAGTGGTACTACTTCCTGGTAACAGAATAAGAGTCACAGACAACGGAAGAGGTATACCTACTGATATCCACCCAAAGACAAAAGTTTCTGCTCTAGAAACTATCATGACTACACTGCACGCCGGAGGTAAGTTCGGAGGAGAAGGATATAAAGTTTCCGGAGGTCTACACGGAGTGGGAGCTTCTGTGGTCAACGCTCTTTCTATATACACAAAAGCAGAAGTGCATCATGACGGTGGGCATTTTATGCAAGAATATTCTCAAGGAAAGAAAAAAGCCGCAGTAAAAAAAATCGCAACATCAAAACTAAAAGGAACCATAGTTACTTTTGAACCTGATAAAGAAATATTTGGTGACTTACAATTTGAACTGCAAAGAGTAGTAAACCATCTTCGTCAACAAGCTTATCTAGTAAAAGGTCTTCGTATCGTAGTAGTAGACGCTAGAGAGTGGGATGGAGGTTTGGAAAAAGGTAAAAAGTTAGATGACTTTTTCTATTTCCGTGAAGTGGCACCAGAACTGCCTTCTTACACTTTCTACTTCGAAGGAGGTTTGCAATCTCTAGTCAGGTTTTACAACAGAGTACAAAAGATAATTCACCCAAATATATTTTACGTAGACAAAGAACTAGACGGAGTCCAAGTAGAGATCGCTCTTCAGTACATAGATGAATTTTCTACAAAACTAGCAGCTTTTGCCAACAACATATACAACCCAGAAGGGGGTACACACGTCACTGGATTTAAAACAGCGCTTACTCGTACTCTAAACACTTACGCAAAAAAAAGTAACATTGTAAAAGATAGCGACGGGGCTTTTACTGGAGATGACGTACTTGAAGGACTCACTGCTGTAGTATCTGTGAAATTGCCAGAGATACAATTCGAAGGTCAGACAAAAGGAAAGTTAGGTTCACCAGAAGCTCAGGGAGCTGTGGCTACAGCTTTTGGGGACGCTTTCTCTACTTTCTTGGAAGAAAATCCTGACGATGCGAAAGCGATAATAAATAAAGTTCTGTTAGCGGTAAGAGCTAGAAAAGCAGCAAAAGCAGCAAAAGATTCTGTGCTTAGAAAAGGTGCACTAGAAGGTATGACATTACCAGGAAAGCTAGCTGACTGCCAGACAAAAAGTGCTGAAGAAAGCGAGCTATTTATTGTGGAGGGAGACTCTGCTGGAGGTACAGCTAAAACTGGAAGAGATAGAAGAACTCAAGCCATCTTACCACTCCGAGGAAAGATCTTAAATATTGAAAGAGCTCGACTAGATAAGATGTTGGCTTCAGAACAGATCAAAAACCTCGTGGTAGCACTCGGTACTGCTATAGGAGATACATTTGATGTTTCCAACCTTCGTTATCATAAGATAATAATAGCTACAGATGCCGACGTAGACGGTGCACACATTCGTACTTTGGTACTTACGCTGTTCTACAGATATTTCAAACCTCTTATAGAAGGAGGTTATATATACATAGCTCAACCACCTCTATACAAACTCAAGAAAGGAAAAGAATCTTTCTTTGCTTACACTGAAGAAGAAAAGTTGGCTATCACAGGTGAAGAGGCTTTTGATATAGATGATGAAGAAGAAAGCGAAGAGGAATCAGAAGAAGATACAGTAAAAAACGAAAAGAAAGCTAGTAAATGGCACGTTCAGAGATATAAGGGTCTCGGAGAGATGAACGCAGAGGAGCTATGGGAGACTACTATGGATCCTGAAAAAAGAATCTTGAAACAAGTGTCTATCATAGATGCAGAAGACGCAGACCAAGTATTTGATATGCTTATGGGTAGTGATGTAGCACCAAGAAAGAGCTTCATCCAGTCCAACGCCAAGATGGCAGAAATAGACATATAAAAAGCGCCCTATGGGCGCTTTTTGTTTTAGAGTCTTTCTTTTATCATTTTAGTGAGTTTTTCTATGTGACTTTCTTTTTCTTTTGCTAGGTGTTCCCAGAAAGCTTTTGTCTCTTCGTCACTTTCGGAATCTTTCATGTATTCATTTTTTATTCTCCAAAGTGACTTATGTTCTTCCACTATCTGCATCATTATGTTGTATTCGTTGTTTTTTAACATAATATATTTTATTTAATAATAATTATTCTTGAGGATCTCTATTTATTATCTTATCTTCTAAGATTTTTATAAATTCCTCTTTTGAAAATTCTACTTTGTCGCCATTTCTTTTTTCTATAGTTAGATTTCCAGAGTCTATTTCTTTGTCTCCTATGACTACTATATAAGGAGTGTTTAAACTTTTGGCTTTGTGTATTCTTTTACCCAAGCTCTCGTTGTCCGTAAATGTTTCTACTCTTATGTATTTATCCTCGAGACTTTTTGCTAACTCTTTTGCAAATTCTACATGAGTATCTTTCACAGGCACTATCGCTATTTGCAGTGGAGAAAGCCAAAGAGGGAACTTACCAGCATAATGTTCTATAAGGAAACCACTAAATCTTTCATGAGTACCAAGAGGAGCTCTGTGTATACAAAGAGGTGTCTCTGCTTTACCACTACTGCTTGTGTAAGACAGATCAAATCTTTTTGGTACAGCAAAGTCTACTTGGTTTGTAGCTAGTGTAAATTCTCTTCCTATAGCGCTCCATACCTGAACATCTATCTTAGGTCCATAAAAAGCAGCTTCGTCTTCTACTTCTACAAAAGGTATGTTTGATTCTACAAGTACATTTCTGACCATTTCCTCTGTCTTTTTCCATAATTCTGGTTCATCAACGTATTTTTGGCCAAGTTTTTTTGGATCATGTTTAGAGAAACGCATAACGTATTTTTCTATTCCAAATATTTTGAAATATTTCAGATACATGTCATTTACTGCTCGGAATTCATCTGCAAATTGTTCTTCTGTACAGTAAATATGAGCATCGTTCATCTGGAGTGATCTCACACGCATGAGACCAAAAAGTTCTCCTGATTTTTCGTGACGATAACATGTACCATATTCTGCCAAACGTAGAGGTAGGTCACGATAGCTTCTTGGTTCTGCAGCAAATATCTGATGATGATGAGGACAGTTCATAGCCTTCAGATAGTATTTACCTCCTTCGTATTCCATAGAAGGGTACATAGACTCTTCATAGTATGGAAGATGTCCAGATGTGAGATACATGCTTTCTTTTGCTATATGAGGAGTGCGAACTCTTTTATATCCTGCTTTGAATTCAGTCTCTTTAGCTAGTTTCTCTAACTCTTCTATTATGACTGCGCCATTTGGCAACCATAGTGGTAGTCCTGGTCCGACGTGATCGGAAAAAGAAAACAAAGACATTTCTTGACCTATTTTACGATGATCTCTTTCTTTAGCTTCAGCTAACATTTTTTGATATTGTTCTAGTTCTTCTTTTGTATCAAAAGCAAGTCCGTATATACGAGTGAGCATAGGGTTTTTCTCATCTCCTCTCCAATAAGCTCCAGCTATCTTGTCTAGAGTGAAGGAGCCATCTTTTATTTCTTTTGCAGGATTTTCTGAGTGTCCACCACGACAAAGGTCAGTAAAACCTCCACATGTATAAAGGGTGATCTTTTCGCCTCTTTCTGATATTTCTTCTACAAGTTCTTTCTTGTATTCGTTGCCATCAAATATGTTTATAGCGTCTTCTTTTGACACTTCTCCGTGGGTAAATTCTTTCCAAGAAGATAGATTTTTCTTCATTAACTTTTCTATTTTAGGCAGATCTTCGTCCGTCAGTTTATCACCACCAAAGTCTATATCATAATAAAAGCCACTATCTATAGCGGGACCTAGAGTGAGTTTGGCTTTAGGGTATAACTCTTTTGCTGCTTGAGCTAAAAGGTGAGCCAAAGTATGTCTTTTGTGGGATAAATCTATATTTTCCATACACAAATATTACCATAAAATCGGGCTTTTTCCACCTGGTATATGGGTTATTTTTCTGTTGTTTCTAGTATTTTTATATCGTCTACAAGAAGACCTATGTCTCCATTTCTGTTTTGGATTTTTGCTTTTATAGCCACCACAGTGTCTTGGGCTACGTGGCTCTTTTTTGATTCAAATGTTTTTGGGAATAATGTGGCTTCTATGTTTCCGCTTTTATCTACCAGGTTTAGAAATGCCATAGAGTCTCCGTTTTTAGTCCTTACTTCTCTTAAGGACTCTACATATCCTATGAGTATAACAGTGCTTTGGGGTATACCCATGTTTTTTATCTTTGTTATGTTGTTTTTGGTATTATCTATCTTTTCTTGAAACTCTTCCAACGGGTGACCTGATATATAAAGTCCTAGTAGTTCTTTTTCCCAAGCTAAAAGATCTTTCTTTGGTATAGTAGGAGACTCCTTTAAAGTTATACCGTTTGTGTTTACATTCATCGCACCAAACAAAGAGTCTTGATGAGCTGTGCTTGATTGTAGACGGTTGTATTCAAGTATTTCTTCTAGGTTGCCGAGCAAAGTGCTACGGTCGCCGATCTTATCCAAAGCCCCACCTTTGATAAGAGCTTCTAGAGATTTTTTATTTAGGTTTTTATGAGTTATACGATGAAGAAAATCATCTATATCTTTAAAGACTCCGCCTTTTTTTCTTTCTTCTATTATTGCGTCTGCTACATCTCCTCCGAGGTTTTTTATAGTGTATAGGCCAAACCTGATAGTCTTAGAATCCTTGATGTTTCCATTGTCATCTTCTACCACAGTAAAACCACCAAAACTTTGGTTTATGTTTGGAGGTAAGACTTTGATATTCATTCTTTCACATTCACGTATTATTTCAGCTATCTTATCTACATCTTTTGATTCGGCTGTAAGTATGGAAGCCATGTATATAGTAGGGTAGTTGGCTTTCATGTATGCTGTCTGGTACGCAACAAGTCCATAAGAAGCAGAGTGAGCTTTGTTGAAACCGTAAGCTGCAAAAGGCTCTATCCAAGCCCAGATTTCTTTAGCTTTTTCCATACTCCAACCAGAATGCTCTACACAACCTTTGATAAACTTTTCTTTTTGAGCGGCCATCTCTTCTGGTATTTTCTTACCCACAGCTTTTCGGAATTTGTCTACTTCACCCCAGCTGTACCCTGCTAGGTTGTGTGCCATCATAAGGAGGTCGTCTTGATACACCAAGACACCATAAGACTTGTTAAGTATCGGTTCTAGTGCTGGGTCTGCGTATTTGATCAGTGCTGGATTTCTTTTTCTGGCGATGTAGTCTGGGATGAACTGCATAGGTCCTGGTCTATACAAAGCTACCATCGCGTTGATGTCGTATATAGTAGTAGGCTCTAGTTCTTTTAGCCATTTTGTCATACCAGATCCGTTGAGTTGGAAAAGTCCTTCCGTTTCTCCTCTCGCCAAAAGCTCAAATGTTTTTTTGTCATCTCTTGGTATTTTTTGAATATCGACTTTTACTCCGTGGATCTTTTCTACTAGCTTGATGGCGTCGGCGAGTATGGCCAAGTTTCTGATACCCAAAAAGTCGAACTTTGGTAGGCCAGCATCTTCTATAGAATACATATCGTATTGAGTGATGAGTTTTCCTCCTTTAGGGTCGAGTTGGACTGGGGTGAATTCGTAAAGAGGTTTTGGTGATATCACCACCCCTGCCGCATGTACGCTGATGTGTCTGGCGCATCCTTCTATCCTTAGAGCTGTGTCTATTATTATTCTAGTGTCTCTTTCTGTTTTGTATGACTCATCTAGTTCTGGTTCTAGCTCAAGTGCTTTTTCTATAGTCATAGGAAAACCCTGGCTACCCATAGGTATCATTTTAGCTATCCTGTCTCCTATAGTATAAGAGTATCCGAGAGCTCGGGCTATATCTCTGACAGCACCTCTAGCCATCATGGTACCGAAGGTACCTATCTGCACTACACGGTCTTCACCGTATTTTTCTTTTGCATACTCTAATACTTCATCTCTTCTGTTATCGGCGAAGTCCATGTCGATATCGGGAGCAGAAGGTCTTTCAGGGTTTAGGAATCTTTCAAAAGGTATCTGGTATTCTATAGGATCAACGAGTGTGATACCTAGTAGGTAAGTAGTAAGTGATCCAGCCACAGAACCTCTAATGTTGGTAAGGATACCGTTCTTAGTGGCAAAGGCTATCAGGTCTGCTACTACCAAGAAGTAAGAAGGATATCCTTTCATTTTTATGATACCTAGTTCATATTCTAGTCTATCTAGGTATGTTTTGTCTGGGTTTATACCTCTTCTCTCAAATCCAGCCATAGCTAAATCCCTCAGTTCTTCATCTGCGTCTTTACCACTTTCTATTTTGAAGTCAGGGAAGTATAGGTTGCCCAGTTCTATTTCTAGGTCCACAAGTTCTGCTACCTTTAGAGTGTTTGTTATAGCTTCTGGTTCCTCGTTAAATATTTTATTAGCTTCCTCCTCGTCGATGAAAGAATAGTCGCCATCTTTCATACTAAAAGCACTTTGTGATACTTCACTACCGGTGTTTACTGCAAGCAGTGCTTCGTGAGCTTCTTTGTCATCTTGTGAGAGATAATGAGAGTCCCAAGTAGCTACCAAAGGCAAGTCATACTCTTGTGCTATAGACTTTATTTTTGTGACAAGTGAGTCATACCAATCCACTTCATTATGTCTCATGATCTCTATAAAAACATTTTCCTTTCCGTATATCTTTATATAAAACTCAATAAGCTCCTTAGCTTCTTTTTCTTTTTTGTTTTTTAGTTTTTGTATGAACTCACTACCAGGGCAACCAGAAAGACATATTATGCCTTCGTTGTATTTTTCTAGCAGCTCTTTGTCTACTCGCGGTTTGTAATAGAAACCTTCAGTGTTGGCTATGGTTACTAGATGCATGAGGTTTTTATAACCTTTTTGATTCTTAGCTAGGAGAGTCAGGTGATAACGTCTTTTGTCGTATTCTGGGTTTTTGTCTGTGTGAGATCTGGTGGCTACATACATCTCTACTCCTATGATGGGTTTGATGTCTTGCTTTTTGCACTCTTTGTAAAATTCTATAGCACCATACATGTTGCCGTGATCGGTCAGAGCAAGAGCTGGCATACCGTACTCTTTGGCTTTTTTTACCAAGTCTGGGATCTTGCTCATACCATCTAGTAGGGAATAGTGACTATGAGTATGTAGATGTATAAAATTGGACTTGTTTGCTTCCATGTGAGTGCATTATAGCAATTTGCCTCAAATTCGTCTTCTTTACAAAAAAGCCAATCTGGTTTATTCTCCTTTATAAGATTCTTGGTTTGGCACCAATATTGCCTGGTAGCCCTTAAGTTACGCAAGGGTAAATCACAAAATCTGGGGGCATAGTCCCGTATCCTTTTTAGGAGTTAAGTGATTTATTTATTGTCCCTTAAGGTAGAAACCTTTTATCTTTTTTTCGTTCTTTGATTTCCTTATGTTTTTAAAGGGGTTCATACAAAGTGCATTGACCTGCTTCCGCTTGTACAGATAATCAATGCATGATGTGTGACAAAAGTCATGGTGATTTTCTCGCCCGCCATAGACGTTGCACTTAATGAACCCCCGAGCCCCACAACCTAAACAACAGGTTGTAGGCAAACCCATGAAACCCACGCTACCGCCACTGCGTGGGTTTTTTTATTCACACTTTTTCTTGCTCCTTTGATAAAAATTTTGGTAAAATATATATAGACGATGCAACATGTTCCACTTTGTATTGGTATAGATGAGGCTGGCAGAGGTCCTATAGCAGGACCAGTTTCTGTGGCCGCTTTTTTGTTTAAGCCAGAACTGATACAAGAAATAGATGCATTTCATGTACCTCTCCGAGACAGCAAGAAACTGTCACAACAAAAAAGAGAACTATGGTATACACAAATAAAAAAATGGCAGAGGAAAGGACTCTGTCATTTTGCTGTAACCATGGCTGGATCCAAAGAAATAGATGAAAAAGGTATAAGTCCTAGTATAAAAAAATGTCTTACTAAGTCATTATATAAAATAGAAAAGAAAATGTGTGAGAAGTATGGTGTATGTGAGATAGAATACATGGTGCTCCTAGATGGGGGACTGAAAGCCCCAGAAGAATACAAACACCAAGAAACTATCATAAAAGGTGATGAAAAGATCAAATGCATTGCTCTAGCTTCTATAGTGGCGAAAGTAGAAAGAGACAGATATATGGAGAGAAAAGACAAGTATTATCCAGAGTATTCCTTCATAGACCATAAAGGTTATGGCACTAAAGATCATTATAAAATGATCAAAAAATACGGTATCAGCCCCTTACACAGAAAGAGTTTTTTGACCAAGGTGGGGTATTAGTCTGACCTTGCAAAATAGGGGCTTTTGTAGTATTATATCGCGCATGGTTGTACGAATGAGACATACAAGAGCGCATACTGCAAACAGACGCTCTCATCATGCTCTTAAATCACAAGCTATCATAAATGATAAAGACACAGGTGTACCACACCTTCGTCACAGAGTATCACTTACTGATGGTAGATATAAGGGAAAGAGTGTGATAAACGTTGTGAAAAAAGCAACAAAGAAAACCAAAAAGAGCAAATAATCCATCATTATAGATAGGATTATTTGTTTTTTCTTGGATTATTTTATAAAATAAATAGTACAAAATTCATTTTATAATATGGCGAATAGGCACCTTTCCAGATCAATAGCTTTGCAAACCCTCTTTGAATGGGATTTTAGAGAATACCCAGATAAAGAGATAAATGATATCTCTACTCGTATAGCCGAAGAGTTTGCACCAGGACAAGACGATGGTGATTTCATCAATTATCTTTTAGATATGGTTACTAAGAAAAGAAAGATTATCGATGAGGTCATTACCAAAGCTGCTCCAGAGTGGCCACTTGAGAAAATAAATTCTGTAGATAGAAATATCTTGAGATTAGGCTTGGCTGAGCTTTTATTTGGTGATTATAAAGAAGTACCACCTAAGGTGGCACTAAATGAGTCTATCGAACTTGGAAAAACCTACGGAGGAGAAAGTTCTTCTAGGTTTATTAACGGTGTACTCGGAGCTGTTTACAAAGAAATAGGAGAACCAGGCAAAGAACAAAAGTCTAAAAGACAGATGAAACACGAAGATGTTGACCCAGACAAACTTCCGATAGAAGTGAAAGCTGGTGCTGTGGTATATACTTTCCACAATGGAAAGATATACATAGCTATGGTGCACGACGTTTTCGGATACTGGACTTTGTCTAAAGGTGGTGTGAAAGAAGGAGAAACTCCAGAAGAAGCTGCAATAAGAGAACTGAAAAAGGAGACAGATCTGGATATAGAGATCACACAAAAGCTTGGTGAAAGTGAATACATAGCTTCTCATCCACAAAAAGGTAAGATAAGAAAACAGCTAATAATATTTTTAGCAAAATCATCATTTACCAAAGTCACTCTTCATTCCGAATCTGGAGGTTTGGATGATGCGAAGTGGTTTCCTATAGAAGAAGTTGTCGATCTAAAAATGTACGACGACGTGACAAAGTATATAGCTCAATCTATCGAGATTATAAGTCAGTAATACAAAATATATGAGTCAAGAATTGGACAAGGTTATAGGTATCGAAAAAAATATCAACATAACCTTTAAGAATAAAGATCTACTTGTTGAGGCTTTTACTCACAGGTCTTATTTGAACGAAAATCAGTCACTAGGACTCAACCACAACGAAAGGTTGGAGTTCTTAGGAGACGCTGTGTTGGAACTCATCACTACTAGATTTTTGTTTGATAAATATCCAGACGAAGCAGAAGGGAAGCTGACTGCTTTTCGTGCTGCGTTGGTAAACTCTCAGACTTTGGCAGACGCGTCATCACTGATGGGAGTAAACGAACATCTTTTACTTTCTAAAGGTGAAGCAAAAGATACAGGTAAGGCTAGACAATACATACTAGCAAATACTTATGAAGCACTACTCGGAGCTATATATCTAGATCAAGGATATGATGTGGCACAAAAATTTGTCGCTAGCACTATACTTCATCTGATAGATGAAATAGAAAAAAAGAAGCTTTGGAGAGATTCTAAAAGTTTGGTGCAAGAAATGTCACAAGAACATCTTTCTTTAACACCTATGTATAAAGTTTTGAAAGAAACTGGTCCAGATCATGATAAGAAATTTACCATAGGTATCTTCTTTGGAGAGAAGATGTCTGCTTCTGGTGATGGTAAAAGTAAGCAAGAAGCTGAACAAGCAGCAGCTAGAGCGGCTCTTGAAAAAGAAGGTTGGATATAATATGCATAAAGTATCTATAAAAATGATAGGTTGGTTTGGTACTATACTTCTCATAGGGACTTATGCTCTAAACTCTTTTGGTTTTTTGCATAGTCAAAGTATTTTGTACCCAGTTCTAAACCTTCTTGCAGCTATAGCTCTAGGAGCTAGGGTATATGCAGACAAGAACTATAGTAATCTTATCTTAGAGATTTTCTGGGGAGGTATTGCTGTTTTTGCAATAATTAAGTTTGTGCTAAGCTCAACTTAAGGTTGACCTGCCTTGGGTAGGTAGTTTTTAGCACAAGGAGACGTCGCATAGCGGTCTAGTGCGCACGCTTGGAAAGCGTGTGTGGGTCACACCACCGAGGGTTCGAATCCCTCCGTCTCCGCCAAAATTCGGAATTCAAATTTCCGCCAAAAATATGGTCGGCGCGAAGCGCCGTCTGTTCTGCATTCCCCCCACAAAATCCTGATTCTGCAAGGATTCGCCACGCTCCGCGTGGCTCAAAAAGTACGGTTCGAGCTTCAATAATAAAGTTCGAACCGACTTTTTTGAATAAATGAAGTTTCTCTTCATTTATTCCCTCGTTTGCCAATTCTATATTGTATTTCAAAAACTTTTCCGTAAGTTCGAACCGATTATTCCCTTTTTGCTCAAAAGCCGATAATTTCTCTTTGAGAAGCTGTTTTTGATTGACCAACGCACTTTTAGCATCTCGATACTCCTCTAGTGAAAGTGCGTTTTCTAGGTAAGCATTCATCAGCTTCTCAATCTTGGAATCAAGAGAGAAATATCGGCTTTTGTCTTATCCTAAAAAGCGTAGACGATTGGGTTTCCACCAATTTATCTTTTTCGTTTTCCGCCAACATCCATTTAGCCCAATCGTCTGGCAAAGAAACTTTTTGATTTCTTTTTGAATTTCGGAAGTGATGATTTCCTCACGAGTGTATTTTTTGTGAGCAAGGATTTTTCCGTTTGGTACATCGCAAATAGTTATGTCCTTTTTGTGTTTCGGTGGTAATGAAACAGCCACATTCTCCACAACGGAAAAATCCTCTGTACAAAATGGTTTTAGACCTTTCGAGTGAGGTTTAGATTTCCTCATCATCACTTCCTGAACGGAATCAAAAAGTTTCTTTGTGATAATCGGTTCATGCTTGCCCTCGTGGATTTCGCCGTTATACAGCATCAAACCAGTGTATATCGGATTTTTCAAAAGTTTTTGATAATTCGACACCGCAAGTTCCTTTCCGCTTTTTCGCTTCAATCCAAGTTCGTTAAATTTGTCACGAAGTTGGCGCAAAGTGAAAGACCCAGACGAATATGCCTCAAATGTTTTCTTGATTAAAGGTGCGATATTTTCATCAACAACAATTTTTCCACCCTTGTTCATATATCCGAGTGGAGACATTTGAGGCCATATTCCGTCTTTCACTTTGTTCCGCTTACCACGCTTGATATTCTCGCTTAGATTGTCCACATAATACTTGGATTGCGAAAAAGCGATTGAGAGCATGAATTTTCCTTGCGGTGTCGTATCACACCAGAAAGTTGGAAACTTAAGTTCGGCAATTTTCCCCGTATCGAGCAAATAGATAATTTTTCCACCATCAACACTATTTCTCGCTAATCTGTCAGGATGCCACGCTAAAATTCCATTTGCCTCATTTTGCTCGATACGAAGAAGCATTTCGTCAAATACTGGCCGACCCGGAATCTTGGCGGTTTGTTTTTCTACAAAAATATCTACAACCTCAATATTCTCTTTGAGTGCAAGAGATTTCAATTCGGCCAATTGGTCCGAAATGCTTCTAACTTGCCGATCTTCTGTATCGGTAGATTTACGAGTATAGATAAAAAACTTTCTGGTGTGATTATTCATATTGTTTTTGTATTGGCAAACGAGGAGCCACGCGGAGCGTGGCGAATCCTTGCAGAATCAGGATTTTGTGGGGGGAATGCAGAACAGACGGCGCTTCGCGCCGACCATATTTTTGGCGGAAATTTGAATTCCGAATTTTGGCGGTGTTTATTGGACAAAGTTCGAAACTATTTCGAGCAAAATCCAAACGATTAATGCGGACTCGGCAGGGCGAAACAATTTGTCTGAGGGAAAGGATTCGCCCTGCCTCGGCTGTTTTCCCGCCCGCAGGAGGGGTCTGGGGAGGAATGCGGGCGGGTTTCGGACTGGGGGTTTTCGGAAATTCGGCAGCTACAAAATCAGAAAATACATATTGAATAAATCCATAATTTTTGCTATCATTGTTTTGTGAGCAAAGAAAGAATCTTCTCATAAGATAATACTATCAAAATTTGGATACTATGGCAACTATATCAGAAAACATAAAACGAATACGAACAAAACAAGGATTGACCCAAGATGACTTGGCGAAAAAAGCGGACATAAAATACTCTACCCTGACAAAAATTGAGGGTGGTGTTGTTACGAAACCAAGCGTTCAAACAATCCAAAAAATCGCCAAGTCGTTAGGCGTTCCTATGGAGGATTTATTAAAATAATTTTTTAAACTTATGAAAAAAGAAGTAGAAATTTTTGATGATGAAAATTCAATCGTCATAAACGATGAACATACAACGAACACTTTTGAGTTTTTCCCTAGTGAGAAAAAAATTAAGATAGATGTGAGCATTAATGATGATTATCATCATAACTATTCCACAATTGAGTATAAAATTTCAGATGATCCTATTGATTTAAAGATGCGGACAATAGAGCTTTATCATGATTTTGTAGGTGGAACAGACCATTCAATAAAAGACGGCGTTGTTTTGGAGTCCGAAATCAAGAAAAAAGATTTTGTCATGCCTGACAGAATTGAAAGTCTAAAAAAAGAAGTTGTTTGGTCTAAAGTACCAATTTTTGGAAATTATGAAGTTAATTTATACATTTTATCGAAACATCCAGAAATAATCTCAAAAGATGAATATCGAAGGTTTTTGCGTCAATCCATAGAGAGAATTAAAGATGGCGTTGCTAAAGTAAAAGAACTTGTAAAAAAAGACTCTCATGGCTTGGAAATCCATACAGGCGACTATGGAATGAGTATTTGGTATCCAGATAATGAATCAGAAAAGAAAGAGAGTGAAGCATATTGGGATTTGCCGAAAGAGAAGCGTGATGATTCTGCTTATGGCAAGAAACTGAAATATGTTGAGGATTTTAATAAATCGCTTTTTGATGAAAAATCTTCAAGTTATGTTGGCATTTCTGAAATAGAATTTAAAAGTAGTGATGAAATAGTTGAATATATCCAAAAACTACTCGATAAAAAAGATGAACCAACAAAAAAAGAAGTTGAACCAAAAATTTCAAAAACAAAAGGATTTGTTATCTCTTTACTTCTGACACTTCTCCTTTCGTGGGTTGTTAGTTGGTTTGTAGATATAAACCCATTTTTGATTTTTGTGATTGTGCAAGTTATTGCATTTGCACAAAGTATTGTTGGTGGGTGGCTTGGAAAATTCTTTGAGTAAATAATTTATGACTTACTACGGCACAAAAACAAAAGTATTCGTCAGTTTTGATTTTGATCACGACGAGGATTTGAAACATCTTTTTGTCGGACAAGCAAAACACGACGACACTCCTTTTGAAATAAGCGACTTGTCAGTCAAACAAGCGTTGTTGGGTGATTGGAAAGCAAAAGTTAAGCAGAAAATAATAAATGCTCAACAGGTCGTCGTGATTTGCGGTGAATGGACACACACAGCAAAAGGAGTTACGGAAGAAATAAAAATTGCCCAAGAATTAGGCAAGCCATATTTTCTTATCAAAGGCAGAAGTAATAAGAATTGCACATTCCCAGTCGGAGTAAAAACCACTGACAAAATGTATAACTGGACTTGGGAAAATGTTGGCTTGCTTTTGAAAGGCAACAGATAATCCTATGAGCGATTTATTTTCAAAAAATGAAAAAGATTACGGAAACGACTACAAAGAACACTTATTTGAGCAGTATAAACTTTATGTTGAGAGCATAGAAAAAACGAGCGACAGACGACAACACGCAAATAATTATTTTATTACGATAAATACTGCTCTTATCTCGCTCATAGGATTATCTTTTCAAATTAAGATTTTTGAAAATCTATCATTTGTAAAATCAATCCTCGCCCTTGTCGGAATAATTGTTTGTGTAGTTTTTTGGTATCTCATTAGGTCATACAAACAATTAAACACTGGGAAGTTTGCTGTTGTTCACAAAATCGAGGAATATTTACCACTCGCTTTGTATAAATACGAATGGGAAGTTTTGGGTAAGGGCGAGGATAACAAAAAATACTATCCATTTTCACACATCGAGTTGATTATTCCGTGGGTGTTCGGAATAATCTACGCACTACTTGGATTGTATTTTTTGTGTTAGATTTTTATTAGCTGCCGAATTTCCGAAAACCCCCAGTCCGAAACCCGCCCGCATTCCTCCCCAGACCCCTCCTGCGGGCGGGAAAACAGCCGAGGCAGGGCGAATCCTTTCCCTCAGACAAATTGTTTCGCCCTGCCGAGTCCGCATTAATCGTTTGGATTTTGCTCGAAATAGTTTCGAACTTTGTCCAATAAACACCGCAAAGAGAACTAAGTATCGGAGTGACCCACATGTCTCAAAATAAAAAAGGCCTCTCGAAAATTTGAGAGACCTTTTGTTATTATCCTTACGGATTTTTTTTCAACCAATCTACAACCCTGTCTTTAGTTTCACTAAAGAGCCATCTCAAGGTGTCTGTTTGATACTTGGTATTAAGCTTATTAGTGTTTTCATAATATAATTTTATGTCACCAATAACACAGTCACCATTAAATCCAAGTTCCGAGTGAAAACCCCGGAAAAGATCAGCCGATTTTGAAATCGGGCTGGCTTCATGGTGGTTGGCATCCGTCAAAACGGCAATTCTTTTAACTCCTTGCTGTAATGCCTTTAAGGCAATAATAGGTCCAATTGGGCTCATTATCATGCCATCACGGTCAGTATAGCCAGGCATGTTTACATCTGTTATTACAGCATCATACGAGGCTAATTGCACAGCCTCGTTGTATTCGGAACCTTTGTAAAAAGAAGCTCCTACTTCTGTTAATACAGTAATGTCAGCATTAGGGCAGGCAGTTAAAATTGCCGTTTTTAAGCTTTCGATATTTTGAGGATTATCCTCTAATAAAAGTACTTTCATTGTTTCTTAATTTTTGGTTCTCTATCATTTTATCATAATTTATATATTATGTCAATATTTCTCTATATGACCCACAAGCCTCAAATTAGTGTCTGAATTTTTCCTAAATAACCCTTACGGTGTCTCACTACTCTGGTACTGAACCCACATGGCCCGCACTAAGAAAAAAGTATCGGTCTGACCCAGATACCTTTTTTGTTTAGATTAAGTTAAAATAAAAATATATGAATTTCAGTAAATTATCAAAACTTAACCCTGGTGACAAAGTTGGTATTGTGTCACCATCTTTTGCTGCCCCAGGAAAGTGGCCGCATGTATATGAACTTGCCCTTAAAAGGGTTCGAGAAGTCTTTGAGCTAGAACCTGTAGAATTTTCAGTTACCTCAAAACTTGGTGCTTCTAAAGAGGAACGTTCGAAAGATTTAATAGACAGCTTTATTCAAAATGATATAAAAGCCGTCATTGCTTCGCTTGGTGGAGATGATCAAATAACATATATAAAGAATTTACCGTCGGAGCCTTTTATCGATAATCCAAAACCTTTTTTCGGATTTAGTGATAATACTCATTTTGCAAATTTTCTTTGGCTCAATGGAATTCCTTCGTTCTATGGAGCATCTTTGTTTACTCAATTTGGCATGCAAAAGAGAATGGACGAATACACTATAAAATATATAAAGCATGCTCTTTTTGATAATGGTGAATTCGAGCTGGAGCCAAGTCCAGTATATAATGATATAGGATTAGGCTGGGATGATATTTCAAAATTAAACGAAGAACGAATATATGAAGAAAATGACGGTTGGTATTGGGACGGCAATATTAATACTGATGGAATTACTTGGGGCGGATGTTTGGAATCCATTGATGAGCTGTTACGACATGGGGCGAAGATTCCAGCTCTTGATCAATTTGAAAATATTATCCTTATCACTGAAACATCAGAGGAAATACCATCTAGTGATTATGTTAAGCGTGTGTATCGAGCCCTTGGTGAACGAGGTATTCTTGAACGTGTAAAAGGGGTTCTTGTTGGAAGACCACAAGCATGGAGTTTTAAAGAACAAAATTCAGCAGGTCAAAAATCTTCATACAGAAAAGAGCAACGTGGTAAGATCTTAAAAGTAATAAGAGAGTATAATAAAACTGTTCCAGTAATTCAAAATATGGATTTTGGCCACACCAACCCACAAATCTGCTTGCCTTATGGGAGAAAAGTCAGAATTATCTCTTCGGAAAAACGAATCTTTGCTGAATTCTAAACAATATATTGCGACCCACATACCTGAATCTAGTTTTCAAAATATTCCTCAGAAATCCTTATGGAGCTTGGAGCTGTGGGCTACTTAACCCGAGTGGCCCGCAGAAAGAAAAAAACTATGAAATAAAAAAAAAAGACGCATAAAGCGTCCATATTATTTTATAGGACAAATATTGCATGCTCGCCTTCTATTTCTAAGGAAGCATAGATATCTATCCAGGACAAAAGTCCGTTTCCATCTCTATAGGCTGAAGAATCAGGAATGAAGTTTTCTCTTGTTACTTCTCCTTTCATCTTCCAGTCATATAAGAGTGTTATGATCTCATTTCCTCCTTTTTCATACAGTTGCCAACGCTCCCGTCTGTTTTCTTTCATGTTAGCACTGTGGCCAGCTATGCGGTACCATTTCTTTTTCATAGGCATTATTTTATCCCATTTTTTTAATTTTGTCTCTCTCGGTGGTTTTGATAATTTCAGATACCACGAGTAAACAAATACCGGTGAAATACATACCGATGATACATACCATGATGTCGTCGGACGATGTGATGATTATTTCCATGTATTTTATTTTAAAGTTTGATTGGGTACTAGTATATTCTTTACTAAAAATATTGTCAAATCTATATTTCATGGTCTTATTTGCCTAAAAGCTGGTTTATGATAGTATGACAAAAAAACGTTCTATATGGATTCGAATCAAATCATCATCTTTTGCATATTCTTAGTAGGGTATGCATTGTTCACTGTTGAGCATGTTATCAAGCTCAACAAAACCGGGATAGCCCTGATACTCGCTGCAGTATTATGGGTCTTTGTGTTCATGTTGATGTCTGCTGAGGAGGTGGATGTCGGTGTACGCAGCACTGGTGCTGAGATAGCAGAGATAGTCATATTTCTGTTGTGCGCCATGTCACTAGTGGAAGTGATAGTCCACTTCAAATTTTTTGAATGGGTAAAGTACAAACTGCTTCAGAGAGGTCTTTCTGACAGAAAGCAATTCTACCTTCTGGCTCTTGTGACTTTTTTCACTAGTGCGCTTTTGGACAACCTTACTACTACGATAATCATCGTCACCATAGCCAGGGCTTTTTTCAAGCCAAAGGATATACCTTATGTGGCGGCTGGTATAGTGGTAGTAGCGAACGCCGGTGGAGCTTGGTCGCCTTTAGGTGATGTTACCACTATCATGCTCTGGGTGCAGTGCAAGTTTACTGCAAGCCAGATCGTAGTAGATACACTGGTGCCATCTTTGGTGATGGGGCTTGTATCTACCTTATGGTTGGGACGTGGTGTGGCCAATGTAAAATCTGGAGATGAGAAACCAGTAAAAGTGGTGCTATCTAAATCGCAAAAGATAGTGATAGGCACTGCACTTACAGGATTTGCTTTTCCGGTTATTTTTTCAAGTATGGGTGTACCACCTTTCTTCGGACTTATGCTTGGATTGGGTCTTGTATGGTTAGTCATAGAACTGCTTGGTAATTGGAGTAGTCATACTGACCTTACAGACACCAAGATGGACAACCTGTTGAGAAAAATAGACATTCAGTCTATCAAATTTTTTATAGGAATCCTTTTTTGTGTTGGGGCCTTGAAAGAAATAGGTATATTGGCACACTTGTCACTGGACATGTATGGTGCCAATGCCGACTTCTACGCATACATAAAAGGTAGTTCGATATTGGGTGTGGCATCGTCACTCTTTGACAATGTTCCACTTACAGCTGCTGCGATGGATATCATCCAGACGACTGATTTCAGGATATGGACCTTTACGGCTTTCACAGTCGGTACTGGAGGTTCGTTACTCCTTATCGGTTCTGCGGCCGGTGTCGTAGCTGGTGGTATGGTACCTTCTCTTACATTTGGTAAGTACATGAAGGTCGCAACATTACCTGTACTTTTTGGTTACATCGCTGGTATAGCGGTGTGGCTGCTTCAAAACTATTTGTTTTATAACTAATTATAAAAGGGGACTCCGTGTCCTCTTTTTTATTTTGTATAATTTGTATTATTTTGTATAATTTAAGTACAAATTTATTAGTTTATTATTTGTGTTTATGTGTAATTGTAAAAACGGTACTTGTAAGTGCTTCTCAAAAGTTGGGCTGACAGAAAGCTGTAATCCTGCTTTTGGTTTGCTACTTATCAGACTAGCTTTAGCTAGTGTGTTTATTTTTCATGGTATACAAAAGCTTTCAAACATAGAAGGCACTATAGCTTTCTTTGCTTCTTTTGGACTTGGAGCATTCTTTGCTTGGTTGGTATCTATATTGGAAGTTGTCTCTGGGGGACTTATGCTTTTTGGTCTTTGGACTCATGTAGCTGGTGTGATACTAGCTACTATCATGTTCTTCTCTATCGTGCTTGTAAAAGGTAGAGGTGGAGTAGGTTTCGGAGCTTTTGAACTAGATTTCATACTTATGTTAGTAGCTTTTGGTATGGCTATGACAGGACCTGGAGATATGGCTATAAGATGTGGGTGTGGCAAATGTTGCGACAAGTCAGATTGTAAAGAAGGAATGTGTAAAGGCTGTGCTGGATCTTGTGGTTGTGGTGAAGGTAAGTGTGACTGCGGTAGCTGTGATTGTAAGGAATGTGGTGGTAAGTGTGACAACTGCGAAGGTTGCAAAGGTGGATGTACTGGTCACGAAGGTAAATAGTTTTAGCTAGATTGTAGAAGAGCGCGGGGCGGCCAAGGGTCGCCCCGCTTCATTTTCATCATAAAAAACTTTATAATATTATAGTTATGGATAAAGAAGAACTAAAAAACAAATTATCAAACGAAGAATACAAGGTGACACAAGAAGGTGGTACAGAAGCTCCTTATTCTGGTGCATACTGGGATCATCATGAGGGAGGTAAGTATATGTGCAAGGTTTGTGGGTCTCCACTTTTTGAATCCAACGTAAAACTCAACTCAAAAGAAGGACCTTTAGGTCTTCGCGGGTGGCCAGCTTTCGAAGACGCTATACCTGGTAGTGTGAATTTTCAAGAAGATAACAGTATGGGTATGCAAAGAACAGAAGTCACTTGTGCTAAGTGCGGATCTCATCTAGGGCATATCTTTCCGGATGATACGAACACAGGCAAACATTATTGTATCAACTCATGCTCTTTAGATTTCTCAAGTGAAGAAAAAAAAGATGAGTAACAAAGTACCCGACAACGCAAAGAAAGTATACGAATCCAAATACTTTCGTGCTTACACTTGGCAACAAGAACTCTTTGATGGGACTTTTAGAGAGTTTGAAGCTGTAGAACATGTAGGCTACGTGCTTATTATTGCTATCACAGAAGACGGCCATTATGTGGCTCAAAGAAACATGCAGCCAGGGGACAGTGGTTATTTCAATTCTAATATTGCTGGAAGACTGGAGACTTTTGATGAAGATCCAATAGAAAGAGCTAAAATAGAACTTTTAGAAGAAGCTGGTATGCAAGCCAAAAGTATAGAAGTGTTTGATGTGATACATTCTAGAGGAATGTTTATATATGATGCATATATTATATTGGCGAAAGGTTGTAAGAAAGTAGCTGATATAGCTGATGACCCTGGAGAAAAAATAGAAAATGTTCTCATTCCATTCGATGAGTTTTTGGATTTTCTAGATAATGAAAACGCTAAAAATAAAACTTTGGCACCATATATTCTTAAGCTGAAGTATAACCAAGAATATAGACAAAGATTTTTAAATTCTATTTAGAAAATAATATTTTATGAAAAGTACCTACCGTCTAAAATCTACACTTTGGAGATATCCATCAGAAACAGCGGCTTGGTATTTTCTCTCGGTAGATAAAAATATTTCAGATAAAATAAAAAAAGATTTTTCACATTTACGCAAAGGTTTTGGCTCTTTACCTGTAAAAGTGACTATAGGCAAGACTGTTTGGGAAACTAGTATATTTCCTCAAAAAGATGGACCTTATCTGCTACCAGTTAAAGCAAAAGTCAGAAAAGAAGAAGGTTTTGGTGAAGGAGAGGAGGTGACTTTTACTATAGATATCATTTCTTAGTAATGGTGTTATAATGAGAAATATGGAAGAACATAGAAACTCATTTGTATTTTTTTTGAAGATCATAATAGCTTTCTCTATACTCGCAGGGGTTTCTTATATAGTGTATCTATACAATCAAAAAGATGCTCTAAATCAAAATATACCTTTTGAAAGTCAGACCGCAGAATACTGCTATGAACAACAGTTTGTGAGTGAGTACAAGCTTATGGATATAAACTACAGAGACTATTACACTCTCGTGATGAATACTGTAGGTAACGACGTCACAGGTGAACTTTCCTATATGCCGAGTCAAAAAGATACAAAGACTGGCAACATACAAGGGACAATAACAAAAGATGACACATCTAACAGGAGTATTTTTACAGGCACATGGACAGCTTATGCGGAAGGTGATACTTATGAAGAGAATATAGTTATTGTTTTTGGTCCTAGCGACGCGAAAGTTTTTGAAAACCAAGACACACTTGATAAAAGCATATCGGACTTTGATTTTGTGACACCAAATATTATTTTACCGAAAATAGATTGCGACTACGTGTACGAGAGACAAAAAGCCACAGATACATTTATGGCAAGTTTTGATACTTTAGTATCGAACGTACCAGAACTCGGTGGAAGTTTTTATCCTTTGCTTATCTATGTAGATACATTAAATGACACTCTGTATTGCGTATATGAAGACGGGCATGTACAGTACTCAGAAAGTTTTGTCTATCAGTATATAAACGGCAATATTTTCTTTGAAAAAGAAAATGCCAAATAACTCAAACTGGATTTTACTATAAATACAGTATGTGTATAATAGTATAAAAGTTTACCCATGGATATAACTGTCGTACTTATACTCGTTTTGCAGTACTTGCTACTGGTTTTTATGCAAAGTCTGGCTAGTATCATAATGATATTGGTCGGATTCATATTCTCGATCTTTTCAGCAAATATATTTTATTCTCTACTGAGAAGTGAGGATGTAAGAAAAAGAGAAATAAATGTTCTCTCGATAGTGTTGCCGACATGTATGTCTTTGTACCCTAGTATGCAAATAAATCTTGCTTTGTTTGGTCTACAGTTTAGCGACTGGAACTATTTTTTGCATATAGGTGGTATTCTGTCTGTGATAGGTTTTACGAACTACATATTGGCATCTTTTGTACTTTCACGGTACTCAGATACAAGGTGTATCGATATGGTTTAAATATACAAAGGTCTTTCCCAGGCCTTTTTTTTATTTTTTTAATATTGGTATAATAGATATATTAATATTAATTTATCTAATAATATGAATTTTCTAACTATTTTATTTTGCGCTATAGCTGGTATGGTTGTGGGTTTTATATGGTATGGTCCACTTTTTGGGAAAGTGTGGATGAGAGTAATGGGACATGATGGACCTAAACCTACAAAAGAAGAAATGAAAGAGATGAATAAGAAAATGATGCCCACATACATACTTCAGTTCCTGCTTATTATATTGCAAGTTTGGATACTTAAATTTTTCTTAGACCTAGGTATATCGGATCCTATACACGTAGCTTTCGGTATTTGGTTAGGTTTTATTATGCCGACAGTAGCAGGTATAGCTATGTGGAGCGGCAAGTCACGCAAACTTACTTGGGCCATGTTTCTCACTAGTGCTGGATTTCAGTTGGTTTCAATAATAGTATTTGCTCTTATAATTGGAGCTTTTTAAAAAATGAAAAGATATTGGTTTAAAAGAAAATATTTTGGTTGGGGATGGTATCCATCTACCTGGGAAGGATGGGTAGTACTTGTTGTGTGGACATTTGCGGTGGTAAAAATATTTTTAAAAATAGACCAAAATAGTCACTCAGGATCGGATACACTTAGACCATTTTTGCTATGGCTTTTTGTATTTATGTTTATACTTGTAGGTATATGTTATTGGAAAGGAGAAAAACCACGTTGGCAGTGGAATAATAAGCCAATAAAAAGAAGAGAAGATGGAAAATAATATTACAAAAGTCGGTATTGGAGTAATGATCTGGAAAGATGGAAAAGTTCTTCTAGGTAAAAGAAAAGGCTCTCATGGAGAAGGTACTTATGCCTTTCCAGGGGGTCACATGGAGTATATGGAATCTTTTACTGATTGCGTAAAAAGAGAACTGGAAGAAGAATGTGGTTTAAAGATAAAAAATCTTAGATTTGTATATGTTGCCAATGTGAAGATTTTTGACCCAAAACATTATTTGCACATCACTCTAGCTGCTGACTGGGAAAGTGGCGAACCAGAAATACGAGAACCAGATAAATGTGAAAGTTGGGACTGGTTTGATCCAGAGGATTTACCTACACCTTTATTTCCGCAATCTCAGGTAAGTTTCTTGGCTTATAAAAATGGTACACAATATTATGATTCAGATGATTTTAATCAGGTTTTAAATGGCTAGAGAAATAAAAAGATGTGTTTGGGCTGATGGGGATGATGTTTTAATGCAAGAGTATCATGACCGTGTTTGGGGTAAACCAAAAAAGAAAGATGTAGAAATATTTGAAGCCATAGTTTTAGATACGAACCAGGCAGGACTTTCATGGTCTACTATACTGCACAAGAGAGATAACTTTGCTAGGGCTTTTTATAACTTTGATCCAAAAAAAATATCAAAAATGACACAAAAAGATGTGAAAAGGCTTATGAAGGATAGTGGAATAATAAGACACGAAGGAAAGGTAAGAGCCACTATAGAAAACGCAAAAGCTTTTTTAGATCTTCAAAAAGAGTTTGGAAGTGCCACGAAATACTTTTGGAAATATACAGGTGGTAAGGTTATAAAGAACAACTTTAAAAACCACAAATCTCTCCCTAGTAAAACAGATCTTTCTACAAAAATGTCTAAAGATCTTAAAAAGCGAGGGTTCCGGTTTACAGGCCCTGTGATGTGCTATGCATTTATGCAGGGTATAGGTATGGTAGATGATCACACGAAAGAATGCTTTCTTTATAAGGGTAAAATCAGCTAATTTTTATTGGTGGCAATATTTGGTATAATGAGGATATGGGAGATAACAACATAAAGATAGGTAAAATATTTGACGTTTCCTGGAATATTTTTGTTTCTAACTGGAAGAAACTCATACCTGTCTTTGCTTTTGTTTTGATAATGAGTGCCATAGTAGGAGGAGAAGATGGCAAAAATACTTCTTCTTTGGAAAACCTGGTCAACTTCATGTGGTCTATTATCCAGTTCATCATAATTATAGGTGTGGTAAACGCTAGTTTGAAGTTAGTAAGAGGAGATACTATTTCTTTCTCAGATTTTTGGCAGCCTAAATATTTTTTGAAAATTCTTGGTACAGCTATACTGTACGCTTTACCTATAGTAGTACTTTTCGGGGTTGTTCTAGGTACACTATTTTTAGTTTTGGGTAATGCGTTTAACATTATTATAGCTTCTATTATAGACCCAAGTGTTTTAGCACAGTACATCCTTCCTTTAATACTGGCTTTTATATCACTTTTTATACTTATCATACTTTACTCTACTAGAGTTTATTTTTACCAATTCGTTGTAATTGATCAAAATATTTGGGGCATAAAAGCGTTGAAAGAGTCATTTAAGATTACACGCAGAAAAGCAGTAAGTATATTTGTACTTATTCTCGCTATTGTGTTGGTAAATATTATCGGAATGATGATCTTCTTTGTTGGACTGGTGTTTTCTTTACCCCTTACTTTTATTGCTCTAGCATATACTTATGACCAACTCTACAAGGATTATCATGGCACTCAACCTGATCTTCCTCAAGAAAGACCTATAGAGCTCAATGCCGCAGAATAAAGACCAAAGAGACAATCTGCGGTCTTTTTTGTATACTTTATATTATGCCTACCAATCTAGATAAGAAATTTGAATCAGAAAAAGAGAAGCTCAACCCTGCTCAGCTAAAGGCTGTCGAGGCTATAGAAGGGCCTGTTATGGTTGTGGCGGGGCCAGGTACAGGTAAAACACAGATTCTGACTTTTCGTATTGCAAACATACTAGCAAAAACAGATACTTCTCCTGAGAATATATTGGCTATTACTTTTACAGAAAGCGGTGCTGCAAACATGAGATCTAGACTTTCTTCCATCATAGGCTCGGCTGCTTATCGAGTAAACATACATACTTTCCATGGTTTCGCGGAACATATTATCAAATCTTATCCAGAATATTTTCCAAAAATAATAGGATCTTTTGCTATAAGTGATGTCGATAAAATATCTCTACTAGAAAACATAGTAGATAAAAGCACACTTAGTCTGCTCAAACCGTTTGGTGATAAGTATCATTATGTAAGATATATATCTTCATCTATATCTGAATTAAAAAGAGAAGGTATAAGCGCACATAAATTTGCTTCTTTGGTGGAGAAAGAAGAGAAAAATTTTGACTCTATATTGGATAAATATCACGAGAAGGGGGCGCATAAAGGTAAGATGAAGGGTGTATATGTAGATCTTCAGAAGATGATAGAAAAGAATAAAGATCTTTCTTTGGTGTATCTTTCATATGAGGAAGAACTCAGTCTTGCTAAAAAATATGATTTTGAAGATATGCTCTTGTCTCTTTTGGGAGCTTTAGAAGAAAATGAAAACTTACTAATGATACTTGGTGAGAATTATCAGTATGTACTCGTAGATGAACATCAAGATTCAAATAATGCTCAAAACTCCATAATAGAAAAACTTCTTTCCTTCCACGAGAGCCCAAATATTTTTGTTGTTGGTGATGACAAGCAAGCCATATTTAGGTTCCAAGGAGCTTCTATAGAAAACTTTTATTATTTTAAAGAAAAGTACAAAAACGCTACTTTGATAAATCTTTCTATAAATTATAGATCTAGTCAGACCATATTAGACAGCGCTAGTTCTGTATTACCTCAAGAAGAGAGTTTAAAATCTCACAACTCTTATGAAGAAAAACCAATATCTTTATATGCACTTTCTAGTGAAGACGTAGAAGGTTATTTTGTGGCTTCTGATATAAAGGAAAAGATAGATCAAGGTATCAACCCAGAAGAAATAGCAGTCTTATATAGGAATAATAGAGATTCGGAAATCTTCGCCAAGTATCTCGGTAAACTGGGTATAAAATACAAGATAGAGTCAGACCAAGACCTATTTTCTCAAAGTGATGTAAAAAAATTCTTGATTATCCTTAGGGCTATAGACAGTTTTGGTGACAATGAAGCTTTGGCTGAAGCTTTACATGTAGACGTATTTGGACTTTCGCCACTTTCTATACACAAATTTATATATGGAGCTTCTCATAAAAAGAAGATAAGTTTTTGGGACGTGCTGGAAGACCCAGATAAACATTTAAAATCTCTAAACATTTCTAACGCTAAAGACATGTCCAGTATTTTACAAAAGTTTTCTTCTTGGAAAACGTTTTCTCAAAATAACGACCTCTTGAGTACCTTAGAAGTTGTTTTTAAAGATAGCGGTATTTTAGATGATATTTTATCCTCTACCGACTCTCATGAAAGACTAGCCCAGATATCTGCTTTTTTTGATGAAGCCAAAAAAATAATCTCATCCAAAAATGATGCGAGTCTTAGAGATCTATTTAGATATCTTGAGACAGTAAAAGAACACGGTCTTATGATAAAAAGAAAAAATCAAAACAATCTTCCTGGTTGTGTCAGGCTCATGACTGCTCACAAATCGAAAGGTCTTGAGTTTGAAGTGGTATATATCACCAAGTGCTATAGCGGCAACTGGGGTGATAAAAGAGAAGTAAACAAACTGAAGCTTCTACCTTCTGTATATTTGTTTACAAAAAAAGATGAAGTAGATGATGCGTCCAATCTCTTTGATGACGAAAGACGTCTTTTCTACGTAGCTCTTACTAGAGCAAAAAAAGAAGTTGTTATATCTTACAGTATTTTATCTGACACTGGCAGGGATTTGTTGCCAAGCTCATATGTAGCAGATATTGATAACACTCTGATAAGTCTAAAAGACTCAAAAGATACAGAAGAAAAATACATCTCCCAGTTCGGTGAGCTTGTTTCTAGTAAGGAAGAAGTAAATAGTAGCAATATTTTAGATCCTGAATTTCTTTCTTACATGCTAGACAAAAGAGGCTTGTCTGCCACAGCTTTGAATAATTACCTTACATGTCCATGGAAGTTTTTTTATGAAAATCTTCTACGTATACCTCACGCTCAGTCAAAACATCAGGTATTTGGTAGTGCGGTACACAACGCCTTAGAAGATTTTTTCAATACAGTTAAAAATGAAGATGTGGGTAAAGATTATCTGCAGAAAAGTTTTACTATGCATTTACACGAACTATCAGTGAGAAAAGACGATATAGAAGAGTTGGAAAGCAGAGGGGTAGAAATGTTAGGAGCTTGGTTTGATAACTACAAAGATAGTTTCCATACAAATGTGATAAATGAGTATAGGATAAATGGTGTAGTACTAGATAACAAAGTCAGACTTACAGGTGTATTAGATAAACTGGAGTTTATAGATGACCATGAGGTAAAAGTGGTGGACTATAAGACAGGTTATCCAAAAACCAGAAACGATATCATGGGGAAAAACAAAGGAAGTGATGGAGCTTATTATCGTCAGTTGATATTTTATAAACTTTTATTAAATGAATTTGCAGAAGGTAAGTATAGTATGCAAAGTGGTATTTTGGATTTTATTCAACCAGATGAAAAAGGTAAGTTTCACAAAGAGGAATTTATCATAGAGGATGAAGAAGTGAAAGAGCTAAAAGACTTGATAATAAACGTAGTTTCAGAGATACAAAATGCAGTATTTGCAGGGAAGAACTGTGACGACCCAGACTGTAAATACTGTAAACTAAAAGACATGATAAAAACCTCTTAAATATAGCCAGTATTTATACAACACCATCTGTAGAATAAGCTGTCAAATATAGAGGTTTCTAAGAGAAATAGTATTGACACATTTCTATATTTTGTTAATATACGAGAGCCTTTGAAAAAAGGCGTGATTTTTTATGACACGATCAGCATATAAAGGACCATATATAGATGATAGACTCATCAAGAAAATAGAAGGTAAAAAACCACTTGAAACTGGTGTTATTAAGACTTGGGCTCGCTCAGCTGTGATATCACCTGAAATGGTAGGTTTTACTTTTGGTGTTCACAACGGACGTCATCATTTAGAGGTACTTGTAACAGAAGACATGGTAGGACACAGACTTGGAGAATTCTCACCAACAAAGAAATTCCAAAGACACGGAGGTAAGATGCAGAAAGAACTTGATCAAAAGAAGAAAGAGTCTGAGATAGCAGCAGCAAAAGCAGCTAAGGCTTCTGTAGAAACTAAGAAATAATATTTGATATATGAAAGCTTTCCTAAAAAACTACAGACAATCACCAAGAAAAGTAAGATTAGTTACTGACCTTGTTAAGGGTAAGACTGTAAAGCAGGCGCTTGTTGAGCTTTCATTTCTACCAAAAAGGGCATCTCTTCCTATAAAGAAACTTATAGAATCAGCAGCAGCAAACGCAAAAAGTACAAACAAAGCAAATGTAGAAGATCTAGTTATCTCTAACATAACAGTAGATAAAGGTATTGTTCTAAAAAGAAGAATGCCTAGAGCTAGAGGTTCAGCTACACCTATAAACCGTAGATCAAGCCATATTAAAATAGAACTAAAAGAAAAGAGTAAATAATCATGACAAAAGTAGTGCATCCATATTCACATAGAATCGGTATCCTTAGAGATTGGAAGTCTAAGTGGTTTTTCTCTGGTGCAAAATATAAGGACAATTTAGTTTCAGATCTAAAACTTAGAAAGTTTCTAGATAAGAGACTAAAGGGTCTTTTTGTTTCTCTTGTAGAAATAGAAAGAAGTGAAAAAGCTCTTAGAATAATACTAAAGACTTCAAGACCAGGTGTTATCATCGGTAGAAGCGGTGAAGGTGCACAAAAACTAAAAGCTGATATAGAAAAATTCATCAGAAAAAACAACCTAGAAGCTAGCGCTGAAGTAAAAGTAGATATAGTAGAAGTAGATAACCCAGATGCAGATGCAAGAATAGTAGCTTATTCTGTAGCTGAAGGTCTAGAAAAAAGAATGCCTTTCAGAAGAGTAGGAAAGCAAGTGGTAGAAAAGGTTATGGCTACTAGAGGTGTAGAAGGAGTAAGAATACTTCTTTCTGGAAGACTAGGAGGTGCAGATATGGCACGTACAGAAGAAATCAAGAAAGGTTCTATTCCTCTTCAGACTTTTAGAGCTGATATTGATTTTGCAAGAGAAAGAGCTAGCCTACCTTACGGTGATATCGGTATAAAGGTGTGGATTTATAAGGGAGAAGTTTTTGAAGATAATAATAACTAACATATGTTGTTTCCTAAGAAAGTAAAACATAGAAAATGGCAAACAGGAAGAAAGAGTGAAACAAGACTCGCTTCTATGAAAGAAACCAGAGGTACTACTGTAGCTTTTGGTTCTTATGGTTTAAAAGCTACTACACTCGCTAGAGTAAGATCAAACCAAATAGAAGCAGCTAGAAAGGCTATGTCTAGACAACTAGGTAAGACTGGTAAATATTGGATAAGAGTTTTTCCAGACAGACCTTTCACAGCAAAGCCAAACGAAGTAGGTATGGGTAAAGGAAAGGGGGATCCACAAGGTTTTTGCGCTGAAGTGAAGCCAGGAAAAATAGTTTTTGAAGTGGACAACGTTCCAGCGGACATAGCTCGTGAAGCTCTTAGAAAAGCAGGTACAAAATTACCAGTGAAGACTAAAATAGTAGAGAGATAATATGGCTAAGGATAAGAATAAAATCCCAGAAACAGTGGAAGAAATAAACAAAGAAATCAGCACACATAGAGAAGCTATGAAAGATTTTAGATTTGGTAGCGCTGGAGGTAGATCATCTCACTCTCATGTGAAGAGAGCATCTAGAAAGCAAATAGCTAGATTACTAACAGCTCTAAAGAATAAGTCAGAATAATATGAAAACACAAGAAACAACAAAAAAATCAAAAGTTCTTAAAGGAGTTGTGACTTCAGATAAGATGGACAAGACTATAGTGGTATCAGTATCAAGATTTGTTAAGCATCCAAAATATCAAAAGTATATAAACATAGCTAAGAAGTTCAAAGCTCATGATGAAGGAAATACTGCAAAGATAGGTGATGAAGTAGAAATAACAGAATCAAAACCTTTGTCAAAAGATAAGAACTTTACTCTTGTAAGAGTAGTAAAAAGTAAGAGTTAGAATATGATACAAGACGGATCAGTAGTAAAAGTAGCAGACAACTCAGGAGCAAAGATAGCGAAAGTTTTCAAAGTTCTCGGTGGTTCTAAGAGAAGATATGCATCTATCGGTGATGTGGTTGTTGTTTCTGTGAAAGTAGCAGAACCAAGAAAAGCTGTGAAAAAGAAAGATGTACATCAAGCAGTGATAGTAAGACAAGTAGCTCCACTAAGAAGAAAAGATGGATCTTATATCAGATTTGACGAAAACGCAGTTGTAATACTAGAAAAAGGAAAGAAAGATCCTAAGGCAGGACGTATATTCGGTCCTATACCTAGAGAGATTTCTGAGAAGGGTTATCAAAAGATAGCATCATTAGCACCTGAGGTTATATAAATATGGCAAGCAAGATAAAAAAAGGAGACAATGTAATAGTGATTTCTGGAGCTGATAAAGGTAAGAAAGGTAAGGTAGAAAAAATATTTCCTCTTTTAGATAGAGTGCTAGTTTCTGGTGTTAACATGAAAAAGAAGCATGAGAAGAAAGGGGGTAACACAGGAGGGCAAATAATAGAAGTACCAAGACCAATACACCTTTCAAATGTAGCACTTGTAGATCCTAAGACTGGTGAAGCTACTAGAGTAGGATTTACTATGGAAAAAGATAAGAAGGTCAGAATAGCAAGAAAAAGCGGACAAATTGTAAAATAGTGAGTTATTAATATGGAATTCATACCAGCAAAAGAACAAGAGAAAAAAGCATTTGAACTCATGAAAGGGGATTTTGGTTATAAGAACATGCTTGCTGCACCTAGATTTGAAAAGATAGTTATATCTTCAGGTACAGGAAAACAAGCAAAGACTGATAGAAACAGAAACGACCACGTGTTAGACAGAATATACAAAATAACAGGTCAAAAGCCTTCTATCAGAGGTGCAAAGAAGTCTATCGCTAGCTTTAAAGTAAGAGAAGGAGATCCTGTAGGAGTATCTGTGACACTTAGAGGAAATGATATGTATCAATTTTTCGATAAACTAGTACACATATCTATACCTCGTACAAAAGACTTCCGTGGTATCGACAGAAAAGTAGTAGACAGCATGGGTAACATGACACTAGGAATAAAAGAACACACTATCTTCCCAGAAACAGGAGATGAAGATATAAAAGATGTTTTTGGACTCTCTATAACAGTGGTGACTACAGCAAAAAACAAAAAAGAAGCTATCAAATTCTTCGAAATAATGGGTATGCCGTTTAAAGCCGAAGAAGAGAAGAAGAAAAAATAGATCTGACTCAAAAAACGCCGAAAGGCGTTTTTTGTTTTTATACTTGCAAATCTCTGTATTTGTTGTATATTGGAGATCAATGTTTTAAAACCGAATAATTCACTTAAACCCAAATTTAGTGTATGAGAAACAACAGTACTACCCCCAGTGGCGCAGCGAGCGCACAAACTTTACCTGGTCAACAAAAAGAGAAGACCCGGTATTCAGCTGACGAACTCGAAGAGTTTGAAAAGTTGATAGTTAGTAAACTAAAAGATGCTCAAGAAACTCTGTCCTATCATAAAGGAGAGTTAAATGGAGCATCGGTCCTTGGTGATCATGACACCAGGTTTTCTAATCTGGAAGATGGAACCAGCACAGCCGAGAGGGAATACCATAGTTTTATGGTAAACCGTCAAACCGAATACATTGGCCGCCTTGAGAAGGCTTTATCCCGTATTAAAAACAAAACATACGGGATCTGTCGCAAAACCGGCAAGCTTATCTCCAAGGAGAGGCTTCGTGCTGTCCCGCATGCGACCCTTTGCATCCAAGCAAAGAAAGTATCGACCTAAAAAACATTGGGTTTTCAGGTTACCACCGTAGTGTCTAGAACGTCCTGTTCGGCTACGGTGGTTTTTATTTGACAATATTCGGCTTATCTGATAAATTATACCCACGTTGACTTTTGTGGTCCGTGTTTCTCCTTTTGCCCTTATAAAGAGGTCAAGAGCAAAAACACGAGAAACCCAAGTGGTCAATCGAGAATTTTTATTATGGCAAAAACATCAACATGGGAGCGCTCAAAGAAGACTCCAAAATATAGTACAAGAATTAAAAACAGATGCGCACTCTGCGGTCGAGGCAGGGGTTTTATGCGTGATTTTGGTATTTGTAGAATTTGTTTTCGTGAACACGCAAACGAGGGTATGATACCAGGAGTAAGAAAGTCGAGTTGGTAATATGGACGTTATAGGAGATATGGTAAATATGCTCAAAAATGCATCTATGGCAGGCAAAGATGCAGTTTTGGTACAGCACTCAGCACTAAAACAAAGTATTGCAGAATGTCTTAAAAAGGCAGGGTATATAGTAGAAATAGAAGAAAAGACTCACAAAGGTCACAAAGCCCTACTTCTTCTTTTGGAAAAGGGAGAAACTAAAGCAGACATCAGAGGAGTAAGAAGAATTTCAAAACCATCAAGAAGAATGTATGGAAAAGTGGGAGACTTTAAAAAATACCTTACAGGTAGAGGAGTACTAGTACTTTCTACACCAAAAGGTATTTTGACACACCTAGATGCTAGAAAAGAGTTGGTCGGAGGAGAATTGTTATTCACTATTTGGTAAGAGTTATAGATATGTCAAGAATAGGAAAAATGATAATAAATATCCCAGACAAAACTACTGTCACAGTAGATGCTGGTATGGTAACTGTAAAAGGTCCAAACGGTGAATTAAAGAAAGAGTACAACCCAAGACTAGTAGAAATAAAAGTAGATGGATCAAATATTTCTTTTGAAAAGAAAGGTGAGACTAAAGAAGCTAACTCTCTTTGGGGTACATACTCTTCACATGTAAGAAATATGGTAAACGGAGTAAACACTCCTTATGTAAAGAAACTTATACTAGAAGGTGTAGGATTTAAGTCAGAAGTAGCTGGAGACAAACTAAAGCTTGCTTTAGGATTTTCACACCCTGTAGAAGAGCAAATACCAACAGGTCTTACAGTCACAGCAGAGAAAAACCTTATCACTATCACAGGTATCGACAAAGAGTTGGTAGGAAGTTTTTCTGCTTACATCAGATCACTAAAGAAACCAGAACCATATAAAGGAAAAGGTTTTAGATATGAAGATGAGGTTATTAGAAGAAAGCAAGGTAAGAAAACTGCTTAGTAAAAGGGAGTATAGATTATGAAAACAAAAGAACAAAAAAAATCACAAAGCAGAATGAGAATAAAGAACAGAATACGTTCTAAGATTTCAGGTACCACAGACATGCCTCGTCTTAACATATATAGATCAAACAAGTTTATATATGCTCAGATAATAGATGATACAAACGGCAACACTATAGCATCTGCAAATGACATGAAGTCAAAAACAAAAGGTAATATCGATAGAGCTAAAGAAGTAGGTAAAGATATAGCACAGAAAGCCAAAGCTGCAGGTATAACAAACGTAGTATTTGATAGAGGAGGATTTAGATATGCTGGTCGTATTAGAACACTTGCAGACGCTGCTAGAGAGTCTGGATTAGTATTTTAAGAGTTGAAATATGAGCGAAGAAAATAAAACACAAAACGCAGCGGAGAACACAAATGAGTTTGTACAAACTCACAAAGATGCTCGTGCTGCAATGACAAAAAGAAGAAACGTAAGACCTGGATCTACAAGAAAGCCTATGAGAGGAAGAGGTAAGAGAGATGGAGCAAGAGAAAGAAAAGCTCCAGAATTTGAACAAAAGATACTCAATATAAGAAGAGTGACTCGTGTTGTGGCTGGAGGTAGAAGATTTAGCTTCTCAGTTGCTATGCTTTTGGGAGACAAGAAAGGATCTATAGGAGTAGGTATGGGTAAAGCTACAGATACATCACTTGCTATAAGTAAGGCTATATCTGACGCAAAGAAAAACATGATAACAATAAAAACCAACAAGAATGGTTCTGTACCTCATCTTTTGGATGCAAAATATGCTAGTGCTAGAGTTATGCTTATGCCTAACAAATCAAAAGGACTTGTGGCAGGTAGTGCTATAAGAGATATCCTTCTACTAGCTGGTATAAAAGATGTTACTTCTAAGATACATTCAAGATCTAAGAACAAGGTGAACATAGCTAGAGCTACTGTAAAAGCCTTAGCTGAAGTATCATCTCCTTACAAGAAAAAAGCTTCACCAGAAAAAACTGCTAAAGATGGAGATGTTTCTAATGAAGAAGAAAGTAGTAAAAAAGAGTAAAGGCTTATGCAAATACACGAAATAAAAAGAAAAAATACAAATAAAAAGTCTGTACAAATAGGTAGAGGAGGAAAGAGAGGAAAGACATCAGGAAGAGGAATGAAAGGTCAGACAGCAAGATCAGGACACAAAGATAGACCTGTATTGAGAGATCAAATAAAGAAACTTCCAAAGAGAAGAGGTCATGGTAAAAACAGAGCTCGCACAGTGAATGACTCGAGAGTAGTATATAAAGCTATATCACTAGGAAGAATCGACGCTATATATTCAGCTGGAGAAACCGTAAGCTCTGCTACTTTAGTAGAAAAAGGACTAGCAAAGAAAATATATGGTAAAATGCCTAAAGTGAAAATAGTATCCACTGGTGGTATAACCAAAAAAGTTTCTTTCCAAAAAGTCGCTTTCACTAACAACGCAAAAGCAATAGCTGAAAAAGCTGGATGCACTATCACTCTTTAATTTAAAAATATATGAAGAAGTTTAAAACAATACTAAAAGACAAATCATTAAGAAACAGGATTCTTTTTGTGCTGGGTGCTCTTGTTGCATTTAGACTTCTTGCTGCTGTTCCTATACCAGGTATAGACAACCTAAGACTAAACCAAGTACTAGATTCAAATCAGTTCATAGGTTTTTTGGATGTATTTTCTGGAGGTGGTCTTTCAAACCTATCTTTGGTTATGCTAGGAGTAGGTCCTTACATTACTGCATCTATAATCATGCAACTTCTTACAGTAATGGTGCCTAGACTAAAAGCTCTTTACTCAGAAGAAGGAGAAGCAGGAAGAAAAAAGTTTTCTCAATACTCAAGAATAATTACAGTACCACTAGCCTTTATTCAAGGATATGGTCTTCTTGCACTTTTCCAAAAACAAGGAGTATTTGGAGATATAGGAGGTGGAGCTATGCTCTTTAACGTACTTATCATAGTAGCTGGAGCTGTATTTCTTATGTGGCTTGGTGAACTCGTATCAGAGTTTGGTATCGGCAACGGTGTATCACTTATCATCTTTGCTGGTATTGTCGCTAGACTGCCACGTGCTGTAGGACAACTAGCTTTTGCTTACAACCCTTCAGATCTACCTACATACATAGCTTTTGCTCTTGTAGCTCTTATAGTTATCGCTGGTGTTGTATTTATCACTGAAGCAGAAAGACCTATACCTATCACATATGCTAGAGAAGCTAGAGGAGGTAGAACAGCTTTCGGTGGAGTACACACATATCTCCCTATGAGAATGAACCAAGCAGGAGTGATGCCTATCATCTTTGCTCTATCTATCTTACTTATTCCACAACTCGCTGGAAATATACTAAGTACTATCTCTACAAATCCTACAATTCTGAAAATAGCTGAGACACTTGCAGGATGGCAACAAACAAGTCCTACATATATCGCTATTTACTTTATAGGAGTATTCTTCTTTACATACTTCTACACTGCTATTACTTTTGATCCAGAATCTATGTCTTCAAACTTACAAAAGAATGGAGCTTTTATCCCAGGTATCAGACCAGGAGCAGCTACAGAAGAATATGTTGGTAAAGTGCTTACTAGAGTTACATTTGTAGGGGCTCTATTCCTAGGGTTTATAGCTATACTTCCTATCATACTGCAATCTATCACTGGTATAGCATCACTTGCTATCGGAGGTACAGCGCTTCTTATCGTTGTGAATGTGATCACAGATCTTATGAAGAAGATCGATGCACAGGTGACAATGAGAGAATACTAATTTTACTTCCATTTAAAAATAAACCGGCATTTGCCGGTTTATTTTTTTAGCCATTCTTGATATGTGTCGTATATTATTTGCGCTACTTGTTCCATAGGGTACAAAGAGGTATCTATAACCAAATCGAAGTTCTCATGTGCAGTGTGATCTTCTATGTTGTAGTATTTTTTATATCTAGATCTTTCTGATTCGAGTCTTTCGGTGATAGATTTGATTATAGATTCTTTATCACTAAAATCAGCATTTGCCTCATTTTGTCTATGGACATTATCCTTATCTTTCAATATTCTCTCAGCAGCTATTTCGGGCGCTAGTTCTAAGAAAACTTTGAAAGAGTCAGGTATAAAGTGAAAAGCTAGTCTGGAGTCTATAATGATGTTATCCATCTCTGCTAGTTTTAGACTGTTCTCATCTATCGACTTGTCTATAGATGGGTCACTTTGCGCCAGATTACCGAGCTCTTCGAGGCTTATACCTTTTTTCTCTGCCATCTGTCTCATAAAATCTCCAGTTGAGAACCTCTCATAACCGAGCATTTCTGCTAATTTATTACCCGTGGAAGACTTACCACTGCCGTTTTTACCTGCCAAAGTGATGATATGTTTTTTCATATGCTTATTAAACATGATTTTGGCTTATTTTTCAAGGCTTATTTTCTTGAATTAAAAGCCGATTTCTTGTATTCTGTATTAGTATGAATATAGAAAAAACAATAGTTTTTGTAGGGAAAAGCGGTTGCGGTAAAGGAACCCAAGTAAAGCTCTTGATGGATTATTTCACTAAAAAAGGAGAAAAGGTTTTGCTTACTGAAAGCGGCTCTAGATTTAGAGATCTTATGGGTGGAGATGGATATGTTTCTAAAAAGGTAAAAAATACTGTAGATAACGGTTTCTTTTTGCCAGATATTTTTCCTATATGGACTATGGTAGATACTCTTATAAAAGACATGAAAGAAGATAATGAGATAGTTTTTTTAGATGCAGTTCTTAGGAGTACCGGCCAAGCTAAAGCCATGGAAGAGTTTATGCAATTTTTAGGTAGAGAAAAGTATATTGTTTTGAACATAGAAGTCAGTGATGGTTGGAGTAGAGACAGACTGTTGTCTAGGGGTAGGCATGATGACACAGAAGAAAAGATAAATAACAGATTAGGTGATTTTAGAAAAAGTGTAGTACCAATGCTCGAATATATGAGAGAAGATTCAGCTTACAGCGTGTTGGATATAAACGGTGAGCAATCTATAGAAGAAGTGCATACAGAGATTATGAATAAACTAGGACTACAGTAATATGAAAGAAGTGCAAGTTATATCTTTAGGGGGTTCTCTAATATTTCCAGATAATATAGATACTGATTATATAAAAAGTTTTATTGATCTAGTAAGAGAAGAAGTATCAAAAGGAAAAAGATTTATTATCATCGCAGGAGGTGGACGACTAGCTAGAAGATATCAAGATGCACTGAAAGAGTTTGATGATGAAAGTGAAGCCCTTGATTGGGTGGGTATACACTCTACAAGGCTCAATGCTGAGTTTGTAAAGATGGCTTTTGGTGATATGGCCAATACTCAGATAATAACTTCTCCGGATATGGAAGTGGATTGGAACGAAGATGTTATCTTAGGTGCCGGTTGGAAACCAGGAAGAAGTACTGACTATATTGCTGTTGAGCTGGCGAAGAAGTTCGGCGCTAAAAAGGTGATAAATATTTCAAATGTAGAGTATGTCTACTCTAAAGACCCAAAGAAATATCCTGATGCACAAATAATGAAAGACATAGATTGGGATACTTATCTAGGATGTATACCAGAAAAATGGGAACCAGGACTTTCTACTCCTTTCGATCCGGAAGCAGCTAGGAACGCAAAAAGCTTAGATCTGGAAGTAGATATCATTCTGGGTCAGAAGCTGGAAGATTTACGCAAATCTATAAACAACCAAGATTTCGATGGTACAAGAATAAAATAACCCCAAGGGGTTATTTTAATTTGTTTTTATTCTTATTGTCTTACTTGTGCTAGTGTTTCCGCTGCTGTCTTCTACTAGTGCGTATATACTGTGAGCTCCAGCGGAGAGGTTGTTCGCGTTTAGGTTAAATGAAATATTTTGATATTTACTGTTTACCTCTACACCATCCATTTGTTTGTCATCTAGATACCAATATACTTTTCTTACATTTATATTGTCTTGTACACTGACTACTATGTTTACGTTACCTGAGACTATTGATCCGTTTAGTGGGGAAGTGATGCTAACTTTGGGGTCAGTAGTGTCTATTTTAGTGTCAGTCTTACATACTCCAATTATGTTTGCTATAAAACCACATTGGTTATTGTCTCCTCCTGTGTCTTCATCAATTATGTCGCTACTAGGTATAAACCCTGCATCATCATCACCTGGTCCACATGAAGGAGGGGGTGGTGTGTTTATAATAGTGAGAACAGTCGAAACTTCCCAATTAGTTTCCATGTCTTGCCCATCAACACCTATAAACTGAAGTGTGTATTCTTGCCCGTGTATTAGATGGTTATTGAGGATTGTATTATGATTTGTTAAGTCATTTACTTGATACACCACTTCTCCTTCTGGGTAAGAATGTACTTTGAGAGTTATTGGTAACGGTGCGCCTTCATAAAGACTGTTGTATTTGTTATGTTTTTCGTTTCCGTTTATACACATTGTCCAGTTATCAAGTCCGGGTCCTAATATTTCGTATTCATCATTCTCTGAGAATTCTATTTGATAATCATCGAAGTCGAAGCTGTCACTTTCATAAAGTGTAGTATCCAGAAAGTCTATTATTGCTTCCATTTCTTGGTCTAAAACCGCTTCTTTGTCGTGTCCGACACCAGGAAGTGTGATGAGTGCGTTTTGTATATTTTGTTCGTTGAATATTTGGTGTATCGCGTATGAGTTTTCTATATATACCGAATCATCTTCCTCTCCATGTAATGTAAGTATAGGTGGATCTCCTGCATCTGCATAGTTAGCTGCTACTGCTATGTTTATACCTGTGCATGGATCATTGGATTCACATCCAGCGTATTCTTTAAATATAGTCACTATACTTTCTTTTAGATTGAAAGGATTGGCAGGGTCGACTGAACCAAATAAGTTTATAATGGCATTTGGTCTACTAGAAAAACCAGTATTACCTCCTGTGGTACCTTCTAGACTTGGTTCATCTGCACTAAACCCTACAGTATTCATGATCATTCCTCCAGATGAAGTGCCTAAAACAGCTATTTTGTTTGGGTCTATACCTAAAGTGGCTGAGTTTGCTCTTAGATATCTTATGAGTCCTTTTATATCTTGTACTTGTGCAGGGAAAGTGCCTTCGGAAAGTGATCTGTATGAAGCCTCTACTGTAGCATAGCCAGCGCCTGTAAAGTCTGAAATATATCCATCTAGCACATTTAATCCACCTGGTCCAAAAGCTCCACCGTGCAGTGCTACTACTACAGGTAGTGGATTTTGTGCATCTTCTGGTTTGGAGAATTCGAACATCAGATTTGTTCCTGCGTTAGTGGTAGCGTAGGTTATTATTTCTGAAGTATATATTTGATTGTTATCTGGACTAGGATTATCTGAGCTAGCTTCTTGTGCATACTTTGGTGTTATATATACAGTACCTACTCCATATGCCGGTATGTATAGATTTGAAGTCCTCTTAAATCTCTCTTCTACTACATTGGCATCTAGTCCAGGGTTTTTTTCAAATTCTGTAGTACCTAAACTGTAATAGTTATTATTGCCGTCTATATACTCTATGTATGAAGCGGAATTGTACAAATCTACATTTTGACCGTCTAGACTGATTTCAGAAAACCTAAGTGTCTTGTTTGAAAGGTTTGATACGAATATAGCTATATTTCCGCTAGGGGATTTGTAAGTATAGAAAAATATATCCTGACCAAACTCTTCTGCGTCTTCAGTAAAATTAACATTGTACTGCGCTGGTGTGTAGTCATTTTTGAATATATTCTTCATAGACTTCATCGCAAAATAAGGTGTGCGTCTTACAAAATTTCCTATATCTTCTGGTTCGGTTAGAGCTTCGTTGTTAGATGTGGTTCTTTTACTTATCATCGCATTACCACCGTCAGTAGCAAATGTATGATAACTAGCTAGTTTTATAAAATTCCCATGTCGGAAGTTTGCGTCATTTATGAGGTTTAGGAATTGACCTGTGAAGGCGGCGTGTAATATGGAGTTGGCTAGTGTAGAGTTTGTCCGAGTAGAGTCTTGGTTTATGTTCCATTCAGTAATGATCATGTTTTTATCTGAGAAAGTGTCATGGTAGTAGTCATATATTGGCGGCATAGCAGTGGCTAGGTTAGGTAGTGGAGAAGGGTTGTCGAAATCATCTAGCTCTCCTTTAGAACAGTTAAATATGTCGTCTCTTTGCATAGATGTGAATATATCACTACAGGTAAAAAATCCATGATAGAAATGCATGATGTATGTGTCGTATCCATTTGCATTCATCGCTTCGTTTAGAGCTATATTCCATTGTGTGTTGAAATCACCATCAGAATCAAAACCTTCTGCGGCTTCTTCAAAACCTTTTTTGGGAGCAGCTACTAATGCAAATTTTACGTTAGGGGCTACGGCAGCTATAGCTGATCTAAATTCGTTTGCGTCTTCGATGTATGATGCTACAGATATAGGAGCTGTAATGAGAGGGTTTCCGTTTATATAATATTTATTTCCTTTGGAATATACTTCATTTCCCATTTCTACGTATTTTAGATTTACACCTTGGTCTATAAGAAAAGCTACTTGCTGAGCTGCTTCCTCGGGTGTCCCGTAGTTAATGTTTATAGTATATGAAACTGTGGCGTCAGATACATTTGCTATGCTGACTATATCGTGGATAAAGTTATGAGGATATGAATTTTGATACCCTTCCAGATATGATAAGTTATCGTATTTTGGTTTTGGTTCCGTTATTTCTGCTACTTCACCTTCATTACCCGCAGCTTCTTCTGATATTCTGTCTGCTATAATATATCCAAATCCTCTGACTTCATTGCCAGGTAAAAGAGCCATCTGTTCGTCTTCTGTTAGAAGTTCGGCGACCTGTTCATCCGAGAGCCAGACTCTTTGGTATTTTACGAGACCTCCTACATTTCTTATGGAGTTTAGGTCCAGTTCTTCCAGAGCATTTTCTATGTCGTTATCACCCCAAGGGCCTATTTCGTCCCAGTATTTAGCTAGAGCTACACCATAGATATCTTTCTCCACTTTTTGTGTGCCTGGTACTGAGTAAATGTCCACACTCATACCTACTGAGTTTAGAGGATCTACCATTCCTGGAAGTATCGCGTCTCTTAAGGAAGACTTTGATACCGCAAACATTCCAGCTACCACGACTATACCTATAAAAAATATTGCCTTTAAGGAATCCCATTTTGGGTCCTTTAGATTGATTTCAGAATTCATAACACTAACTTATATTAATATAGCAATATTATATCACGACTAGATGATGTTGTAGTCAATATAAGCTTTTTCTAGATCTACACCAGCTACCAATATCTGTACTTTATCGCCGATCCTATACACCTTTTTAGTCTTTTCTCCAGTCAGAGTAAGGTGTTTTTCGTCGAACACAAAGTTTTCATCTTTAGATATTTCTGGCAGTCTGATAAGTCCTTCAGCCAAGCTTTTTTCTTCTTCCACATAAAGACCCCATTCTGTGATACCAGTTATGGCTCCGTCAAATTTTTCGCCTATTCTGACACTCATGTACTCTACTTGCTTGTATCTTATAGACTCTCTTTCTGCTTGTTGAGCGTCTTTTTCTCTAGCTGAAGATTGTTCACATATGTCTAAGTATTCAGCCCTCTGATCTTTTTTATTGGTTTGTCTTAGGATGCTTCTGACTATTCTATGGACTATGAGGTCTGGGTATCTTCTTATCGGAGAAGTGAAATGAGTGTAAAAATCTTTTGCTAGTCCATAGTGACCTAAGTTGCTCACTGTGTAGTAAGCTTTGGCCATAGACCTAGTGATCATACTAGTGAGTGCGTCTTTTATAGGATGAGAAGGTGCTTCCTCTACTGTGTGGTTTAAGAAAGAAGAGGGAATAAGACCTTCTTTGTCTAGCTTCACAGTGTAACCCATACCCCCTAGGAAGTTTTTGAGTTTTTCTATTTTGATACTATCAGGATAAGGGTGAACACGATATATAAAAGTGTCTATAAGCCCTTTTTTTATTTTTTCTTCAGCCCATTTTGTCACTTCTTCGTTTGCAAGTAGCATGAACTCCTCGATAAGATGGTTTGTGTCTTGGTGCACTTTTATTTTTATGTCTATAGGGAATTTTTTTTCATCCAACACAAACTTCACTTCCTCTCCTTCTAGCATGAGAGCCCCGTCCTTCTTTCTTTTTTGTCTGAGTTTTTCACCTATGCTTCGTAGCACGCTCAGCTCTTCAAGAAAAGGACCATTACTAGTGTCGAGTACTTTTTGAGCTTCTTCATACGTAAATCTTTTGTCAGAATTTATTACACATTCTGCAAACTTGGATTTTCTTATATGACCTGAAGTGTCTATTTCTATAATGGCACTCATAGTGAGACGGTCCACACCTTCGTTTAAGCTACATAGGTCTGTGGATAGTTCTAGTGGGAGCATGGGTATGGTTCTGTCTACCAGGTATACTGAAGTGGCTCTTTTATAAGCTTCATCATCTAAGTGTGTTCCAGGTCTTACGAAAAAAGATACGTCAGCTATGTGTATGCCTATCTCATAAAAGTCACCATCTATTTTTCTTACAGACAGAGCGTCGTCAAAGTCTTTGGCGTCAAAGGGGTCTATAGTAAAGGTGGTAACTTTTCTAAAATCTTCTCTGTGCGATGCATCAGCCTCTAAGATGTAGTCTTTCTTTTTATTTATCTCTTTTATTTCATCTATAACTTCATCAGGGAAGTCTAGTACAAAACCCCATTCTTCTACTATGGCTTGCATCTCAGCTTCGTGTTCTCCTGTTTTACCTAGTACTTTTAGCACTTTACCCACAGGAGGCTCGTGTTCATTTTTCCAAGAGACGATTTCTACCATCACTTTGTCATCATCTTCTGCGTCGTTGCGAAACTTTTCCGGTATCATTATAGATGTGTACATTTTTCTATCTTTTGGTTTTATTTCACATATGCCATCTCTGAAAATACATGTACCTGAAAATACAGTCTTTTTCCTCTCTAGTATTTCTACGACTTCTCCGGTACGTTGGCGGCGAGGAGTCTTGGGATGAAGTAGGACTTTTACCTTGTCCCCATGTAAAGCTGTTCTTAGGAAAGTAGGATCTATGACTATATGCTTTTCTCTAGGGTCGTCTTCTTTTATAGCCACATACCCAACACCCTTACTGTTCATACTTACAGTACCAAATATATATCTACTTTTTTGGTCTTTTTGGGATTTGTTGTAGGAGCCTTTGTTATTTTTCTTCCCGGAATACTGTTTTTGGGGTCTTTTTTTACTCATTTTTATAACCAGATTATATCAGAAATCGCCCTTATTTTAAAGAATAATTTACCCTTTTAGGTCTATTGCATATGTATGTATTATATGGTAGTATCTTTTCCATGCTAACAATTAGATTACAAAGAACAGGAAGAAAGAAGGACTCCAAATTTAGATTTGTAGTGACCGAATCAACAAACGCGGCAAAAAGCGGAAAGTTTTTAGAGATACTAGGTAACTACGATCCAAAGGAAGGTAAGATAGGACTAGAGAAAGATAGAGTATCATACTGGCTTTCACAAGGAGTACAAACATCAGACACAGTTCACAACTTCCTTGTCAAAGAGGGAATAGTGGATGGAAAGAAGAAAAACGTCCTTCCTAAAAAATCTCCTACTAAAAAAAGAAAAGAAAAATAGACCACCTGGACACCCAGGTGTTTTATTTTATATAATTGGATTATTAGTATATTAAACAATAAGACTTATGATAATGAATTTTTTTAATAGACCACCCAAAAAAGAAGAACCACCAGTTTCACCTAGTCTTGCACAAAAAGATGTTGAAGTAGTAGTCGAAGAGGAGACAAGTCCATTAGACGCACTTTCACTAGAAGAGAAATTTGCTAAGATTGAAGAGGTAAAAAAACAAATAGAAGAACTTAAAAAACAAAGACAAGATTATTTTGATCACGCGCGTCAGCTGGAAGATAAAATAAGACTCCAAGGTGTGACAGAAGAAAGAATGCAAAAGGTCAGAGAAGAAATACTAGAAGGCGACAAGGAAATAAGAGAAACTATAGAAACTTTGAGAAAGGATTATGATCTAGATCCAAAACCTGAGGAAGTGTACGCAGCTCGTATAGATATGCTTACACACGAGCTAAACAGGATCCAGAATAATATAGCTCCCGAATACAGACAAATCAAAGATTCCATGGTCTCATATTTTGGTTCATCAAAAGAACCAAATAGAGCTAAACTACAAGATCACAGCACACTAAATAATTTTAGAGAATATGTAATTATGAAAAACTCTGGTATACCAGAAGTGGCTGATTTTTATGAAAAAATCAAATCATTGAGTTTGTATGAAGATAACGGAAAAGATGTTTTTGCTAAAGAGTTTGAAGTATTTAAAGACAATATTGAAAATGCCATAAAAGAAAAAACCTTGTACAAGACTGAAGGAGAATTAAATGAGATTTATAAAAAAATAGACAGACTTGCTCGTCTTATTGATGAAAACATTGTACAGCTAAGAGAAGCAGAAAAAAAGACCGGAAGGTTTGGAGATCAAAGTAAATACTTCTAGCTAATTGCTCGTTACATATTTCTGTGTTAATATTTTCTACATGCAGTTATTCGGTCGTGCTGCGAAGGTTTAGAAGAATAGGTTTGTTCCGATGGAAAGAGATCAAGAATTTCTAGAGTACATTGTTAAGTCTCTCGTAGACAGTCCAGACGCAGTGTCTGTGAAACGTGACGTAGACGAAATGGGTGTACTACTTACTCTTTCAGTCAATCCAGACGATATGGGTAAAATAATCGGTCGCCAAGGTAATACTGCCAAGGCTATCCGTACTCTACTTCGTGTGATTGGTATGAAGAACAATGCACGTGTCAATCTAAAGATTGATGAGCCAGAAGGAGGAAAGAAATCAGTAGAGGCTTCATCAGTAGACGCTGCAATGGAAGATTTGAAAGGAATCTAAATTTGATACATACTCTTATCTATCCAAAGAGTAATAAAAAGTCCGCGGAGGTATCTCCGCGGTTTTTTATTTACTATTCACTCGTGCACTACGAGTGTTTTTCTTTTTATTACCCCCATCTTCTCCAGAAGGAGTATGATAGGGAACACTGGGTCCACTTCCCACCACTTGTAGCCAAAATTGCTTCGGCCCATATACTTGTGGTGGTTGTTGTGATAGCTCTCACCAAGCATCAATACATCTACAGGTAGAAAATTTCTAGACGTATCGTCCGTGTCAAAGTTCCTATACCCATATTTGTGGGCAAAGTAGTTGATGACTGCCCCATGCACTGGTCCCATCAGGATAGTGATAGGAATGAAAAGCCACATCCACCACTGTGTAGCAAAATGGATGTAGAACATTATGTACAATGTTACCCAACTGATTCTCGAAATCATACTTTCAGCAAAGATTTCAAAACTATCCCAAGATGGAAGGTTTTTCTTATGTTTGTCGGGTCTTTGCCAGTTCTTACCTATGTCTTGATAGATATGGTATGTCTTCCACATCAGGGCAAAAAGTCCTTTAGTGAAAGATGGGGAGTGAGGGTCTTCCTCAGTGTCCGTGAACTCATGATGCCACCTGTGTAGCACGCCGTATTTGCCAGGTGATAGGTAGCTGGCTCCTTGAGTGAGCCAAGTGAACACGAAGAAGAATCTTTCCCAACCTCGATTCATAGTGAACATACTGTGGGCTGCGTACCGGTGAAGGAAAAATGTCTGACTGAATAAAGACAAATACCAATGCAGTATTATAAAAATAAAGAACATATTCATAACTGTAAGTTTTTCTTTAGACTAGCATCAAAATACTGAATAACCTAGTGCTTTGGAAAAGTAAAATGCTAAAATATAAGTATGAAAAATCAGCACTTAACGATGATATTTATCCTCCTGGGAGCAGTTATGTTTGTGTACTCTATCTTTTTAGCTGGCAACCCTTCTTTAGACGGTGATATAGTAGCTTGTACCGAAGAAGCTCTTATTTGTCCTGATGGTAGCGCTGTGGGAAGAGTAGGACCTGACTGTGAATTTGCTCCATGTCCTACTTCTGAAAGTGGTACTTCAAACGAGAAAGGCCTTTGTCTGCAAAACGGAGGTGTATATGATGATGTATATAAAGAGTGTGGAGGCATAGACAAGGCTGTTTGTGAGGAAATAGGGGGTATTTTCAACGAATGTGCCTCTCCTTGCCGGCATGACCCAGATGCACAGCAGTGTATCCTAAGCTGTGAACTAGTCTGTGAATTGTAGCTAGGCTATGGTATAATATGGGCATTATCCTTAATAAGTATTTATATGGCAGAACTTAAAGCTCTTTGCATGAAATGTCGTGACGCAAACAACAAACCGACAATGCAAACTATGCAAAATCCTTCTGTAGAGGAGAAAAACAACAGATACTCAGCAAAAGGCAAATGTGCACAATGCGGAGGAAACATGTTCAAGTTCCTATCAAAAGCAGACGCTGAAGCTCTAAAATAAAAAAAGGCGACCTTACGGGGTCGCCTTTTACATTGTTTAGAGGTTATCACCATGTGATACAACCTCGAAATGTATTTTTTGATACTCCTCTATGGAGATATCTTCCCACTCTGAAGCAGTCTTAGCTTCGGTTTTTTTATATTATATCATATTACATATATCTTGTCAAATATGATATTTAGCCCTAAAAATGCTAATCTTTATATATGAATTTCCATATCATCACACTTTTCCCAGAAAGCTTCGACTCATATCTACGCGAATCTATCATAGGGAAAGCCATAAAAGCCAAAAAAATAAAGATATATTTCTACAACCCTCGTGACTATGTGACGGGTAAATACCGTAAAGTGTGGCCAGACGGCAATATCTCGAAGATAGTAGACGACAGACCTTTTGGAGGTGGTCCTGGGATGATAATACGTGCTGAGCCTGTGATAAAGGCGGTAGAAAAAGCTCTAAAGAAGGCCAATGCAAAAAATGGTGCCAAAGTACAGATAGTGAACTTTGTACCTTCTGGTAAGAAGTTTACCACTTCATACGCCAAAGCTACTGCAAAAAAATATACAGACTTGGTGCTCATATGTGGTAGATACGAAGGTATAGATGCACGTATCGATAAAGTATTTAAGACACAGAAGCTTTCCATAGGAGACTACGTACTCACAGGTGGAGAACTGCCAGCTATGGTAGTGATAGATAGCGTATCCAGACAGATAAAAGGAGTGCTCGGGAAGATGGAAAGCTTGGAAGAAGAGAGAGTGTCTTCGTCAGAGTTTTATACTAGACCGGAAGTATTAGAGTATAAAGGTAAGAAATACAAAGTACCACCCGTGCTACTTTCTGGCGATCATAAGAAGATAGAGGAGTGGAAGAAAAATAAGAAATAAAAAAACGGAGCGCTCCGCGCTCCGTTTTTAACGTGCTGGTTTTACTCTATACTTTCCACGCTCAGGTGGCGGAGGTGCCCGTAGGGATCTTTATGCAAAGTGCACAGGACATCCACTTCTTCCGGGGCAGTTTCGCTTGTGAGCAACCTTTTCAGATCTTCATGAATCCATTTATCGGCTCCACGAAATCTCCATTTTTCTTCGCCCCACACTCCAGTAAAGTAGTCACCATCTTCATGGTATTCATATACTGTAGCGGGGAACGGCGGAACGAGAGACTTGTCACAACCGTTGAGAAAAAAAACTCCTACCAGCATGAGCATAAGGGTAAAGAACAACTTGTTTTTCATGATAAAAATTTTAGAGGTTATTAATTTAATCTGATAATAACACGATATAGACTATTTGGCAAATCAGGACTTTGGTATAATAGTGCAGATGGAAAAAGACTTGTATCTACTACAAAAACAAGAAGGCGAGACACCTCTAGAGTGTATAGAAAGAGCCAAAGAAGAAGGTGTGATACCTAAAGGACAAAAAGCCACATATGCTGGCCGGCTAGATCCTATGGCCAGTGGACTACTTTTGGTTTTGACTGGAGAGAAAGTTCACGAAAAAGAAAAGTATCTTTCTTTTGATAAAGAGTACGAAGTGGAAGTGCTTTTCGGTGTGTCTACAGACACTGGTGATGTCTTGGGAGAAATACAGTCTGTGAAAAAAGATTTTATTTTAAACAAAGAAGATCTATCTGTAGCTATACAAAAATGCATAGGAGAATTTGAAGAACACTATCCGAAATATTCTTCTAAGACCATAGAAGGTAAACCAGTGTTTCTACTAGCAAGACTCGGGAAAGTGTTTAAGTCTCCGAAACACACAGTGAAGATACACAGTATAGAAGTGATAAGTGACAAAAGTATGACAGGAGAAGAGATAGCTTCTTTGAATATAAGTAGAATACAAAAAGTAAAAGGGGATTTTAGACAGAAAGATATCGTGGCTGGATGGAATGAGTTCGCATCATCGCACGGTAGTGAGGTATTTCAGATAGTAAAAGTACGAGTGACCTGCGGTAGCGGGGCATATATGAGAGTATTAGCAGAGAAAATAGGAAAGAGACTCGGCTGTACTGGCCTAGCATACTCTATAAAAAGAACGAGGGTGGGGGATTATGATTTAGTGTAGTATTGCTTGATATAGAGAAGATATGATTTTCTGGTTTTAGTACTGCATCCTCTTAATTTAAGTAAATTTTCTGTTTGGTTGAGTAATTTATCCATGATAAAATAAATATGTATATTATCTAAGAATTTTATCAAAAGTTACGATAACATATAAATTTTTGTAGCTTACTAGTCGAAAAGTTACGATAAAAACGAGTTATACGACATATTACTCGGGCGACACATTTATTAATAAATGAATTTTCCACTATAATATTATGAGAATTAAAGTTGGTTCACAAAATGATGTAAAAGTTGGTGCTGTTAGAGAAGCCATTCGTGATTATAATTTTTTGTCAAACGCAGAGGTTTCTGGTTTAGAAGTTAGCTCGGAAATTTCTGAGCAACCTAAATCTCTTGATGAAACTATTCGCGGAGCCATGAATAGAGCAAGAAATGCTTTCCAAAATTGTGATTATAGTTTTGGCCTTGAAGATGGATTAATGAAAGTTCCAAATACAAAAACGGATTATATGAATGTGTGTGCTTGTGCAATTTATGACGGCCAAAACTATCATGTTGGCTTGTCTTCTGCATTTGAATACCCTTATGACGTTACAAGACTTGTTTTTGATGAGGGATTAGATATTAATCAGGCATTTCACAGGGTTGGTTTGACAGAAAATCCAAAAGTTGGCTCCGCAGAGGGTGCTATAGGAATTCTTACTCATGGTAGGTTGCTCAGAAAAGAATATACTAAGCAAGCAATCACGATGGCTTTAATTCACGTGGAAAATTCAGAAAAATATTAGTGTGTCGTCCTGCGTCATACGCTGCGGATTTCTTTCAAAAATCCTTGGGGACGCTGCGCTTTCGTCGCTATTGCTCCTCATCCTCGTATAACAAGGGATAAAAGGAAAATTGCTCGGCTCGGGATTTCTCCAAATTGCTCCGCTACGCTCCGCAACTTCGGATTAGCCCGAAACGTTGTCCGCAATTCCGCTCCGCTCCATTGCACACAATGTGCACGCTCACAGCGTTGTAGTGCTCCGCGGAGCTACACACAACAACGCTTATACAAAATCTCTCCCAAAAACTTCGTTTTGTGATAGACTTTGTATAAGCGTGCACATTAGGCGAAATATTATTCAAAATTTTTATGGAAAACGAAAAGCATTTTTACCCAACATCAGAATCAAATGAGCAACCTACACGTGAGTATAGTGTAAATTTTTTATCGTCAAGCCACCCCGATGCTGAACAGGCAGAAAGAACATATGATACTCAAAAATTAGTTGGTATGATGAACAGGTGGTGGAAACAAATATGTGCGGAAAATAATATTGACCCAAACGATAAAAAATTCAACAACCTTGACTACTATATTTTTGAGTTGGGTAAAAATGCTTTAGAACATGGTAGAGGTGGAGAAATAAAAGTTATTTTTGAAGAAGGTAAAATAACCGTTATTATTACGAGTTATAAAAACTGGACTGGCAATCCTAGCGACGATATTTTATATGGCACACCAGGTTATGGTTTGTCGCAAACAAAAGAATTTGCTGATGAATTTATGATTGAAACTAATGGGAAAAAATATACCAAAGTAAAAGGACAAGATGAGCTTAATGAAGTTGAAAACTCTGATTTTAATCAAGGGACAAAAATAACTTTTATTAAAAATTTTGAATAATACATCGCCTAACAGCGTGTATGAGGTTCAAGAAAAAGTGCGTTAATATTTTTCAAAGGTAGCACTTTTTCTTTCACCTAAATTTCGCCTCCTCTATAATAGAAATAAGGAAGTCGGCAAAACTTCTCTTAATCCCGACATTGTCCGCAATTCCGCTCCACTACATTGCGAACAATGCTGAGCTCATCCAAATATTTGGGCTGACGCTAGAATAGAGTATAATGATAAAATAGCGAAGCGAAACAACGTACAACTCTCGCTATGCAGCTCCCACCCAAATCCTCTCCTCTCCGCTACGCTACGAGGATTTCGCATGAGCTCAGTATTAGACGCAATTCAAAAAATATTTTTCTTTTAATAAGGAATTTTGATAAATTTTATTTTCTAAACTTACCTATGGAAAAAACACCAGATATCACAAAAAAAAATGGTGAAACATTTGTTGGAGTTAGCGAAAGTGAGATTGACTCACTAAAGAAAACTTTGGGATGTTTTCCCGCAATTAAAAAATGTATTTTATATGGTTCTAGGATAACAGGTGGTTATTCAGAAAACTCAGATTTGGATGTATATTTGGAAATTACAGGTAAGACAAGAGGTCAAATATCTGATATGAAAAATAGAATCCAACAAATGTTATCATCTCAAATAAAATACCCGATACATGTTAAAGATAGAGGTGAGATTCGTAATAATCAATTGTTATGGAATATAGAAAATCAAGGAGTTGAGCTACAATAAAATTTATCAAAATGAAATTTATGGAAAAATATTTTTTGAACTCGCTCCTTTCAGTCGCACTCCGCTACGATTTCCTCCCTTCGGTCGTCAGGTTACTTAACAGGGCTTAAACGGTAAATGCCTCAGCTAGGCACTATCTCAAATTTTTGCTTCGCAAAAACTTCTCTTAATCCCGACGTTGTCCGCAATTCCGCTCCATTACACTGCGAACAATACTGAGTTCATTCGGATGTTTTGGCCAATACCCATTATATCTTCAGCTATTATTGGATCTGTGGTAGGTCAGATAATGGACTTAATAAAGCCGAGGAAGAAATAAGTGAAGGGATATATAAATATAGAAAAAGGGAAAGTGTAAAAAGTGTTGACAAAATAAGGTATTTCGTGTAGTCTGAAACCCAGATTGAAGATGATTGAGTTGTGGACCGGTCTACTATTACAAGGTTAATCTCACCCCTGCACCTTGCGATACCGCAACAAAACAAACTAAAACTATCAAGATCCGACACGTTCGGAATTTTTGTGTTTTAGTACGGTATTTTGGTGTCTATTATTAATAAGAAAAAAGTATGAATTTAATACCATCAAAGAATCTACCTAAAAAAACTTTTTCGAAATTTAGGGAACCATTTGTCGAATTCCCAGATCTTATAGAAGATCAGCTCAAGTCATTCAACTGGCTTATAGAGCATGGTCTACAAGAACTTTTCGAAGAGTTCTCTCCGATCAAAGATTATTCGGAGAAAAAATATGATTTGGAATTCAAATCATTTGTAGTATCAGAACCAAAGTGTTCTGAAGAATACGCAAAAATAAACAAACTCAACTATGAGTCTACACTAAAAGCTACTGTATCTTTACTAAACAGAGCAAACGGTACTAAGAAAGAACAAGAAATATTCTTGGCTGATTTCCCAGTGATGACCAATCATGGTACTTTCATCATAAACGGAGTAGAAAGAGTGCTAGTACCTCAACTCGCTAGAAGTTACGGTATCTTCTTTACTGATAAAGAGCTAAAAGGAAAAAGACATTTTGGTGCAAAGATAGTACCAGCAAGAGGAGTCTGGATAGAAGTAGAAATGGAAACAGACGGACTTTTGTATGTAAGAGTAGATAAGAAGAGAAAGTTTTCTTTTATCTCACTTCTTCGTGTTTTCGGTCTTACAGAAAAAGACATGCTTGGCATGTGTAAAACTGAAGACGAAACACGTGTAATGAAGGAAATGATAGAAAAAGACACAGCAAAGACAGTACAGGAAGCTTATGTAGAAGTATATAAGAGACTAAGAGACGGCGATCTAGCTACAGCAGAAAACGCAAAAGAATATATAGATAGTATCTTTAGCAGGGAAAGATATGATCTATCTACAGTAGGTAGACACACATTCAACAAGAGATTTGACCTTTCAGTAAAAGAAGCAGATCTAGAAGAGAGATCTGTTACAAAGACAGACCTAAATGTAATCTTCTCACAAATAATAAAACTATCCACTACTCCAGGAGCAAAAGGAGACGATATAGATCACCTAGGATCTAGAAGAGTAAAGTATGTAGGAGAAATGCTTCAACAAAAGATGCGTGTTGGTATGACTCAAATAAAGAGAAACATCCAAGACCGTATGTCTACTATAGACGCTTCTTCTGCAAACCCAGTACAAATAATAAACCAACGTCCATTGCAAGCTAGGATAAAAGAGTTTTATTCTACAAACCAACTTTCACAGTTCATGAACCAAGAAAACCTAATATCAGAAATAGAGCACCTTCGTACTCTATCTGCTTTGGGTACAGGAGGTCTTACTCGTGAAAGAGCAGGACTTGAAGTGCGTGACGTTCACACTAGCCACTACGGAAGAGTATGTCCTATCCACACTCCAGAAGGTCCAAACATCGGACTTATCCTTCACCTTTCTATATATGCAAAGATCAACGAATTCGGTGTGATCGAATCTCCATACGTGAGAGTAAAAAACGGAAAGATCACAAATGAAGTGGTATATCTAAACGCTCTTGAAGAAGAGAAATATACTATTGCCAACGCTAGTGCAAAATATGATAAAAGCGGTAAATTCCTTACTGACTCAGTAGAAGCAAGAGTAAAAACAAAACCAGGACTAGTATCTCCAGAAGAACTAGATTTTATCGACGTAGCACCTCACCAACCTATATCTATAGGTACAGCACTTATTCCTTTCCTAGAACACAACGACGCCAACAGAGCACTCATGGGATCTAACATGCAAAAACAAGCGGTACCTTGTGTACTTCCTGAATCACCTTATGTGTCTACAGGTATAGAAGCGCAAGCTGCAAAGTTCTCAGGAAGACTAATACTAGCGAAAGAAGATGGAACAGTAACAAAATCAGATGCTAGACAAGTAATAGTAAAAGACAGTAAAGGTAAAGAACATGGTTATCCTCTTATCAACTACTCACGTACAAACAACTTTAGCGTACTACATCAAAGACCAGTAGTAAGCGTGGGACAAAAAGTAAAGAAAGGAGATCTTCTTGCTGATGCATCTAGCTCAGTAGACGGACAAATATCACTTGGTCAAAACTGTACAGTGGCATTTATGACATGGAGTGGTAACAACTATGAAGACGCTATCATCTTGTCTGAAAGACTAGTAAAAAATAATAAGTTTACATCTATATATGTAGACGAATTTATCTGTCTTGTTAGAGATACAAAACTAGGAGCTGAAGTGACTACTAGAGACATACCAAACGTAGGTGAAATAAAACTAAAAAACCTAGATGAAGACGGTATCATAAGAGTAGGAGCTGAAGTAAGAGAAAACGACATCTTGGTAGGAAAGATAACACCAAAAGGAGAAACAGAACTTACTCCAGAAGAAAGACTTCTAAGATCTATCTTTGCTGAAAAAGCTAGAGACGTAAAAGATTCTTCTATGAGAATGCCTCATGGTAAGAAAGGGCGTGTCATAGGTGTGAAAGTTTTCTCTAGAGAACAAGGACATCAACTAGAATCTGGAATAATAAAGAAAGTTATCGTAGAGGTAGCTCAAGTAAGAAATATATCTGTAGGAGACAAGCTAGCAGGGCGTCACGGAAACAAAGGTGTTATTTCTACTATATTGCCAGAAGAAGACATGCCATACATGGCAGACGGTACTCCTGTGGATGTGATACTTACTCCACTAGGTGTTCCTTCTCGTATGAACCTAGGACAGATACTAGAGCTTCACTTAGGTCTTGCTGCAGGTACTTTGGGGTATCAAGCCGTAGTGCCTCCGTTTGCAGGAGCTACTGTAGAAGAAATAAAAGATGAATTGAAAGAAGCTGGTTATAGAGAAGACGGATTGTTTACTTTATATGACGGTAGAACAGGAGAGAAATTTAGAAGAGATGTAGCTGTAGGTATCATGTACATACTCAAGCTTCACCACATGGTGGAAGACAAGATACACATGAGAAGCATCGGTCCATACTCTTTGATTACACAACAACCTTTAGGAGGTAAAGCTCAAGGTGGAGGACAAAGATTCGGAGAGATGGAAGTCTGGGCACTTGAAGGATATGGAGCAGCATATGCTCTTAGAGAAATGCTTACTATAAAGTCTGACGACATAGTAGGTAGAGTAGCAACATTTGATTCTATTATAAAAGGTGACAACATTACCCAAACCAACACACCAGCATCATTTTCTGTGATGCTCAACTACCTAAGAGGTTTGGCTCTTGATGTTCAACTTATAAATGATGGGAAAGTTGTAGATAGTGATGAGGTCGAAAGCGAAGCTACTGTTGTAGAAGAAACTATAGAAGAATAATAATAAAAATATAAAGATTATGAAAACATTTGCTCAAAAAGATTTCAATCAAATACACCTCAAACTAGCGTCTCCTGAAGATATAGTACACTGGTCTTATGGTGAAGTGACAAAGCCTGAAACTATCAACTACCGTACAGGTAGAAGTGAAAGATTCGGTTTGTTTGACGAAAGAATATTTGGTCCAGAAAAGGACTATGAATGTTATTGTGGAAAATATAAGCGTATAAGATATGCTGGTATTGTCTGTGAAAAATGTGGAGTTGAAGTGACTAAATCTATTGTTCGTCGTGAAAGAATGGGACACATAGAACTCGCAAGCCCTGTGGCTCATATATGGTTCCTAAAAAGTGTGCCATCTAGAATGTCATTACTTATGGGTATCACTCAAGGTGATATAGAAAAAGTTATATACTTTGCTGGATACATAGTTACAAAAGTTCACGAAAGTGAAAAGAAAGAGATACTAAAAAATCTTGAAAACGAATACAAGACTAAAGCAAAAGCTGTAACAGATCCAAAAGAACTAGAAAAACTAAAAGAGCTATTTACTACTGCTAAAAAAGAAATAAACGAAATAGTTCCAGGTCTAGTGATGAACGAAATAACATTTCACCATTATTCTGTAAGATATGGTACATGCTTTGAGGCTTCTATAGGAGCTGAAGCTATATACAACATCTTCAAAGAACTAGATCTAGACAAACTACGTGGAGAAATAGAAGAAAGAATAGAAAAAGGAGGTAAAGCTGAAAAGACAAAACTAGAAAGAAGACTATCTCTAGTGAAGTCTATGCAAAAGTCAGGAATAAGACCAGAATGGATGTTCCTTACTGTGCTTCCTGTTATACCACCAGCCCTAAGACCTATGGTGGCTATTGATGGTGGAAGGCATGCTTCTTCAGATATAAACGATCTTTACAGAAGAGTGATAAACAGAAACAATCGTCTAAAGAAACTTATGGAAATAGGTGCTCCAGACGTGATCCTAAGAAACGAAAAAAGAATTCTTCAAGAAGCTGTAGACGCACTTCTAGACAACTCAATGAGTGCACAAAACGATTCTCAAGCTATGAGCAAGTCTCAAAAAAGAGCTCTTAAATCTCTTTCAGACAACCTAAAGAGTAAACAAGGACTCTTCCGTCAAAACCTTCTTGGTAAGCGTGTAGACTACTCAGGTAGATCTGTTATTGTTGTTGGTCCTCAACTTGCTCTTTCACAATGTGGACTTCCAAAACATATGGCACTAGAACTCTTCCGTCCGTTTGTTATATCAAAGATAATCGAACAAGAGTTTGCTTTCAATATTCGTGGTGCAAACAGGCTGATAGATGACCAAATGCCAGAAGTTTGGGCGATACTAGAAGAAGTTATTCAAGGTAAGTACGTGCTTCTAAACCGTGCTCCTACACTTCACCGTCTAGGTATTCAAGCTTTCCAGCCGACACTTATCGAAGGTAATGCTATACAACTGCACCCTCTAGTATGTCAGGCTTACAACGCTGACTTCGACGGAGACCAGATGGCTGTATATGTACCACTTTCAGTAGAAGCTCAAAGTGAAGCTGCAAATCTTATGGCTGCAACTAAGAACCTTCTTAAGCCAGCTAACGGTGACCCTATAGCTACACCTCGTATGGACATGGTGCTTGGATCATTTTGGATGACAAAAGAATTAGAAGGAGAGAAAGGAGAAGGAAAATATTTCTCAAGTCCTAACGACGCTATACTTGCTTATGACTATGAAGAGGTAGACCTAAGAGCAAAAATAAAAGTTCTTCCATCTGAGAAAGAAAAATATGCTTCTTTTGGAGGTAAAATGTTTGAAACAACAGTAGGTAGACTTCTGTTTAACGTAATACTCCCAGAAGATTTTCCTTACCTAAATGAAGAAATTACATCTAAGAAAATGTCTAAGATAGTAGATGAATGTATCTTAAGATACGGCGTAGAAAAGACACCAAAGATACTTGATAAAATAAAGAACTTTGGTTTCAAATACGCAACTATCTCAGGTACTACTTGGGGAATAGATAATGTTATTGTTCCAGAAGGTAAAGCTCAGATAGTAGAAGAATGTAGAAATAAAGAAAAAATAGTAACAGAACAATTCATGGACGGACTTTTGTCTGAGGAAGAAAGATATCAAAAAGTTCTTGAAATATGGGACGGTGCTAAGGGTCAAATAGAAAAACTTCTAAAAGACCAAGTAGATAAAAGAAGTCCTGTGTACGACCTAGTACACCCAGGAGCTAGAGGTTCTTATTCAAACCTACTACAGATGGCAGGTATGAAAGGCCTTATTCAAAACACTACAGGTAGAATCATCGACTTTCCAGTTATACCTTCATATAAAGAAGGTCTATCGCCAACACAATACTTTATTACTACTCACGGTTCGAGAAAAGGTCTTGCCGACACCGCTCTTAATACTGCGAAGGCTGGTTATCTTACAAGAAGACTTGTGGATGTAGCTCAAGACGTAGTTATCACAGAAGATGATTGTGGTACAAAGCAAGAAAAATTGATGCACGAAGAAAATGTTTCTGGTGTTATCATACCTTTATCAAAACACGCTAGAGGAAGAATACTTCAAAAAGACGTTGCTGATGCAAATGGAAATGTAGTATTCAAGAAGGGTCATCTTTTGTCTAAAGAAGACGCTGACCAACTAGACGATCTAGGGATAAAAGAAGTTTCTGTTCGTACACCACTTACTTGTGATACTAGATATGGAATCTGTCGTAAGTGTTATGGGTTAGATCTAGGTAGAAACAAACTAGTAGAAAAAGGAGAGGCTGTAGGGATCATAGCTGCTCAAGCTATCGGTGAACCTGGTACACAGCTTACACTTCGTACCTTCCACGCCGGAGGTGTTGCTGGAGTCGACATTACTCAAGGTCTTCCTCGTGTAGAAGAAATATTTGAAAGAAGAATACCAAAGAACTCTGCTACAGTAGCTACTGTTGACGGAGAAGTGATCGAGATCAGACAAAATGGAAAAGATAAAGAAATAGTAGTACTAGCTGACTCAAAAGCTGATGGTAAAGAAAATGAGATAGTTTACACTTTGGCCCCTCACAGACTTTCTGTTGTAAAGAAGGGAGACAAAGTACAAAAAGGTGATCTTATGACAGATGGATCAGCAGACATAAAAGAAGTGCTTGCTCATGGTGGACAAGAAAAAGCAGAAGATTATATCATGCACGAAATAAACAAAGTGTATGAGTTGCAAGGAGCTTCTATTTCTAGGAAGCACGTAGAAATAATAGTGAAGCAGATGTTCTCTAGAAGAAAGATCACAGATTCAGGTGATACAGACTTCTCACCAGGAGAGATAGTGGAAACAGTAGAATTCCTAAATGAAAATGATAAAACTACGAAAGACGGTGGTACACCAGCAAAAGCAGATACACTTGTACTAGGAGTATCTGAAGTGTCTATTACTACAAAGAGTTGGTTGTCAGCTGCTTCATTCCAAAACACAAACAGAGTGCTTATCACCAACGCTATAAGAGGAGGTGTAGACGATCTTAGAGGTCTAAAAGAAAACGTGATCATTGGTAGACTTATACCAGCAGGATCAGGATATAAAGAAAACAAAGAGGAATAATTAATAGCTAATTGCAAAGAGGGTGAGTTCTCAAATAGAACAAATCAAAGAAAGGATAGATATAGCGGATCTTATATCTACCTATATAGAATTGCATCATAGCGGAGCTTACTACAAGACTACGTGTCCGTTTCATAATGAGAAATCACCTTCATTCTTTGTTTCACCGAGCAGGGGAACATACCACTGTTTTGGATGCGGCGTACATGGAGATATATTTTCTTTTGTGCAAGAGATAGAAGGAGTATCTTTTTATGAAGCTCTAAAAACTTTAGCTGATAAAGCGGGTGTTGTACTTCAAAAAACATATGATTCACAAAAAGAAGAGAGTGATGAGATAAAACAAGTTCTTGAACTTTCTACACTTTTTTATGAATTTTGCCTTACGAAAAAACCAGAAGCTCTCGAATATCTAAAAAACAGGGGTCTTTCGCAGGAAACAATAAAGAACTTTCGCATAGGATACTCACCACTTTCTGGGGGTAGACTTATTGAATTTCTCAAGAAAAAAGGAGTGAAAGAATCTATCATGATAGATGCAGGACTTGTTTCTAAAGGCGACAATGGTCTCTATGAAAGATTTCGCGGAAGAATAATGTTTCCTATAGGAAACCAGAGCGGCAAGATAATAGGTTTTTCCGGAAGAATATTGGTTGATAAGAAAGATAGATCTGGCAATCCACTGGCTAAATATATAAACTCTCCAGAAACAAAAGTATATGATAAGAAAAGTGTTCTTTATGGATACGATAAAGCCAAGATAGATATACTAAGAAAAAAGAGAGTTATAGTTGTAGAAGGACAGATGGACCTAGTGATGTCTCATCAGGCTAAAATATTAGAGACAGTAGCGGTATCAGGCACAGCTCTTACTAAGGAACACATAGGTATCCTAAAAAGAAGCGCTGAGGAAATAATCTTTTGTTTTGACGGTGACAATGCTGGGGTGAATGCTTCCAGAAAGAGCTATCAGCTAGCCGTATCTGGCGGACTCGAAGTCAGTCTAGTGAGCTTACCTAAAGGTAAAGATCCTGCAGATATCATAAAAGAAAACAAAGAAGATTGGATAAAGACACTTGAAAACAAGAAAAACATAGTCGAATTCTTACTAGAATATGTTGACCAAAGTCATAAAGAAAAGAAAGATAAGATAAAGGCTGTATCTAGTGTGATACTACCTATAGTGAAGTCCATAAATAGCTCTATAGAAAAATCATTTTATACACAAAAAATAGCTGATTTTCTAGATGTAGATGAACTCTCTGTAAAAGAAGAACTTGAAAAAGTAGAAGGTATAAAGTTTGACATTGAAAAAGGACAAGATCAATCCACTCAAAACAAAATAGATAAAAATAAAATATCTTTGCTTTTGGGAGCAGTGTATAAGATAGGTATGACAGAAAACCAAGCTATATTGGAAAAACTTGAAAAAGGTTTGGAAGGTTTGGTAGATAAAGATATGTTACTCCAAAGATTTGAAAATATGTCACCACCAGACAAAGAAGCATATCTTTTTAGGGCCAGTATATTTTTAAACGACAATGAAAACTTCCAGATCAATAAAATAGCCAGAGCCACAAAGATGGAGATACTCGAAGATCAGATACAAGAAAAACATGTTAAACTCAGGGAAACAGAAAGAAAGAAAGATGAAGAAAGTATAAAATCTCTGATGTCTGAAATAAATAAACTGAACAAAGAATTAGAAGAATTAAAATTATCAAAATAATATGCCAGCAAAAAAAACCAAAAAAACAATATCGAAGGCTAAAAAAACCACAAAGAAAGTGGCTAAGAAAACTGCTAAAAAAGTAGCAAAAAAGGCTGTGAAAAAAACAGCTAAAAAATCGGCAAAAAAAACAACAAATAAAAAAGTTGTTAAAAAAACAGCAAAGAAATCTACTAAAAAAGCTGTAAAAAATACAACCAGACGTGCCAAGATATCAAAAGCTGACAAAGATAAGATAAAAAGTGAGCTTATAGAAAAAGGGAAGAAAAGAGGGTATGTCACATATGACGAAATCCTAAAAGCTTTTCCAGACGTAGAAAGCGATATTGTTTTTCTTGAAGAACTTTATGATGATTTTGGTCTTCTACATATAGATGTACTTGAAGGTGGTAATCTTTTAAATCTAGAAACAGAAATAAAACAAGATCAGAAAAATCTTCTCCGTGATCTACCTTCTTATGACTCTATACAAATGTATCTAAAAGAAATAGGTAAGTATCCCCTACTTTCTGCACAAGAAGAAAGAGATCTATCAAAAAGAGTAGCGGCGGGGGATGAAGAAGCTAAAAATCTTTTGGCTAGAGCCAACCTTCGTCTTGTGGTATCTATAGCTAAAAAGTATGTTGGAAGATCGAGCGACCTTACACTTCTAGATCTTATACAAGAAGGAAATATTGGTCTTTTCAAAGCAGTAGAAAAGTTTGATTGGACAAAAGGATTCAAATTCTCTACATATGCTACATGGTGGATAAGACAGTCTATAACCAGATCTCTTGCTGATCAGTCACGTACTATTCGTATACCTGTGCACATGGTAGAGACAATATCTAAGTACAAACAAGTACTTCGTCGTTTACAACAAGACTTGGGCCGCGACCCACTACCTGAAGAAATAGCTACAGAGATGGGTGTAGAAGTAGATAAGATATACACCATAGAACAGATCAACCAAGAGACAGTTTCTCTAGAAAAACCTATCGGTAACGATTCAGAAGAAAAATCCACAAGAGGTGAATTCATTCCAGATGATAAAATACTTTCCCCAGACCAAGAAGTGGCTCGTAGAATACTTCAAGATCAGATAAGGGAAGTATTAGATGAACTCAACCCGAAAGAAAAGAAAATATTGGAAATGAGATATGGTCTGACCAATGGTGTGCAACATACTCTAGAAGAGGTAGGACAAGAGTTCGGGGTGACTCGTGAGAGAATTCGTCAGATAGAGGCTAAGGTTCATGAGAAACTAAGACATAATGAAAAAATAAAGAGACTAAGAAATTATTTTGACTAAAACAAAAACCCGGCTAAGCCGGGTTTTTATGTATTTATTTTAGTTTAAAAGTGTATTTATTATTTTTTCCACTTCTTCTTGTGGAACAGCGCCTCTTATTATTTCGTTAGTACCATCTTTCTTTACAGCTACAGCAAAAGGTGTACCTGTGGCCCCCAGTGACTGCGCTTCTGCTATGTCTGCATCTACTAATGATTGTACTTCTGGAGAATTCATACATTCATCAAAAGCGCTTGTATCTATTCCTAAAGATCCAGCTAGAGTGGCCAGCTCACTGTTTTGTCTAGGTGTTTCGAAAAGCAAATCAGTATATTGCCAAAACTTTTCTTCCCCACCAATTTTGTTTACACAAAGAGCGGCTACAGATTTTTGATAAGCGTTTGGGTGTCTACTTGTTAGAGGGAATTGTTTGTAAACCCAAGCTACTTTACCATCATATTTTTCTACTATTGATTTCATTGTTGGGTGAAATCTGGCACAGAAAGGACAATCATAGTCAGAGTACTCTACTATATATACCTGTGTATCTTTTGTTTCTCCTCTTATAAGGCTTTCTGCATCCACTACTTGAGGGCTAGGATTCTGTATTTTTATACCATCATCGGAGTTTTGTGTGTTTGTACCACCTCCACTGTTTGTAACAAATATTGCTATGGCTACAAGTAGTCCGGCTAGTATTATAGCTTCACCTGTACCTATAGATCTTTTCTTTTCTTGATTTTCCATAAAGATGATTTTATCATAGCCAGGATGTTAGCTTCTATTGATAAAAGCCTTAAATTATGGTAAAATTGGGCGATATGGGGTTAAAAGAGCTTATATTTTACATCTTTGGGTTCCTGTCTTTGTATATACAGGTTTTTTTCTTCGTGACATTTTTTGAAAGCAAGAAAAAGCTTGAAAAAAAGGTAAAAAATATAGTGTCTCTTCCTTACTATCCAAAAGTGACTATCATAATACCTTGTTATAACGAACAGGACACTATAAGCGATACTGTACAGTCAGTGCTAAACCTTAACTACCCAAAAAATAAGTTAGATATTATTCTAGTAAATGATGGAAGTACAGACAACACTTTGGCAAAACTAAAAGAATTTGAAGGTCTTAAAAATGTACGAGTTTTTGATAAAGAAAACGGTGGAAAACACACAGCTATCAATCTTGGTATAGAAAAAGCCAAAGGAGAGTTTATAGCCGGACTAGATAGTGACTCTTTTGTAGACGAGATGGCTCTTAAAAATATTATAGATAGATTTATAAAAAACAAAGATGCTATGGCCATGACACCCTCTATGCTTGTGCACAAACCAGAAAGTAAAGGCTGGCTTGCAAAGGCTCAGAACGCTGAATATGACATGGGTATTTTCCATAAAAAGATACTTTGTAGCATAAACGCCATCCACGTGACACCCGGACCTTTTTCTGTTTTTAGAAAAGAAGTTTTTGACAAAATAGGTAACTTTAAAAAAGCACACAATACTGAAGACCAAGAAATAGCTCTACGTATGCAAGAAAACGGTATGAAAATCATGCATTGTGAGAATGCTATAGTCTATACTAAGACTCCTACTGGTATAAAATCACTCTACAAACAAAGAAAGAGATGGATATATGGTTTCTTGAAAAATGCTTCTGACTATAAACACATGTTGTTTGATAAAAAGTACGGAGAAGTAGGTTTCTTTACTATACCTTCTGGACTTATGTCTGTGCTTTCAGTTTTGTTCCTATGGAGTATATTTTTATATAGCGCATATAATCTCTTGCAAAAGAACTTCAGCAAGATAAGCGTCGTAGGTGTAGACCCTAAAGTAGTTCTTCCTACTTTTGATTGGTTTTTTGTAAATACCAACCCTATAGCTTTCTTGATGGTATTTATATATGTAAGTATCTTTATATCTCTTATCATAGGTAGAAAGATATCCAACAGAAAAGCGTCTTTAAAGTTTTCAGATCTTTATCTTTTTATTATGTATAGTTTTATTGCTCCACTTTGGATACTAAAATCAATATATAACTTTTTTATAAACAAAGAATCAAGTTGGGTTTCTGAGAGAAAATAATATGAAAATAGATTTTGGAAAATATATACTCGTGTTTTTTATTACGGCAGTTATATTTATTTCTGCTTTGCTTCTTTCCAATTTTTTTGCCAACAAGAAACTAGCTGAAATAAAAAATATTCAAGAAAGCATATCGCTAGACATACTTTCTTCCGAGACTCAATATACACTGCTTTCACAACTCTCTTGTAAGGACACCACAGGAGCACTTCTTTCAGATGAGCTTAACAAACTAGCGCACAAGATAGAATACAGCGAAAACAACCTATCTAGTTATTCTGAGCTCGAAGAACTCAAAGATTTTTATTTCCTACTAGAGATAAAAGACTTTCTTTTGATGAAAAAGATCAATAAAGAATGTGATATACCTTTATATACAGTACTTTATTTTTATGGGGACGCTAAGAGCTGTACAGACTGTGAAAAGCAGAGCTATGTACTTACCGATCTGCGCGATTCTTATGATGAACTTCGAGTGTATTCTTTTGACTTTTATACTACATTGTCGGCCGTGAATTCACTCAAATCAATATATAAAGTAGAGGAAGCTGAACTACCTATACTTGTGATAGACGACGAGGTGTATACTGGTTTTCAGTCTGTAGAGGATGTGGAAGGATATCTGCCAAAAGAACTTCTAGATAGTAAAAACAAAGAAGAAGAAAATATAGACCTTACCGAAGAAATAGATAACTAGACCTTATTTGACATAATAAGGGTTTAGAGTTAGCATAGTCTTCAATTGATTGCGCACATTTAAAACATAAAATATGAAGACCTCCGAAGAAGTTTACACTGTCTTTTATAAAGCATACCACGCACCTGTGGAAGATATCTACAAGGTGTTCGAAAGTACGGCTGTGGAAATTATTGATCTTATTATGATATTGGGATACACAGCAAAGACGAGCTTTAACTATATGGCGTCTGAATATGCCATAAAGAAACTAAGTGAGTATGATAATGCTAATGTGCCTAAGTGGGCAATAGGGCTTTTTGCAAAAGCAAACCCGGAAGAGTTTTTTGATGTAGCCTCTAGGTTGGTCACAAACACTCCAACTGAAAAAATTACCAGAGAAATAGTTGTCGTGTTGGCTCAGGGGTTTAATACCAAGGGTTTTGAGATAATAGAAGAATACGTTCTTCTGGTTGTATATATCAGTACTCTTTTGTCGAACTACAAAGGTACAGATATGATAAACAAAGCGCTTGTGAAAAAACTTTCATTAATACATAACAAAAAGAACCTCAACGAAGCACACAGTAAGCTTTGTAAGCTCTTAGAGAGCAATATTGCAATGAGTAAATAAGTATTTTGAATATATAGACTACCACCAGCAATGGCAGTTTTTTTGTATAAAAAAAGCACTCCCCGAAGAGAGTGCTCATCTCCGAAGCTGTTACGCTTCTTTAAACGGACTGCTGCTTACAAGCAACCGTAGAGATATAAACCTATTTAAAAGAACAAATGGAGCCGGAAGAGGGACTTGGTCACTCTCGTGGATATTTTACTTCGTATTACTCGTAAAATATCTCACTCCATCGACCCCCACTCGCAGGCTCCGCTACGCGGGCTTTGCGCCAGCTCGGTTCAAGCCCCACTCCGACTGTAAAACAAAATCACCCAGTGCTCCGCACTGAGTTCATTTGTTTTATGAGCCGGAAGAGGGACTTGAACCCACGACCCACGGTTTACAAAACCGTTGCTCTACCAACTGAGCTATTCCGGCAATACTTTTTTGAGAAATTTTCTACCAGCAGCAGATTTGAAGTATATCTCTCTTTCTCTTGCTGATAAAAAATCATCAAAATTTTCTTTGTATACTACAACAATATTTTTCATTTTTGATGTAGTTTTTGTGTGCTTGTTTTTATGTTCTTTCAACCTTCTTTCTAGATCCTTTGTCATACCTTTATAGATATTTCCATTTTCGTCTTTTAGAACATATACAGTATACATTTTTAATCTTATTTACCAAACTTTGTCTACCGACTGAGCCCAGCCCGACATGAAGTCGTTCTGGCGGGTATTCCGGCAAACGTAGAGGTATACTACCAGAAAACTCAAATCTAATCAACAACGTCTTCTTCCTCAAAATCCTTCTCTTTTTCTTGGATCGTCTTCTTGTGTCTCCTCATTCTTACTTTATATTCTTGCATAGTACTTATGAAGAAAGAAGGTTTTTGAGATACAACCTCTTTTTCTTTGAAGTACTTTGGGAACTTTGCCTGGAGGAATTTCTTTACTCTATGCTCTACTGTGACGTAGAGTTTTCCTAGAGAGAATATGAGTGATTTGAATATTCTTTTTCCTATGAAAGCCAAGACCTTATATAGCTTTCTAGCTTCATGGGACACTCTCCAAGGACGCTCTTCATGATAAAGGTCTAGTTTACCTGTTCTTAGAAGGTAAGTTTTTTTACCCACGATAAAACAGGTCAGAGCAAATGTTATTAGAAGTAGTATTAATGAAAGCGACATAAAGACTTGTGTCTCTTATTATAATATTCTTGTTCTTTCAAATGCAACAACTTTTGCACCAGCAGAACCAAGAACATCTTTTATACTTTTAGATTCATCTTTGAAAAATGGTTGTTCCAATAGCACAACATCTTTTAGATAGCTAGATATTTTACCATCCAACATTTTTTGTTTTATATCTTCTGGCTTACCAGCAGCTTGTTCTTCTACTTCACCTTTGAAAAATTCTGTAGTTTTTTCCATATCTGCAGGATCTATATCTTCTTTGCTGATCACCTTAGGGTTCATAGCGGCTATGTGCATCGCTATATCTTTAGCTGTACTTTCGTCTCCACCTTCCAAAGACACAACACAAGCTGTTTTTTGGTTGTGGTGAAGGTATACACCTAGAGTATCTCCTGATATCTCTTTGTATTCACCTAGTACTATATTTTCTCCTATTTTCAGAACTAGTTCTTTTATTATTGGTTCAGATTCGGATTTTAGAGCATCCTCTCCTTTATCTAGATATATCTGTGTGATAGTTGCTAAAGCTTTTTTGAAGTCTTCATTTTGAGCCACAAAGTCTGTCTCACAGTTGAGTGTCACCATTACAGCTTTGTTGCCATTTTGGGCTACTCCTATGATACCAGCACTAGTCTCTCTGTCAGCTTTTTTAGAAGCTACTTCTCCAGATATCTTTCTCAATACCAACATAGCGGCTTCTATATCTCCGCCTGTTTCTTCTAAAGCTTTTTTACATTGCATAATAGAGACGTTTGTTTTGTCTCGTAACTCTTTTACAAGTTCTGTGGTTATTTCTGCCATAACAAAAAAATATTAAAATTAATAAAAAACGAATTAAAAAATAAGTTGAAAAATTATTTTCTGCAAGTTGCTACTATCTCAGATACTATCTTAGAAACGCTTTGTCTTGAAGCATCATTTGCTACGATAGGGTAAGAGATACCTTTCATACTACAGTCTGTATTCAATATAGATATTACAGGGATATTTAGGTCGATAGCTTCTTTCACTGCCACATCTTCTTGGCGAGGGTCGATAACAAATAACGCGTCTGGTAATTTTGACATATTTTCCATACCTCCAAAGAAGTCACTCATTTTTCTAAGATCGTTGTTTAGGATCATTCTTTCTTTTTTGGTGTATTTTTCGAAAGCCCCTGTTTCTTTATCTTTTATAAGAGCATTTCTCTTTTCTATTCTTTTCTTTATTTCAGACCAGTTTGTTAGGATACCTCCTGACCATCTGTTCTGTACATAAGGCATAGACAATGTGTCTGCTGCTTTTACTAGGATCTCTCTTATTTCTGGTTTTGTACCTACAAATAAGATAGTTTTACCTTCTTTTACTAATTCTGCCATATAAGCAGAAGCTCTTTCTATCTCAAGAGCTGTTTGTTCTATGTCTATAATATCGGTACCATTTTTGTTGCCCAATATTCTTTTCTTGGTAGTAGCATGCCTTCTAGAGCGGCCAAAACCAAAATGAGCTCCCACAGAAAGGAGTGCGCTTTTTATGTCATTTTTGTTATCTGTCATACGGCGAAATACTACCAGAAAATAGGATTTTTCGCAACTTTTCAAGAAGGGTTTTTTAGAGTAGTATTGAAGGATAGGAATATGAAAAATAACGACGAAAAAGAGGTCCAAAACCCAATAACCAAAAGAGACGAAGATTTCTCAGAATGGTACCATGACGTGATCAAAGAAGCTGGTCTGGCGGAGTATTCTCCTGTGAAGGGCTGTATGGTGATATTGCCACATGGATATGCTATATGGGAGATCATACAAAAGGTGCTAGATGATAAGTTCAAGGCGACAGGTGTAGAAAATGCATATTTCCCTTTATTTATACCAGAGAAGTTTTTAACCAAAGAAAAAGACCACGTAGAAGGGTTTGCTCCTGAGGTGGCTGTCGTTACTCATGCGGGTGATAAAGAGCTAGAAGAAAAGTTGGTAGTAAGACCTACTTCAGAGACCATCATGTATGACACTTTTTCTAGATGGATCAGATCTTATAGAGACTTACCTTTACTTATAAATCAATGGGCCAATGTTGTGCGTTGGGAAATGCGCACAAGGATGTTTTTGCGTACTACAGAGTTTTTGTGGCAAGAAGGGCACACTGTGCATTCTACACAAGAAGAAGCTGATGAAAGAGCAAGAATGATGCTCGATATTTATCGTGATTTTAGTGAAAACTTCATGGCTATACCTGTTATCACTGGTGTAAAAACAGAATCAGAGAAATTTGCTGGAGCACTTCGTACTTATACTTGTGAGACAATGATGCAAGACGGTAAGGCTCTGCAGTATGCTACTAGTCACAACTTGGGTGACAACTTCGCGAAAGCATTTGATATAACATTTTTGGATGAGAACAATGAAACCAAACATGCTTGGCAGACAAGCTGGGGACTATCTACTCGTTCCATAGGAGCTCTTATCATGAGTCACAGTGATGATAGTGGTCTTGTATTGCCTCCTAAGATGGCTCCTATCCAAGTAGTCATAGTACCTGTTATACCTAAAGAGTGGGATAAGGATATGGTGATGGAAGAAGTAAAAAGTGTCTATGATCTACTCTCTGACTATGGTATACGTGCAAAGATAGATGATAGAGACTTCTTATCTGTGGGAGAAAAATATTACCATTGGGAGAGAAAAGGTGTGCCTCTTAGAATAGAAATAGGTCCTAAAGATATTGCCAATGGAAAATTTGTAGCTGTAAGGAGAGATAACGGTGATAAAAACAGGATTGATTTTTCTGGTGCTGATGAAAGTGTAAAAAAACTTCTTTCAGAAATACAAGACACACTACTTAAAAACGCTCAAGATAGAATAAAAGAAAATACTATCTTTGTAGATAATTGGGATGAATTTGAAAAAGCTATAGAAAGCAACAAGTTTGTCATGGCTCACTGGGACGGAACAAAAGAAACGGAAGATGAAATAAAAGAAAAAACTGGAGCAACGATAAGATGTGTACCATTCTCTGTTGAGGAGGAAAAAGGTAAGTGTGTTTACAGTGGGAAAGAGTCAGGTACCAGAGTTTTGTTTGCTAAAGCGTACTAGTATGTTTAGGAATTTCATCAATCATTTTTCAAATAATATAGGTATAGACCTAGGTACTGCCAACACTCTCGTGTATCTAAAAGATCACGGTATTATCATCAACGAACCTTCTGTTGTAGCTGTAAATACTAAAACAGATCAGATAGTAGCTGTAGGGCAAGCAGCAAAAGAAATGATGGGACGTACACCAGGTCACGTAAAATCAGTATGTCCTGTAGTAGATGGTGTGATATCTGACTATGAAGTCACAGAAGAGATGCTCACTTATCTTATAAAAAATACTGAACAAATATCAAAAAAGTTTTTCAAACCAAGAGTCGTCGTAGGTGTGCCTTCAGGCGTGACCAACGTGGAATCACGTGCTGTGTATGACGCTGCTACTTCTGCTGGAGCTAGAGAAGTGTATCTCATAGAAGAACCTTTAGCTGCTGCTATAGGTATAGGCCTGCCTGTAAGAGAGGCTCGTGGGTCTATGATCATTGATATAGGGGGAGGTACTACTGATATAGCTGTTATAGCTTTAGGTGGGATCGTCAGGTCAAAAAATATGAAGATAGCAGGAGTCAGATTCAACCAAGATATCATCACTTATATAAGAGATGAATTCAAACTCCTGATAGGTGAGAGGACTGCTGAAAATGTAAAGATAGCTGTAGGTAGCGTTCTCCAAGGTGAATCAGAAGAAGTTCTTGTACGTGGAAGAGATATAGTATCTGGTCTACCAAGAGAAGTGGTAATCACAGATGCAGATGTGAGGGAAGCTATCATGCATAGCGTGGCTGTATTGGTAGATGGCGCTAAAGAAGTGCTTGAGACTACTCCACCAGAAATACTTTCAGATATTATGAACAGAGGTATGTATATCACAGGAGGAGGAGCTCTTCTTAGAGGGCTTGATGTCCTTTTGGGTGAAGTTTTGAAAATACCTGTTTTTGTAGCTGAAGATCCTTTGACTGCTGTGGCTCGTGGTACAGGGTTTGTTCTCGATGATATAGACAATTACAAAGAAATGCTTTTACCTATAGATGAGCTCGCTATACCAAAAATCTAAAAAAAGAAATATTTTTAAAGCTAAAAATATTGTATCGGTGTTTTTAGTTCTTGTTGTTTTATTTCCTTTAAATAGATTTTTAAAGAGAGCCGGCATACGTGTCTTTTCTCCTATAGTCTCTTTTGCTTCTAGTGTAGATGAGTCTTTTTATTTTAAATATGTTTTTCACAGTAAAAAAGATTTGGGTGTGATGATAGAAACTCTAAAAGAAAAGATAACCTCTTTAGAATATCTAGAGGATGAAAACAAAGTCCTCCGAGAAGAAATAGACCGACTTACATCTTTAGGTTTGACGACAGACACAGCTGTGTTGGGCAGAGTCATTTCTAGACCTTCTATCTCTCCTTATGATACTTTTTTGGTAGACATATCTGGCGCTGATATTGATAAAATCTTTCCAGGACAAAAAGTGTATAGTTCCGGCAATGCTCTTTTGGGTGTAGTGGAAAATATAAATGGTAATGATGTTTTGGTTTCTATGTTTTCTATTCCTAAAAAAGAAACAAATGTTTATTTATCTGAAAAAGGTATATCTGTACAGTCTGTAGGAAGAGGAAACGGAACTTTCGAAGTCATTTTACCTAGAGGTTCTAACTTGTCTGAAAATGAAACTCTTTTATTAGAAGCGCATAGTATAGATGTGTTGGCAAAGTTTTCTAAAGAAGTTTCTGGACAGTCGTCTTCTTTTGATAAATATTTATTTAAGACACCCATAGCTATATCCAAAGTTTCTTGGGTGAGAATAGATACAAAGAATTAATATGTTTGAAATAGAAAACAAATCTACTCAGTGTAAAGCTAGAGCAGGTGTGATACATACACCACACGGTGATATAAAAACCCCAGCTTTCATCCCTGTCGGTACAAAAGCTACTGTCAAAGGTGTTTCTATGCCACAGATACACGATATGCAAGCTCAGGCTGTGCTTTGCAATACTTATCATCTTTATCTGGAACCAGGAGACAATATAGTAGAAAAAGCTGGGGGTGTAGGAAAGTTTATGGGATACACTGGTCCGACTTTTACAGACTCGGGAGGTTTTCAAGTATTTTCCCTAGGTGCTGCTTTTGGTAACAAAGTATCAAAGGTTGCTAGTGGTGAAGTAGATGTAGTGCCGGTAGATAATAAAAATAAGATGGCTTTTATAGATGAAGAAGGTGTGGATTTTAAATCACATAAAGACGGTAGCATGCACCGCTTTACACCAGAGAGCTCTATGGAGACACAATGGAAACTAGGAGCTGATATTATATTTGCTTTTGATGAATGTACTAGTCCATTAGAAAATAAAGAATACCAAAAAGAAGCTATGGACAGGACACACAGGTGGGCTAAGAGGTGTATAGATAGACATAAAGAGCTAGATCCAGATAACAGGCAATTTTTGTTTGGTGTGGTCCAGGGAGGAAGATTTGAAGACCTTAGAAAAGAATCAGCTAAGGTGTTGGGCGAGATGGATTTTGACGGATATGGTGTCGGAGGATCTTTCAACAAAGATGATATGGCTACAGCTGTAGGATGGGTAAATGAAATATTGCCCGAGGATAAACCTCGTCACTTGTTGGGTATAGGTGAACCTCTTGATATAGTACTCGGTGTTGAGCAAGGTTGTGACACTTTTGATTGTGTTACACCTACGAGAAATGGAAGAAATGGAAGTCTTTATACTAAGACTGGCAAGATGAATATATTCAACGCAGAATATAAAGAAGATTTTCGTCCTATTGAAGATGGTTGTGACTGTTACGCATGTCAGAATTATACAAGGAGTTATCTAGCACATCTACATAGATCCAAAGAAATGCTAGGAGGTATACTTTGTAGTATTCACAACCTTAGATTTTTGATCCGTTTGTGCGAAGACGCGAGACAGGCTATCGTAAGAGATGAATTTCAAGTATTTAAAAATAATTTTATAAAAAACTATGAAAGCTAATCCAGGAGATTTTTACAAACACTACAAACATGATCCGAGTATAGATAAGTACAACTATGTGTACCAAGTGGTAAACATAGGCCTGCATACTGAGGAAGATGGTCAGGAACTTGTGATCTACAGACCTTTGTATGAAGCTTATGTGTATAGACATGACAAAATGTATGATGTCAGACCAAGAACGATGTTTGAAGAGACTATAGAAAAGGACGGTAAAGTAATAGAAAGATTCACTTTAGTGACAGACGCAGACGAAATAGCGGATTTCACAAAAAAGGTGGAAGAAATGTATTAGAAAAAAGACTCACCGGAGTCTTTTTTCTTTAGTTATATAAATGTTATAATCGCTTAATCACATGAAAAAGCAAGATAGTCGGTTCAACCTAAAATCCAAGTTCACACCATCTGGCGATCAACCTGAGGCTATTTCATCTTTAATAAAAGGTCTATCAAAAGAAGAAGAAATGCAAACACTTCTAGGAGCTACTGGTACTGGAAAGACTTTTACTATGGCCAACATCATAGCCAAGACAGGTAAGCCTGCACTTATCATAGCTCACAACAAGACTTTGGCTGCTCAGTTGGCAGCTGAGTTCAAAGAGTTTTTCCCTGACAATGCTGTGCATTACTTCGTGTCATATTATGATTACTATCAACCAGAAGCTTACATGCCAGTGACAGATACATATATAGAAAAAGATGCACAGATAAATGATGAGATAGATAGACTAAGACACGCCTCTACTCAAGCTCTACTTACTAGAGATGATGTGATCATAGTGGCATCTGTTTCTTGTATTTACGGTCTCGGTAACCCGAAAGAATACGAGAAAGTAAATATGAAAATAGAAAAAGGTATGAAGATATCTAGAAATGATTTTGCCCGCAAACTCATAGAGATACATTTTGAACGCACCAATGCCGACCTTACGCCGGGTACATTTAGAGCGCTTGGTAACAAGCTGGAGTTTATGCCTGTATCTGAAACTTTTATGATATCTATAGAATTCGATAAAGATAGTGTATCTTCTATAACAAAAATAGATCCTGTGACTTATCAAAACATAGAAAATCCAGAATATTATTTTATTTTTCCAGCCAAACACTTTATCACAGATAAAGATCAAGTCGATCGCGCTATAAAAAACATAAAAGATGAACTTGCAAAACAAATAAAGAAATTTGAGAAAGAAGGCAAACTTCTAGAAGCCGAAAGAATAAAAAGACGTACAAACTATGATATGGCGATGATAAAAGAGATAGGTTATTGTTCTGGTATAGAAAACTATTCTAGACATCTTTCTGGTAAAAAAGAAGGTGAAGCACCAGACACATTGCTTTCTTATTTTCCTCATGATAAAGACGGTAATCCAGAATTCCTCACATTTATAGATGAGTCTCATGTTACATTACCGCAACTAAAAGCTATGTATAGAGGAGACCAAGCACGTAAAGAAACTTTGGTAGAGTTTGGTTTTAGGCTTCCATCTGCAAAAGACAACAGACCACTTAGATTTGAAGAGTTTTTGGAAAGAGTGGGTAAGATGATATTTGTCTCAGCTACACCAGGTGATTATGAAAGAGAAAACTCAAGTAGCATAGTAGAGCAGATAATACGTCCTACAGGACTTGTAGATCCGGTAGTGCAAATAAAACCCGTAGTAGAAAAAGGTAACTACAAAGGTCAGGTTCAAGATTTTATAGATGAAGCAGAGAAAGAGATAAAGAAAGGAAACAGGGTTTTGGCTACCACACTAACAAAGAAAATGGCCGAAGATCTTTCTGTGTATCTAAAAGAAAGAAAGATAAAAGCAGAATATCTACACTCAGATGTAAAAACGATTGAGAGAATACAAATACTCACTGATTTTAGAAAAGGTAAGTATGACATTATTGTCGGTGTAAACCTTCTTAGAGAAGGTTTGGATTTACCCGAAGTGACTCTCATTGGGATATTAGATGCTGATAAGGAAGGTTTTCTTCGTAGTGAAGTATCTCTCATACAGACTATAGGGCGTGCAGCTAGAAACGTAGATGGAAGAGTTATACTTTATGCTGACAACATAACTGGATCTATAGACAGAGCTGTAGGTGAGACAGAGAGAAGACGTAAGATACAGCTAGAGTACAACAAAAAGCATGGCATAACTCCAAAAACTATAGAGAAAACCATACACGATATAGTAGAAAGTATGGAGTCTAGTCACGATAAAGCTGTTTCTAGAGAGATAGAAGTAGACTTAAAGATACTAGAGTCCAAGGCTCTGGGTAAGAAAGCTGGAAAATCTAAGAAGAGTCCTATCGAAGTATTGATAAAAATGAAAGAAGACAAGATGAAGGAGGCAGTGAAAGTTTTAGATTTTGAGACTGCGGCTATCCTTAGAGACGAGATCTTTGTTCTTAGAAAAAGGGTAGAGATACCGGAAGAACCAAAAATAAAAAACAAATCTCGTTTAAAGAAAGTAGAATAAAAATAAAAGCGGACCGATGTCCGCTTTTATTTTTAACTAGAAACCGTGCTATCAGGAGCTGTTTTATATCTGTTGTCTATACTTAGATATCCACCACCTGTTATAAATAGGGCGGATAGTACACCAAACAGTGTAACGTGAGAGAATATGTCTTCTTTGAAGAAGAAGAAAGTCACACACAAGACAAAGAAAGCTATGACAGCAGTAAGTCTAGTCTTGAATCCTATAAACAAGAAAAGTCCTACTATAAGCTCTATGATACCTACTGCAAGCACCCACATAGGTTCTGATACATGTATTGCACTAGTTAGATTGTAATTTCTTACTACTATTTGTGTTATGTGAGGGTTGAAGATTTTTTCATACAAAGCAAGATATATCATGGCTCCACCTATACCTATTCGTAGTATGAAGGGTAAGTACTTTTCCGCGTTCTTTATATTTAGTTTAGGTAGAGATAATATGTCATCAACTCCGGGTTTTGCATCATCCATCAAAAATAGTGCTAGCGCTGCTGCTATGAATTCTAAGTTACCCAATATATAGTGGTCATTTATAGCAGCTATTACATAAAGTCCTAAGACTAAAGTAGTGGAGAAAGGTAGTATGAATCCGGCCAAAAGCATAAAACCTATCGCAGTTTGCACCAGAGCAAAACCTTCTATTGGTAGTAGTGGTGATATAAGTACTCCAGATGTACCAGCTCCAATCAGAGCTATACCTAAAGAGAGTCTCAGTATCCAAGGAATATATTCCCTGTATGTATCTACTTTTTGGTTGATATTTATTATCTTATGATGCACAAAGTAGTTTTTATGTGACAGCCAATAAACAAATAAAAATACTAAAGCTGTTATTATTATCAGAACTATATTTTTTCTTTCAGACAAAGCAGAGAACAAGAAATGAAAATCAGGACCTAGTCCACTTTGCAATTCTCCTGTTTCTATTACGTATCCTACATGAGCGCTAGCTTTACCAAAAGTTATCAAGCCTATTAATATAAACAAATATTTTATTGCTTTTTTCATATAATAAATTATACTCCTTTATATATATTTATGGAACACGTTTCTGACTTTAGAGAAAAAGTAATATCAGTAGTCAAAAAAATACCAAAAGGTCAGGTTCTTTCTTATAAAGAAGTAGCACAAAAAGCAGGAAGTCCTAGAGCTTATAGAGCTGTTGGCAACATAATGAATACTAACTATGACAAAAGTATTCCGTGTCATCGAGTAGTATCCCAAAACGGTCTTGGGGGTTATAATAGAGGAGTGAATAAAAAACTAGAGTTGTTAATAAATGAAGGAGCTGTGATATGGCAGGAAAAATAAGAACAAGTCTTTTGTTTTTTCTTTTACTTTTGGCTACTTTTGTAATAATAGCTCTTTTGTATGCTGTAAAAAATAGCGTTATAAATTCTACTCCAGACACAAATGTCATAAACATACAAGAAGAGTCAAAGACTTATGAGGCTGTTTCTGTAAATGAAGAGAGTCTTTTTTATAAGATAGAAGGAAGCTATCCTCAGTTTTATGAAGGCAGTGTTGAGTTCAATAAAGAAATAGAGGGTTTGATCACTCAAGTCATAAGTGAGTTTAAAGATGAGTCAGAAGGGAACTATAAGGCTATGAGAGAAATATCACCAGGTGATTATCCTAGCGAATACCCTCAAACACCTTTTCCTTTTGAGGTGAGTTTTGATGTGGTGTATGAAGGTGAAGATTATATCTCTGTACTTTTAAGAGCCGGAGGTTATATAGGAGGGGCTCACGGGTATCACAATATATATTCTTTCAACTTTGATAAGACCAACAGAAAAGATGTAAGCTTAGAAGATATTTTTGGACCAGGTACAGACTTTGCTCAGTTCTTATCTGATTATACTAGAGAAAAACTTATATCCAAATTCACTGAACTAACACAACTTCAAGGAGGAATACCACCTATAGACTCTATAGAGTTTGGTACAGAGCCAGTAGCTTCAAACTTCAATATATTTACCTTTGATAGTAAAAATATATATATTCATTTTCCAGAATATGCTGTAGCTGCTTATGCTTATGGAGAGCAGGTGGTAGAAATACCAAAGACAGATATACAAGAAGCTCTTACTGGTAATACATATAGGTAACTTGTTGTGATATTTTGTTTGTGTGCTAAAATGGCTCTACAATATAGATATACCCCCTCATAGGCACTAAGAGGGGGCTAAAACCGTTATGCCAAAAAAAGAAACCAAAAAAACAGATAATAGCAAACATGAGGATTGGATACACGTACGTGGAGCACGTACCCACAATCTAAAAAACATTGATGTAGATATGCCCCGCAATAAAATGGTGGTTATTTCTGGTATGAGCGGTAGTGGAAAAAGCTCGCTTGCTTTTGATACCATTTTTGCTGAAGGGCAAAGAAGATATGTAGAGAGTCTTTCTGCGTACGCGAGACAGTTTTTGAACCAAATGCCAAAACCAGAAGTAGATGAGATAACAGGTCTTTCACCAGCTATATCCATAGACCAAAAATCAAGATCTAACAATCCACGTTCTACAGTAGCTACTATCACAGAAGTGTATGATTACCTTCGTGTACTTTATGCCAGAGTCGGTAGACCACATTGTCCTTTATGTGGTGACGAAATAAAAAGACTTTCTCACGAAGAGATAAACAAGTTTGCGCTGGGAATAGTAAAAGATTTTTCTTCTAAAAAAACAAAAGAAGTTATGGGTGTTACTTGGAATGATACAGCTCTTATAATAAAGTCTCCGGTGGTACGTGGAAGAAAAGGGGAATTTTACCAGTTGCTCTATGATCTATTGGGTAAAGGTTTTCATAGTGTGTATATAGACGGCAAGCTTCACAACCTGCGTGACAGAATAGATTTGACCAAAAACAAAGCCCACAATATAGATGTACTAGTAGACGAGATACTTATACATGAGTTCTCAGACAATAAAAGAGATGCAGAGGTCCGTCTCCATGAAGCTATAGAGAGATCTCTCATAGAAGCCGATGGTCTAGTGAAGATATGTATAAATGATGAGGAACATCTTTTTTCAGAGAGATTTGCTTGCCCTAAAGATGGTTTTTCTTTTCCAGAGATAGAACCAAGGCTTTTTTCTTTCAACTCTCCTTATGGAGCGTGTCCGGAATGTAAAGGTATAGGTACAAAATACTTTCTCGGTAAGGAAGTGTGTGAGGAGTGTGGAGGTAAAAGACTTCGCACCGAAGCTCTACATGTGTTTTTAGGTAAAGGAAAAGACAAGGTGAATATAGTAGACATTTCTGCTTATTCGGTAAGTGATGCATTGGATTTCTTTTTAGGGCTAGATCTCTCAGCAAAAGAAAAAGAAGTTTCCAAAACAGTGATAAAAGAAATATTGGCTAGAATAGAATTTTTGCAAAACGTAGGACTTGATTATCTTTCATTAGACCGTACAGCAAACACTCTTTCTGGAGGTGAAGCTCAGCGTATCAGACTAGCTTCACAACTAGGGTCCAAGCTAGTAGGTGCTATGTATGTACTAGACGAACCTACTATAGGTCTACATCAAAGAGACAACGAAAGACTGATAAATACTCTTTTGGATCTGCGTGATCTTGGAAACACTATCATAGTAGTAGAACACGATGAGGATACTATATTTGCTGCAGACTATATCGTAGATATCGGCCCGAAGGCTGGTGTCCATGGAGGGCAGGTGATAGAAAGCGGGTGGCTAGAAGACTTACTTTCTGCCAAGACCAACAAAAGTGGCTCACGTACTCTTTCTTATTTGCGTGAGGAAGAAAGTATACCTACGCCAGACAAAAGAAGAGATAAGGAGAAAGGTAGTATCAAGATCACAGGTGGAAAGGTTTTCAATATCACAAACATGAATGTAGATATTCCACTAGGTAGATTTATATGTATCACTGGTGTGTCTGGTTCTGGGAAGTCTTCTTTTATGTATGAGATAGTACACCGCAACTTAGAAGCCAAGCTAGAGAGAAAAAAACGTACAAACGAAGTGCACAACTGCAAAAGTTTTTCTGGTACAGAATATATATCTCGTACAGTTTTGATAGACCAGTCACCTATAGGTCGTACACCAAGGTCTAACTTAGCTACATACACTGGAGCATTCACACACATCAGAGATTTGTTCGCTTCTACAGAAGAAGCTCGTTTTCGTGGATGGAAGCCAAATAGATTTTCTTTCAACGTCAAAGGTGGAAGATGTGAGGCTTGTGAAGGTAACGGACAAATAGCTGTAGAAATGCACTTCCTACCTACTGTCTATGTCACTTGTGATGTGTGTATGGGTAAGCGTTTTGATAAAGAAACTCTGACAGTAAAATACAAAGGAAAAAATATTTACGATATTTTGAAGATGTCAGTAGAAGATGCTGTAAAGTTTTTCGAAGATATACCTGCGGTGTATGACAGAGTGAAAACTCTCCAAGATGTAGGTCTAGGATATGTCGAACTAGGACAAAGTGCCACCACGCTTTCCGGAGGTGAAGCTCAGCGTGTAAAAATATCTAGTGAACTTTATAGAAGACAAACAGAGAAAACTTTTTATCTTCTCGACGAACCGACAGTAGGATTGCACTACGACGACGTGGCCAAGCTCTTGGAAGTGCTTCAGCTTTTGGTGGATAAAGGCAACACTGTGATGGTGATAGAACACAACTTAGACATGATAAAATGTGCCGACTATATCATAGATATAGGACCAGAAGGAGGTGTCGGTGGAGGGCAAATAGTAGCCAAAGGTACACCAGAAGAAGTAGCTAACAATACAAAAAGTCATACTGGTAAGTACTTGAAAAAAGTATTAAAGAAAAAATAATATTGCAAATAAAAAAGCGGGTGAGGAGCACCTGCTTTGTCTATAGCATTGATATCAACACAAAGACAAGTATTATTCCACCCGAGACAGCGCTCACTACAACGATGATTTTGCCCAGGCTTTTGCTTTTTCGAAGTTCATCCAGTTTAATGGCTTTGACCTCTTTTTCATAGATTTGAAAAAAGATTTCAAAGTAAGCCTCAGCCATCAGACTCGGACCTTCGAAGGTGACTTGTGAGTTGGCATATACTACCTCCACACTATTGGACCTTCCAGAAGTGTTAGGCCCTGGTTCTTGGATGACCCAAGAATATTGGTCTACTTTTGTAACATATTCTTGTACACCTTCGGATTGTAAAAACCTTTGAAGGATATACAGACTATGAGGGTTAAGTTTTATGCTTCGCATCTCGTATATTTTTTGCTTATAATACATATTTCTGGTACAATTGTCAAACATGAAAAAAACAGATTTGCAAAAGCTAAATATTCCGAAAAAGTCGGGAGTTTATTTTTTCAAAGACTCGAAAGGGAAAGTTCTTTATATTGGTAAAGCTACTGTTTTAGCTGAGCGTGTAAAAAGTTATTTTTCCAAAGACCTTATAAACACACGTGGTGTACATATTTTAGATATGGTTACACTGGCCAAGACTCTTTCTTGGCAAGAGACAGACAGTGCGCTCGAAGCTCTACTACTAGAGACTGAGCTCATCAAAAAATACAAACCTCTCTACAACACAAAAGAAAAAGATGATAAAAGCTACAACTGTGTCGTCATAACAAAAGAAGATTTCCCTAAAGTGCTTCTTGTAAGACAAAAAGATCTTGATACAAAAAACAAAATATTTACCAACAAAAAGATCGGTGAAATAAATAAAAAATACGATACTTTTTATGGTCCGTATCCTAGCGGAAGTGCTATAAAAGAAGCTCTTCGTATCATCAGAAAGATATTTCCTTTTAGTGATAACTACTCGTCTAAAAAAGACAACTACGAGTTTTATCGCCAGATAGGCCTTGCTCCAGATATAAAAAACACAGCAGCTAAGTCTCTCTATAAGGACAATATAAGAAATATAAAAAGATTTTTCTCTGGTAAAAAGAAAGACATCCTACGTGATCTAAAGAAGAGGATGAGCACTTTAGCAAAAGCACAGAGGTTTGAAGAAGCGGAAGTAATAAAGAGAACTATATATTCACTAGAACATATAAACGACATTGCTCTTATGAAAAGAGATTTTGATACATTTGTTTCAGACTCTATAGAAAAAGCTGTACGTATAGAAGCTTATGACATATCACACATATCTGGGAAAAACATGGTGGGAGTCATGGTGGTGCTCGAGAACGGACATCCTGCAAAAAGTGAGTATAAAAAGTTCAACATAAAAAGCGTATCTTCTTCCAACGACCCAGCTGCACTGTTAGAAATACTTCAAAGAAGATTTACTCACAGTGAATGGAAGGCTCCAGATATAGTAGTCGTAGACGGTGGAGAAATACAAAAGAAAGTGCTCGAAGTTGTGAAGGCAGAGACGGGTAGAGGGTTTTCTTGTGTATCAGTAGTGAAAGATGAAAGACACAAACCAAAAGATATATTAGGTGATAAAGAAATAGTAAAAAAATACAGATATGAGATATTGCTAGCCAACAATGAGTCTCATAGGTTTGCTATTGGTTTCCACAAACAAAAAAGATCAAAGACGCTAAACACCAGAAGATAAATACGCTATACTTTAAGTATGTATAGAGTAGCTGTAATAAAAGGAGGTCCTAGTAGTGAACATGATATCTCACTAGAAACTAGTAAGTCTATATTTAAAGCTTTGGAAAAGCTCAGAGATAAATATGTAGCTTACGATGTGTTTGTGACCAAAGATGGAAAATGGCATTTTAGAGGTCTGCCTATACATCCTCATGAACTACCAAAACATGTAGACGTGGTGTTCAACGCTATGCATGGTGACTATGGCGAAGATGGATTTTTACAGAGTATACTCGACGATATAGGTCTACCTTATACAGGTAGTGGAAGCGCTGCTTCTATGCTAGGTATGAACAAAGTACGGGCTAAAAGATTTTTCGAAAAGATAGGTATAAAAACACCACAAGATATAGTTTTTCATTTTGATCATGATGGAGAGCAAGATCCTGGAGCTTTGGCTCATATCGTGTATCAGAAGTTTGCTCCACCGTGGATAGTAAAACCAATAAAAGGAGGTTCTTCTGTAAATACATTTTTATGTAAAAGTTTTCCTGAGTTGGTAGAAGCTCTTTCTTTGATGATGGATCAAGGTAAAGACACTCTTGTGGAAGAATATATTTCTGGTAGAGAAGGTACAGTGGGTGTGGTAGAAGGGTTACGAGGAGAAAATTTTTATAGTTTACCCGCAGTGGAAATAAAAACAAAAAGAGATTTTTTTGATAAAGTAGCAAAGTATACAGGAGAAAGTGAAGAGATCTGCCCTGGGAATTTTTCTGAAGAAGACAAAAAACAAATGGCTAGTATCGCGAAAGACATACATGAAAAGTTAGGACTACGGCATTATTCTAGGACAGATTTTCGTTTACATCCGAAGAAAGGTGTTTATGTGCTGGAGGTGAATACTTTGCCAGGGCTTACAAGCGAGTCGCTCTTACCGAAATCGTTAAATGCTGTAGGTATGGAGCTACATGAGTTTGTAGATCATCTTTTGCAAAAGGCTTTGGGTTTGTAAAAATTTTGTGTTAGTACTCATAGTACATTCACCCCGTCTGAAATATGGCGGGCTTTTTATTTAATAAGCTAAAAATTAAAAAAACAAACACCTTCTTTAAAGAAGGTGTTTGTTTTGTGTGGACCTGAGGTGATTTGAACACCCGACCTTTCGCTTGCAAAGCGACTGCTCTACCAACTGAGCTACAGGCCCGACTCCCAGAACATATGATTTCTGGGTATTTAAATTGAAAAAAGAACGGTTGCACTATATTAAGATATTTTTGCAATATTTGCAACCACAATATTTAGCTTTATATGTGCTATAAAAAGTGGTATAGTCTTTGCTATGGAAAGCGATCAAAACTCTGTTTATATATATGGCCGTAAGCCTGTATTGGAATATGTCCAAAAGTCTGAAAAATCTTCGATAAAAGAGGTTTTTGTTTATAAAGACCAAAACGACTCTTCTGTGAAAGATCTTATAGATCTACTCAAGACTAGAAAGATAAAAGTAAATTTTGTAAAAAAAGAAGACATTATCAGAAGGGTGGGAGATGTAAACCATCAAGGCGTAGCCGCTTTGGTGGATTTCAATTTTACACCACTTTCTTTTTGGCTTAAGGAAAAGCTTAGTGAAAAAAGCACTGTCTTGGTGTTTGACCATATTACAGACACAGGTAACGCTGGTGCCATGATAAGGTCTGCTAGAGCTTTTGGTGTAGACACAATAATCTTACCTCTTAGAAATCAAGCACCAATAGACGGTAAAATGATGAAATCTTCAGCGGGTAATTTGGCCGATCTCAATATCATAGTTGTTTCTAACATTAACGACACTTTAGAAAAATTAAAGAAGGCAGGTTTTTGGGTGTACGGTCTTGATATGGATGGAAAGAAAAATATAACAGAAGAAGATTTTTCAGAAAAAGTTGCTCTTGTTGTCGGTAGTGAAGGAGAAGGTATAAGACCAAAAACAAAAGAGCTCTGTGACATCATGCTTTCTATACCTATGCAAAAAGGTATAGAATCTCTCAACGCTTCTGTCGCTGCAGCTATAGTGATGTATGAGATATATAAGAAAAATTCTTAAAATATGCCAATAATAGAATCAATATCAGGAATAAGAGGTACTGTGAATGATGGTTCACTAAACAAAGAGAACGTTTATCAATATGTCACCAATTATTCTCAGAAAATTTTAAAAGGCAAAAACAAAAAAGTCGTTTTGGGTTATGACGGCAGGGCTTCTGGTAAGTGGATTATGAATGTGGCATCCAGAGCTTTTGTTGACAACGGAGTAAGTGTGATAGATATAGGGTTGTGTACTACTCCGACTATAGCATATTATTCTTTACTAAAGCATGCTTCTGGGGCTCTTATGGTCAGTGCTAGCCATAACCCTAAAGAGTGGAACGGGCTAAAGTTTTTCGGCAATACAGGGGAGATAATAGAAAAGAAATTCCTACCATTACTTTTGAAAAATACAAAAATACCAAAAGGTACAAAAAAAGGTGTTTATAAAAAAGACACCAAGGCTCTTTCTCTTCATATAAAGAAAATAATTTCTCAAAAAGAAATTGATATCAAATCAATAAAACAAAAGAATTATAGAATCTTGGTAGATGGTATCAACGCATCTGGATCTGTTGCTCTACCTGTCATGCTAAAGACTCTGGGTGTAAAAAAAGTGGATGTAATAAATGCACAAGTAGGAAAAAGTTTTACTCACAAACCAGAGCCACTGAAAGAAAATCTTACAAACACTATAAAAAAAATGAAAGCAGGTAAGTACGACATAGGGGTGGTTGTGGATCCGGACGCAGACAGACTTCTTCTTATTGGTAAAGATGGTTTTTGGCTCGGTGAAGAAATGACACAAGTGTTGGCATCTAGAGCTGTACTTTTAAGAAGTAAAGACTCTAAAAAACTTATAGTCACCAACCTCTCGTCTTCTAGGTCTTTTGAAGACATGGGTAAGATGTACAAAGCAAAGACTATATATAGTAGTGTCGGTACTGTAAACGTTATAAAAACCATGAAAAAGCACAAAGCTCTCATAGGAGGTGAGGGTAACGGTGGTGTCATATGGCCTAAGGTGCATTATGAAAGAGATTCTTTGACTGGTGTGTCACTTATACTTAGTTATATATCACAGAAAAATATCTCACTTAGTGAAGCGGTATCAGACATACCTAGGTATTATTTTCTAAAGGAAAAAATAGAACTTAAAAAACAAATATCATTAGACAAGCTTATATCCACACTAAAGAAGACTGAAAAGAAAGCTAAGATAAATACTACAGATGGTGTAAAATTGGATTTTCCAGATTATTGGATACATATAAGAAAATCCAACACAGAGCCTATAATGCGTATATACATAGAGAGCGCTAATAAACAAAAAGCCACAGCTGTATTTAATAAATATAAGAAATTGATAAATTCTCTGGTATAATTCTATAAGAATGCCTTACGGAAAAAAGTCTAAAATTCAAATAATAAAGTATGCTCCACCACCACCTGAGCTACCTGTATATGGAAAAGTAGATCCCTCTACTGTGTCCTTTATTGGTAGGACAAACTATGTAGCTTCACTTGAAGAAAAAAAGTATATATTTGGTTTACTTCGTGATGACAGAAGAAGACACATGTATATTATAGGAAAATCTGGAGTAGGTAAATCCAAGTTACAAGAGCTTATGATAAGGCAAGACATAGCGTACGGTCATGGTGTATGTGCTATAGACCCTCACGGAGAATTCATAGACGATATTTTGGATTTTATTCCAAAAGAAAGGATAAATGATGTATGTATCATTGATCCTTCTGATACAGAATTTCCTATTTCTTTCAACCCACTTTCTAATGTTGACTCTTCTTTCAAACACCAGCTGACCCAAGGACTTATAGAGGTGCTACAAAAACAATTTGGAGCAAATTGGACACCGAGACTAGAGCACGTTTTTCGTTTTACTACTTTAGCTCTTTTAGACTATCCTTATGCTACCATGCGTGGGATGATCTCTATGCTTACAGATAGAAATTACCGTCAAAAAGTGGTTGAGTATATACAAGATGATATGGTCAAAAGATTCTGGGCTATAGAATTCGCAGATTGGTCAGAGAAGTTCGACACAGACGCCATTATTCCTTTAGTAAATAAGTTGGGGCAGTTTCTTTCTGACCCTATGCTTAGAAACATATTTGGTCAGTCTGAAAATAAGGTAGATCTAGAAAAGTTGATGAATGAACAAAAGATAATACTCATCAATCTTTCAAAAGGAAAGATAGGAGAAGAAAATGCGAGTTTCTTTGGGTCTATGTTTATTACCAAAATAAAACAAGCAGGTATGGCTAGAGCTAAAATTGAGAAAAAGGATAGGAATGATTTTTATCTTTATGTAGACGAGTTTCAAAACGTAGTGACAGAAACATTTGAAAATATTCTATCTGAAGCTAGAAAATATGGTATCTGCCTAACCATGGCGCATCAGTATGTGGGGCAAATTATACCAAAAGTACAAGCAGCAGTATTAGGTAATGTGGGTACTATAGTTTCTTTTAGAGTAGGAGGAGATGATGCCGTCAAACTAAAACCAGAGTTCGCGCCAGTTTTTGATGTAAAGGACCTTATCAACTTGGTATCGGAGAATTTTACATAAAAGCTACTATAGAAGGTGAGACCTATGATCCATTTTCTGCTGAGACACTCAGAGTCTTACCACCAGCTCATGCTCCTCTAAGAAAAGAGATAGTAGCAGCTTCTAGAAAAGCTTATGCTATACCTGCCGGTGAAGCTAAGAAACTTATAGAGCTAGAAGAGTCTACTATCATAAGAAGCGCTCAAGAAAAAGCTGCTATAACAGGTAAAAAAGCTGATACTTCTAGTAGCCAGAACGCAGAACCACTTATCTAATTCCTAGCCAGTTATATTTGTGCTATATTTAGCTTGTGGAGAAAAGAAACTGTCAAAACTGCAAAAATGATTTTGTTATTGAAGCAGAGGACTTTGATTTTTATAAGAAAGTAAAAGTTCCGGCACCGACATGGTGTCCCACCTGTCGTATGACGCGGCGATTATCTTTTGGGAATGCCTGGGGTGTTCATTTTCGAGATTGTAATAAATGCGGAAAAAAGACGATGACAATGTACCACCCAAATGATCCTACTGTTGTATACTGTGATCCATGTTGGTGGAATGATGAATGGGATGGTACAGAGTATGCAATGGAGTACGACTCAACTAGACCTTTCTTAGAACAATGGCATGAGCTTCGCATGAAGACACCTCATTTTACAAAAGACGCTCTTTATCTCACACTTCAAAATTGTGAGTATACAAACGCGATTGCTTTTTCTAAGAATTGCTACATGACATTTTGGGCAGATTATTGCGAGGGAGTGTATCACTCGTCACTTCTCAATGAAGTTAAAGACAGTATTGATCTTTTTAGAGCATATAAAACAGAGCTTTCGTATGATTCTATTGGTCTTGGGCGGTGCAGTAAAACATTTTTCTCTGATAGTTGTGATGATTGTGTAGACGTTTGGTTTTCTCGAAATTGTTACGGGTGTCTCAATTGCGTAGGTTGTGTAAATCTTCGTGGGAAGAGTTATATGATTTTTAATGAGCAGTATTCAAAAGAAACATATTTTGAAAAGTTAAAAGAGTTAAAACTTGATACAAGGGCAGGTATTCGAGAGATGAGAAAAAAAGCCCAAGAATTTTGGGAGTCAAAACCATATAGAGAATACACAGGGAACGCACAAAATCTTAATGTTACTGGTGACTATGTTTTCGAATCAAAAAATGCAAAAGAGTGCTACATGTGTATCGGTATTGAAGATTGTAAATATACACAATTTGTCTCTGTTCCTAAGGCGGTCAGTTGTATGGATTACTACGGATGGGGAAATGGAGCTGAGCTTATCTATGAGTGTGCTACATCAGGAGAAGGTATCAAAGGTCTTAAATTTTCTTTTGGAATGTTTGCAAATGGTTTGGATTCAGAATATTGTGGTTTTTGTATCGGCTCTAACAATAACTTCGGTTGTGTAAACTTAAAGCGGAAAAAGTATTGTATTTTAAACAAAGAATATTCAAAAGAAGAATACGAGAAGTTGAAAGCAAGGATTATTGAAGATATGACCAAGAATCCGTACAGAGATTCAATTGGACGGTCATATACTTATGGTGAATTTTTCCCTCCAGAATTTTCTCCATTTCCTTATATGGATAGTAATGCCAGTAGATTTTTTAGGAAAAATAAAGAAGAAGCAGAGCAAGAAGGATTTAAGTGGCGAGATGGTAGTTCTTCGGTACACACCCCAACAATCTCTGGTCTTGATTTACCAGAGTCTATTCAAGAAACTGATGAATCAATTTTAAATGAAGTTGTGGGTTGTGCTATTTGTGATCGTGGTTTTAAAATTACTAGTGGAGAATTCAATCTTCATAAAAAAATGAACCTATCACTTCCAGAGGATTGTCCAAAGTGTCGTGAGAAAAGACGCTTTGATGCTATCAACATGCCCGTATTACGCAATGATACATGTGCGAAGTGTGCTAAAGAAATAATAGTCGCATTTCCAAAAGATACAAAAAAGATTATCTATTGTGAATCCTGTTACCAACAAGAAGTAATTTAGTCTATGCAATCTGAAACAAAAAACTGTCAAAACTGCAAACATGATTTTGTTATCGAGCCAGATGACTTTGCATTTTACGAGAAGATACAAGTTCCACCTCCGACCTTTTGTCCAACTTGTCGATTTCAAAAAAGAATCATGTTTCGTAATGAAAGAGTTTTGTATAAAAGGAATTGTGATAAATGCAATAAATCGATGGTAAGTATCTTTAGGCCGGATAATGGGTATACTGTATACTGCAGTAAATGTTGGTGGAGTGATGATTGGGATATGGACGATTATTATCTAGATTATGATCCCAAAAGAAATTTTTTTGAACAGTTTGATGAACTGTTACATAAGACTCCTATGATGGATCTAATAGTAGACTATTCTACTTTGGTAAATAGCGAATATGTAAATCATGCCGGAAGTCTGAAAAATTGTTACCTTATTTTCAATGCCGACCTAGATGAAGACTGTTATTACAGTGCGACTATAGTTAGTTGTAAGGAAGTAATGGATAGTCAAATGATAAATAATTCAGAACTTTGTTATGAATGTATCGGAGGAGACGGATCTAGAATGTTTTTTTCAGAGAACTGTCCAGAGTCTGTAAATGTATGGTACTCAAAAGACTGTGTTGGATGTACTGACTGTTTTGGGTGTGTAAATCTAAGAAATAAAAGTCATTGTTTTTTCAATGAGCAACTGAGTAAAGAGGATTTTAAAAATAAAATACAAGAACTTGAGCTTGATAAATATTCTTCCCATCAAAAAATCCAAAAAAGTATAATAGATTTTTGGAATAAATTTCCTAGAAAAGATTTTTATGGAAGAATGAACGTTGGTAGTACTGGAGATTATGTGTATGCTTGTAAAAATGCAAAAGATTGTTATCAAGTAGTGCAAGCAGAAGATTGTAGATATTGTCAGTTTATAACCATGCCAAAGTTTACAGATGCGTATGATATAAGCGAATGGGGTCATGGTCTTGATATGTGCATAGACTCTATCACTATAGGGGAAGGTGCTTATATGGATAAGTATGTTGCTATGGTTTGGAATAATGTTAGAGGTATAGAATATTCTATGTATGTAGTAAATAGTAGTGATTGTTTTGGTTGTGCAAATTTAAGAAACAAGAAATACAGAATATTAAACAAACAATACACTAAAGAAGAATACGAAAAATTAAAAGAAGAAATTATCCAAGACATGAAAGACAATCCATATATTGATAGTAAAGGCAGAGCTTTTGGTTATGGGGACTTTTTTCCTTATGATGTTAGCCCTTTTACATATAATGAGTCTTATGCAGTGCAATATTTTGATTTAAGTAAAAGTGAAATTTTAGAGAATGGTTTTAAGTATTCTGAGAAAGATCTTGTAAGTGTTAGCGATTATTGTAATACAAAAGATATCCCTGACAGCATAAATGATATAGACGAATCATATCAAAATAAAATAATCATGTGTGAATGTGGAAATCCTTACCGTATTGTGCCTGGAGAGTTAAATATACTTAAAAAAATGAATCTTCCATTACCGAGAAAGTGTATAGAATGTCGCCATAAAAGAAGAATGAGTAGAATGAATAATCCTTATATATATGATAGAGAATGCATGAGTTGTAAGAAAGATACAAAAACTTCGTACGCACCAGACAGACCAGAAATAGTATATTGTGAAAGTTGTTATCAGAAAGAGGTGATATAAGTATGGAAAATAGAAACTGTCAAAACTGCAAACATGATTTTGTTATCGAAGCTGAGGACTTTGCATTTTATGAGAAGATACAAGTCCCACCTCCAACTTTTTGCCCGGAGTGCCGGAGAATTCGCCGCTTAACTTGGCGAAATGATTTTACTCTTTATTCACGAATGTGTGATTTGTGTAGTAATTCTTTTGTTTCTATTTATAATCCTACCTCTTCTCATACAATATATTGCCCAAAATGTTTTCACAGTGATAAGTGGAATCCTTCTGACTATGCAATGGATTATGACCCAGCTCGTTCTTTTATTGATCAGGTTTTGGAATTATATGAAAAAACCCCAGTACTTGGGATTATTAACGACAATGATATTGCTAGTGTTAATTGTCTCTATGGAAACGATCTCGCTTTTTCAAAAAATTGTGCGATGGTTTTTATTGCATGGAGATTGGAGAATGTCTACAATAGTGTTTCTTTGGCAGAGGGGGATAATTTGTCTGATGCTCTTCTTATTGCTGAGAAATCATCATACTCGTACGATTTAGTCTATGCCAATAATGTTTCTCGTTGTAAAAGTGTTTTTTGGTGTGACTCTTGTGTAGATTGTTGCTTTTGTTTTGATTGTCGAGGTTGTCAAGACTGTTTTATGAGTTCTGGTTTACGAAATAAGAGATACTGTTTTCAAAACCAACAATATTCAAAAGATGAGTATGAAAATATTATGAACTCTTATGCTCTTCATACTCGTACTGGCTACGCTCGAGCAAAAAAAGAATTTAAAGATTTTCTAAAAGATAAACCAAGAAAATTTGCAGAATTACGTAATTGTGTAGATTGCACAGGGTCAGATAGTATTCGTTCAAAAAATGTTAAGGATTCAATGTTTGCATCTTTTTCCGAAGATTCTCGATATGTTCACAATGGTGTTTCTTTTAAAGCTTGTTATGACTGTGAGGTTGGAGGTGAGACAGAGCTTGCATATGAATGCATCACGCCCGACCATTCAAATAAGAGTCTTTGCACTATTGAGTCTTGGAAAAATAGTGATATTGGATATGCGATAGATTGCCATTCGTGTCAGAGTGTATTTGGTTGTATTAGTTTGAAAAATGGGCAGTACTCAATTCTCAATAAAAAATATTCTAAAGAAGAATATAACGCACTTAAAGATATAATCATTGCAGATATGAAAAAAAGAGGAGAGTATGGAGAGTTTTTTCCAAGCAGAAAATCACCATTTGGTATAAATGAAACACGAGCAAATAATTATTTGTCTTTATCTAAAGAGGAGGCTATACAAAATGGCTATAAATGGCAGGATAGCACGCAACATACCACAGGAATGGAAACATTGTCTCATGAACAAGTTCCTGATTCTATTGAAGACATTCAAGAAAGTTTCACTTCTGAAATCCTTTCATGTCTTGAATGTTCGAGAAACTATAGAATTTTAGCAGGGGAGTTAACGTTGCATAAACAACTGAGAATTCCTATTCCGGAAAAGTGCTTTTTTTGTCGGAATGAAGAGCGAGAAAAGATGAGAGGAGGATATCTCTTATTTCAAAAACAATGTGATTGTGTGATCAGTTCTCATGATCATCATGGTCAATGTCAGAACATTTTTAAAACCGTGTTTGATAAAAATGAGAAAAGACCTATATATTGTGAAAGTTGTTATCAGAAAGAGATGATATAATATTTTTGTGAATAAGGAAGAAATAAAAGGAAAGATTGCCAAGATAGAAGAGGCTATGAGTCTACCTGGTTTTTGGGACGACAAAGTTTCATCCCAAGAAAAAGTCAAAGAACTAGGAGATCTAAAAGACAAGTTGGAAGGAGTGGGTAAATACGACAAAGGTGGCGCGGTGCTTTCTATACTTTCTGGTGCAGGTGGAGATGATGCGGAAGATTTTTCTCGCATGCTTTTGGAAATGTATTTTAAATATTCAGAAAAGAAAGGTTGGAAAGTGTATCTCAAGCATGAGAATAAAAATGATCACGACGGTTATCGTAATGTGACTATAGAAATAGAAGGTAAAAATGTTTATGGTACTCTCAAGAACGAGTCAGGTGTACATAGACTAGTTAGGACTTCACCGTTCAATGCTAAAGCCAAAAGAAATACTAGTTTTTCTTTAGTGGAAGTATTGCCGGTTATAAGTCCAGCCGAGATGCCAGAACTTCGCGGTGAAGATATTGATATAGATTTCTCTCGTTCTGGTGGTCCTGGTGGTCAAAACGTAAACAAAAGAGAAACAGCTGTCAGGGTAGTACACAAACCTACAGGACTTTCTGCTCATTCATCAGAGGAGAGGAGTCAGGAGGCAAATAAAGAAAAAGCCCTTTCTGTGCTGGCTGGGAAGCTATTTAAGAAAGCAGAGGATGAAAACAGAGATCTCATAGAAAGTATGCAAATAGCCAAAACCACAGATATAGAGTGGGGGAACCAAGTAAGAAGCTATGTCTTACATCCGTATAAAATGGTGAAAGACCATAGAGTCGATTATGAAGAGAGAGACCCAGAAAAGGTCTTCGAAGGGTATCTTGACGGATTTGTAGAAGCTATGCGTTTTTACAAAAAATAAGCTCAAATTTGTGAATTTTGATTTAGTTTTGATATAATTCTATCCATAGTGCTGAAAAGAAAAAAGTACAAAAAGTATGATCTATTTTAATAATGTTACAAAAAAATATCCCTCGTCTCCTGCTTCTTTAGAAGAAATAAATCTGACTATCAACAAAGGAGAATTTGTGTCCATAGTTGGTCACTCTGGGGCTGGAAAAACAACAATAGTAAAGTTAATACTTGCAGAAGAAAAACCTACAGATGGAGAGGTGTTTTTTGAGTCTATAAATGTTCACCATCTAAATAGAAAGGAAATTACAAAACACAGAAGAAGAATAGGAACAGTCTTTCAAGACTTCAGACTTCTTGGTAACAAGACAGCTTATGAAAATATAGCTTTTGCTATGGAAGCTGCTGGTAAATCAGATGATGAGATATCATCTGATGTTCCAAACGTACTCGAGCTTGTAGATCTAAGAGACAAGATGCATCATTTCCCTTCACAAATGTCCGGAGGAGAAAAACAAAGACTTGCCATAGCTAGAGCCATTATCAACCAACCAGAAGTGGTGATAGCTGACGAACCTACAGGAAATCTAGACCCTATAAACACATATGAGATTGTACAGATTTTGAAGAAGATAAATGATCTTGGTACTACTGTGATAATTACCACTCACAATAAAGGTGTGGTAGAATCAGTAGGTAAACGTGTTGTTACTCTTGAAAAAGGAAAAATTATTAGAGACGAGATAGATGGTAAATACGTAATATAAAAGTATGAACAAAACAAATATAAAAAGAGTAATAAGATCAGGATTTCTAAACTTCTCCAGAAGTGGTATCATCTCTGCTGCTTCAGTACTTGTAGTGACTGTGACACTATCTGTAATAACCTTTCTTATACTTTTGAATGCTACTCTTAGATTTACTTTAGACCAGATAGAAGAAAAAGTAGATATTACTGTTTATTACACACTATCTGCACAAGAAAGCGAGATACTTGCTCTAAATGATGTCATAAGCTCTTTACCTGAGGTAGATAGTGTAGAATATGTCTCTAGAGAAACAGCTTTGGAAGAGTTTAGACAAAGACACAAAGACGACTATCTTACACTTCAAGCACTAGATGAGCTAGGAGAGAATCCTCTTTCTGCGTCACTTAACATAAGAGCTAAAGAAACATCTCAATACGAAGGTATAGCAAACTTCCTAAAGAGTGATGATGTGTTAGCTAGTGATGGTTCACAGATAATAGACAAGGTGAATTATTTCCAAAACAAGCTAGTTATAGACAGACTTTCCAATATCATATCTTCAGCTAGAAATATAGGTGTACTTATCACTATACTTTTATCTGTAGTATCTGTGATGATCACATTTACCACAATAAGTCTGACTATATACTTCTCAAAAGAAGAGATAGGTGTCATGAGATTGGTAGGTGCTGAGAACATGTACATAAGGGGTCCTTTCATTACAGAAGGAGCGATATATGGTGTTATTTCGAGTGTGATAACGATGATACTGTTTATTCCTATTACCATATGGCTGGGTAGGACGATGACATACTTTTTGGGTATAAACATGTGGGATTATTATAGAGGACATTTTGTAGGTATCTTTATATTGATACTAATTATTGGTGTGGCTCTCGGCACTGCCGCTAGCTTGTTTGCGATAAGAAAATATCTCAAAAAATAATGGCGAAAAAGACTCATCCCAAGTATATATTTGTAGTAGGAGGGGTAATATCCGGAGTGGGTAAAGGAGTCGCTTCGTCTTCTATTGCCAAGATCTTAGAACACCACAATTATAACGTTACAGCGATAAAAATAGATCCTTATATCAACGTAGATGCTGGTACTATGAACCCTACAGAACACGGGGAAGTTTTTGTACTGAAAGATGGTGATGAAACAGATCAAGATATGGGAAACTATGAAAGATTTTTAGACATAGATCTCACATCTATCAACTACATGACCACAGGAAGGGTGTATCTTTCTGTTATAGAAAAAGAAAGAAATTTAGAATATGGAGGTAAATGTGTAGAAGTGGTTCCACATATTCCTATGGAAGTTATAGGTAGAATAGAAAAAGCTCAAAAGTCAGCCAACGCAGACATAACTATCATAGAGATAGGAGGTACAGCCGGAGAATATCAAAATATGATATTTCTAGAAGCAGCCAGAATGATGAAAAATAAAAATCCAGATGATGTGATATTTGTCATGGTTTCTTACCTACCCACACCTAGCAAAATAGGAGAGATGAAAACCAAACCTACACAAAATGCAGTCAGAACTCTAAATGCTTCTGGAGTGTCTCCAGATATACTTATAGCTAGATCTGATGTGCGTCTTGATAATGTCAGAAAAGAAAAACTAGCAATGTTTTGCAACGTGCCACATAACAATGTTATATCTGCTCCAGATGTGGATAGTATTTATGATGTACCGGTGAATTTTGCTAAAGAAAATCTAGATAAAATAATACTTAAGAAACTATCTTTAGGTCTAAGGTTTAATAAAAAGAAAAGTGAAGAATGGCATAAGTTTGCTAAAAAAACTAAGAATGGTAAGAAACAAGTAAAGATAGGTATAGTAGGCAAGTATTTCGCTACAGGAGAATTCACATTAGCTGACTCTTATATATCTGTTATAGAAGCTGTAAAATATAGTGCGTATTATGAAAACAGGAAACCGATAATCACCTGGCTTTCTGCTGAGGATTTTGAAAAGAATCCTGCAAAGCTAAAAGACCTTAAAAAATACGATGGTATCATCATACCTGGAGGATTTGGAAAAAGAGGTATAGAAGGGAAAATAAAAGTAATAGAATATTTAAGAAAAAACAAAATACCTTTCTTTGGTCTTTGTTATGGCATGCAGCTAGCTGTGGTGGAGTATGCTAGAAATGTTTTGGGTATAAAAGATGCTCATACCGTAGAGATCGATCCAAAAACCAAAAATCCTGTCATAGATATAATGAAATCACAAAAATCTATAATAGCTTCTAAGAAATACGGAGGTACTATGAGGTTG
>JACKGL010000003.1 GCA_020631955.1 Candidatus Nomurabacteria bacterium | reverse complement strand
AAAAGTTTACAATGTCGTACATCAAATTGTGACTGTAAAGAATTTATTTTTGATAAAAAAATTTGTATATATTGTAGTGTAGAAGCTCAACCTTCACAGTATGCAAAAAAGATAGATACAAAGTATGAAGATGATCTAGTTTGTCGAAATTACCCTAATTGTAAAAAAGCGGAGAAAGAATTTTAAAAAATAATTGATTTTATCATGAAAAAACAAAAAGAAATTAAAGATTGCCAGAGTTGTCTTATGCCATTTAGCAAAGACCCACAAGGTGACAACAGGGAAAACCCACACTACTGTAGCTACTGTTTCCGCGACGGAAAACTATGTTTCAAAGGAGATCTAAAGAGTTTTCAAAAATTTGTATACGGAAAAATGCGTGAACAGGGTATAGGCTACTGCAAAGCCAAGTTTTTTACTTGGATCATACGTTTTGCTCCAAGATGGAAAGACGCCAAATAGCCTTTGACTAAAACACCTAAAGGTGGTATAAAAATAAAAAATTTGCGGTATGAAAAACCAGAAGAAAAAAGACTGGTGGTACCGCAAAATAGGCGGTATTCACAAGCAGTTGAAGAGGCTTAAAGTCGCTCAATATATTGATACATTTGAAAGAAGTGCGGGCATCTCCGAAGATGTGGTCGTATTTGATATATACAGGAGCGGTACCCACTACAGGTACAACGTCTACAAGAGCAATCTTCCTACAAAGAAGATACACGCTCTGACACAAGGCGCATCTGTAAAGATGCTCGTTTATGAAGATTCTAGTGTGGAAGAAGTAGTGGAGAGCATGCTCGGTGTGTATGACAACTACATTTTTTGCACCTCTAAGGAGAAAGTGGTTTCCGATACTCTGTACAAACATGGTATAGAAGTGAAAGAAGCCAGTCATGAAGAAGATTGTGCTTTAGGTATAGATATTTACCTCGGTAAAGATCAAATACCAGTGCAATTGACGACTGACGTCAACAAGGCCAAAAGATGCCTCCGATTGAGGCCAAAAGTTGCCGTGCTGGTGTATAGTACTTTCACCACTGAAGAAAGATTGGTTGAGTGCGCAAAGCAGTTGATCCAATCATACAAAGAGGGGGTTGTTAAAATAATTCAGGCGTAGTTTAGATAGACTACGTCTTTTTTATTGTCTTAAATATACAGTAGTGTTATATTTTGGTTGTGAAAACGAAAGAAAAAGTATTTGTCGGTATGAGTGGTGGAGTAGACTCCTCAGTATCTGCTTATCTACTAAAGAAACAAGGTTATGATGTGACTGGAGTATTTATACGTACCTGGCAACCAGACTTCGTAGAATGTACTTGGAAAGATGAAAGGAGGGATGCTATGAGAGTGTGTGCTTTTTTGGATATTCCTTTTTTGGAACTCGACGCAGAGGAAAAATACAAAGAAGCAGTAGCTATGTACATGATAGATGAATATAAAGCAGGACGTACTCCCAACCCAGACGTTATGTGCAACAGAGAGGTCAAGTTTGGAGTATTTTGGGATTTTGCCAAAGAGCACGGTGCGAGATATATAGCCACAGGTCACTACGCTAGAGTGAGTGAAGATATGCACTTGTTAAGAGGAGTAGATACAGAAAAGGACCAAAGTTATTTTCTTTGGACTTTGGAAAAGACAGACTTAGAGCATGTACTTTTCCCTGTAGGAGATAAAGACAAATCTGAAATCCGAAAGATAGCAGAAAAAGCGGGTATACCAGTAGCCAAGAAAAAAGACAGCCAAGGTGTGTGCTTTTTGGGACCTATAGATATGAAAGATTTTCTTTCTCATTATATAGATGAAAAGAAAGGTGACGTGTTGGATGAAAAGGGTAATATCATAGGGACTCATGATGGAGCTATATTTTATACTATAGGTGAGAGAAAAGGTTTCAACGTGCCAAATATAAAGTCAGACAACAAAGCTTTGTACGTGATAGCCAAAGATATAGAGAAAAACACTATTACAGTCAGTCCAGACTTTCATGATGTGAGTAAAAATACAAATGAGAGAAAAATAAAACTATTAAAGTCCAATATAAGAAACGAAAAGTACAAAGACACAGTCGCTCAGATAAGATATAGGGGAGAGAAGTATAAGGTCAATCTTTTAGATCAAGACACTGTAGAATTTGTCGACCAAATACCAGCTTTCGACAAAGGTCAGTCTCTGGTCGTCTACTCCAAAGATGTGTGTCTCGGGGGTGGTATTTTGTAGCTCCAGCGTGATATAATTTTCCTATGGAAACACTTGGTATGAATACAGCAACTTTTTATGAAGCTATAGTCAGCTTAGGTGTCGCTACCATCTGTGGGGTTATTATCGGTACAGAAAGACTCTTTGCCCACAAAACAGCTGGTATGCGTACTTATGCTCTAGTGTCTATGGGTGCTGCGCTTTTTATTATTATTAGTAATATTATTGTTGATAATTTTGGGGCTAGTGTGACAGACCCACTACGTGTGGCTTCTACTGTGGTCACTGGTGTCGGTTTCTTGGGAGCGGGACTTATCGTACTCAAAGAGTCTACTATCACTGGTGTCACTACCGCTTCATCTATATGGGTGTCTGCTGGTATTGGTATGGCTGCTGGCTTTGGCCTTCATGGGCTGGCTATAGCTGCTACTATAATAACTCTAATCATATTTGTCGGTCTTTGGTACATAGAAGAAAAACTAAGACGAGTTATCAAAGACTACAACGTAGAGGATTAACTCTTTGACTTTTTATTTCAAAGGAATATACTGACTTATGAGTAGGGTTTAGTATAACTCTAATCGTGACTTGTGAGAGTCCCCTGCAACTCGGGGGCTCTTTTTTTATTCTCCAAAATAAGCTATATTTATCAGTATGCAAATAGATGAGATAAGAAAAAGGTTCCTAGACTTCTTCGAGAAAAGAGGTCATGCTGTCATACCTTCAGCTCCCTTAGTACCCATCAACGACCCTTCTGTACTTTTCAACACCGCGGGTATGCAACCTCTAGTACCTTTTTTACTAGGCGAACCTCATCCACTAGGAAAAAGACTAGCTAGTAGTCAAAAATGTGTCCGTACTGGTGACATAGAAGAAGTGGGTAACAACAAAAACCTTACATTTTTTGAGATGCTCGGCAACTGGTCTTTGGGAGACTATTTCAAAGAAGAAGCTATTATGTGGAGTTATGAATTTCTAACTTCAAAAGAAGAAGGTCTCGGACTAGATCCGTCTAGACTTTATATTACAGTTTTTGAAGGTGACGAAGATGCTCCGCGTGACATGGAAGCCGTAGAAATATGGAAAAAGTATATAAGTGAAGATCGTATATATTTTCTTCCAAAGAAAAACAACTGGTGGAGTCCTGGAGACAACGGTCCTTGTGGTCCTGATACTGAGATGTTTTATGATGTGACAGAAGAAGGCTTGGGTGATATGACTCATGATGAGTATGTCAAAGCTGATGATGAAGGAAAGGTGGTAGAGATATGGAATGATGTTTTCATGGAATATGAAAAGAAAGATGGAAAAGTGATAGGTAAGCTCAAGGCTAAAAATGTAGATACTGGTAGCGGTCTTGAAAGAGTGGCTATGCTCATGCAGGGTAAGAACAATGTATATGAGACAGATGCTTTTTCGGGCATCATATCTAAGATAAATGAACTCAAATCTAAAAGTGACAAAAAAGCAGAGAGAATAGTCGCAGACCATATAAGAACCAGCGTTTTTCTTCTAGGAGATGGTGTGTTGCCTTCAAACACAGAAAGAGGATATATATTACGCAGGCTTCTTCGTAGAGCTGTGAGATTTGCCGACAACTTAGGCATACCTTCTAGTAGTTTGTATATACTGGCAAAAGAAGTTCAGACAAAATATCAAAATGCTTACAAAGAAGTACAAAACGAAAACATTCTAGAAGAGATTAAGAAAGAAGAAGCTAAGTTCCGCGAAACTTTAGAGAAGGGAATGAAAGAGTTTGAAAAAGGTACAGACGCCTTCACCCTCTTTACCACTTATGGTTTTCCTATAGAGCTGACCCAAGAAATGGCCAAAGAAAAAGGTGTAGATATAGACATGAAAGATTTTGAAAGCAAGCTAAAAGAACATCAAGATCTATCTCGCAGTGCTAGTGCTGGTATGTTTAAAGGTGGACTGGCTAATCATAATGAAAAGACTATCCGTCTTCATACAGCTCACCACTTGCTACTAGCAGCTCTTCAGCAAGTTTTGGGTAGCGAAGTAAAACAAAAAGGTAGCAACATCACAGAAGAAAGACTTCGTATGGACTTTTCTTTTGATAGAAAACTTACAGATGAAGAAAAACAACAAGTAGAAGATATAGTAAACGAAGCTATAGAAAAAGACTATTCTGTAGTCAGAAGAGAAATGCCAAAAGAAGAAGCAGAAAAGATAGGTGCAGAGATGGAGTTTGGAGCAAAGTATCCAGATACAGTATCTGTCTACTTTATAGAAGACAAAGATGGCAATGTTGTCTCAAAAGAATTTTGTGGCGGACCACACGTGACTCATACTGGAGAAATAGGTAAGTTCAAGATAAAGAAAGAAGAAGCCTCTTCTTCTGGGGTAAGACGTATAAAGGCTGTTATAGACTAAATACAGCTTGAATAATACTGATATATTTGAGATAATTATCTTATCGTGAGTAAGATAAAACTCGACAAAAGCTTTCTTTTGGTGGTGATAGGTTCAGAAGCGATAAGGGCTACTGTTTTTGGATATGATAGGAAAAAAGAAAGTAAGACATATGGTAAGCCTATGGTACTTAAGAGTTTTGAGTCCAACTTACCTCTTTTAGATAAAAACGATTTCAAGAGCTTGTATGACCTTACTGTAAAAGGCCTGGAAGATGTTTTTCAAATCATATCTAGCGCTAAAGTCGTTGTGCCAAAAGAAGTCCACGTAGTGCTCGAATCTCCTTGGTATATATCCCAAACAAGAATGGTTTCTTTGGAAAAAGCCGAGCCTTTTTCTATTACTAAAAAGTTCATGATGGAGCTCAAAGAAAAAGAACATGAAATATTTAGAAATGAGCATAAGAAAGATTTTACTGGGGAAGATGATATTGTTGTAGAAGAAAAAATAATGAGCACACGTTTAAATGGATACGATATACAAGACCCTGTGGGAAGAAAAGCAAAATCTTTTAGTATGGCTCTTTATATATCCATAACATCAAAATCCGCTATAGATGGTTTCAACAAAGTATTTCATAGACACATACCTCATTCAAATATTTCTTATCACAGCAGTGCTTTTTCTGCTTATGTGGTTATTAGAGATATATTTGCTCACCTCTCTGACTTCTTGGTGGTGACAGTAGAAGGTGAGGTGACTGATGTGCACTATGTAAACTCTGGAGTACTTTTCGAATCTGTGACATTTCCATACGGACTACATTCTTCCATAAGAGAGATGGCAAAAGTATTAAAACGCAATGTGTCGGATGTATTGGCTTTTCTTCGCATGGAGCAAGAAAATACTTTGGAACACACAGCTAGCGCAGATATGAAAAAAGCTTTAGAGACATCCAGACAAAACTGGGGTTCTTGGTTTGCTAAAGCTTTAGATACATTAGCTAAAGGTTCTGTTGTGCCTACAAATATATTTTTAGTATCAGAAGGTTATGACTTGCAGTGGGTAGGGGAAGCTATAAAAAACAACCATACGAACTACCGCATCGGAAGTCTTTCCTTCAACCTTACAGAAGTAGATAGCAACTATCTAAGTGGATATTATTCTGCCGGAATACAAGCTATCACACATGCTGACCCACTGATGCATGGTGTATATATATTTGAAAGAGTTCTACAAAAATAATATAATATAAAGATGAAAAAAATAGTAAGTGATATCATACCACCATCACATAATGATAATGAAGAAAATTTCTCTAGAAATATTCCAGTAAACAGTCAGAGTGAAGACACCGGTACTCAAAGCATGTCACTAGAAGAAAGAAAACTGGAAAAAGAAGAAGTTATCAGTCAAACAGCCAAATCTAAAATAGAAAACTCTTCCAACATGATAAATGAGAACCCTTTCTTTCTTAGATACGCAAAACATTCAGATTTAGAAAACGAAACAGGTAGCCTAGACGATATGCCGTACATAGATACTCCACCTACTGCTGATACTAAAAAAATAAAAAAAGTTAAAAAGATAAAACCACCTAAAAGAGTAAAGATGGGTCATTCTTCTGGAAAAGGAAGACTTTTTAGATGGGGTCTAGCCGTACTATCTGTGATATTTTTAGTCATAGCTATAACATATACTACTAGTAAAAGTGAGGTAGAGATTTTTCCTAAAGAGATAGATATATCTATGTCGAACAAAACTGTAAACTTCACAAATAGTGGAGACGTAGAAGAGTTTAAGAAAATAGAAGTAACATTAGATTCCACCACAGAAGTATTGTCAGACGGTAGTACTACCGACTCTCAATCCGCTACAGGTAAAGTAATACTTTACAATGCGTATTCTTCTACCAAACAAAATCTTCTTATAGACACCAGACTTATAAATGAAGATGGTCTTATATTTAAAACAAAGAAAGCTGTGGTCATACCTGGCTACACCAAGGATGGTTCAGTTATAACTCCCGGACAGATAGAAGTAGAAGTATATGCTGAAAAACCAGGTGCTGAATACAATATAGATCTAGATGATTTCAAATTTGTAGGTTTCCAGTCAAATAAAGATAAATATGAAAAGTTTTACGCTAGATCTGTTACACCGATGACAGGTGGTACATCTGGTCTTGTTTATACACTCTCTGACTCAAAGAGAGACGAAGTAATAGTGGGCATGGTTATCGAACTTACTTCTAGAGTAGAAACCAAACTCATAAATGATATTCCGGAAGGATATATAATGCTCGAACCTACATTCAACCTAGAAGATCCTATTATAGAAAGTACAGACAACTATACTGATATAAACATACCTCAGAAAGTTACACTTAGCGGAAGTATCATAGCTGTCAGTGAAGATGTCTTGATAAGTAATGGTCAAAATGAGGATGTAAAAGACACTACTTTGTATAACTTAAAAGAAGGTTCCAATGTAAACATAGAGGTGTCAGATGTTCAAGATAATATTGTTTCTACACAAGTAAATGGTACTTTTACAATAAGAGGAGTTGTAGATGAGTTAAGTGTAGCTGATCAACTAGCCGGAATAGACAAATCTCAAGTACCAGAATTTATCTTAAATAACACTCAAATAGACAAAATAGACCTTAAATTAAGGCCATTTTGGAGAAGGTCACTACCATCTGACGCAAGCAAGGTTAAAATCCTCATAAAAGACTAAAATATAAGGGTTTCCACTTGACTATTAAAGGGGTATTTGTTAGTATTTGCATCACAACATATGGCGACAAATGAAACAGAGAAAAACGCTCTTGTGAGGTGCCTTGTTGTCGAAGCTCTTCCAAATACCATGTTTCGAGTTTCGCTAGATGATGGGCAAGAAATAATTGCTTATTTATCTGGCAAAATGAGAATGAACAGGATCAAGGTGCTTGTCGGTGACAAGGTAGAAATACTACCAGATCCTTATGGTGGGAAAGCAAGAATTGTAAGAAGACTTTAAAAAGTATTTTTTTATTTTAATGAAAGTTAAAGCATCAGTAAAAAAAATATGTGCTAAGTGCAAAATCGTAAAGAGAAAAAACCATCTTTACGTTATTTGTGATAATCCAAGACATAAACAAAAACAATAGTATGAGAATTTTAGGAATTACAATACCAAACGACAAACAACTTCAAATAGGCCTCACAAGTATTTACGGAGTAGGACGACCTACTGCTTTTGCTATTCTTACCAAACTTGGTGTAGACCCAGAAGCAAAACCTGATTCAGTAAGTGAAGAAATCGAAGCAAAAATAAGAACTGAAATAGAAGCGCTGAAAACAGAAGGAGATCTAAAAAGAGAAGTATCTGCAAACATAAAAAGACTTAAAGATATCAAATCTTACAAAGGTTCTAGACACGCAGCGAGATTACCAGTAAGAGGTCAAAGATCTAAGACAAACTCACGTACAGTAAGAGGAAACGTAAGAAAGACTATGGCCAGCGGTAGAAGAAAGGTTGAAAAGACGTAATACTTAACTAAAGAGTTTGTAAAGAAATTTATTTTATGGGAAAAAAAAGAATCGTAAAAAAATCAGGAGGATCTGATGCAAAAGGAAGATCAGCAGCTAAAGTTTCTAAGAAGAAGCTAGCAGAAGGTACTCTACATATAGAAGCTACATTCAACAACACCAAAGCTGTGCTTTCAGATAAGAAAGGAAACACATTTGCTTGGAGTAGTTCTGGATCACTAGGATTTAAAGGTGCTAAAAAAGGAACTCCTTTTGCAGCTGGAAAAGTAGGTGATGTATTGGCTGAAAAGGCAGAAACTATGGGACTTAAAGAGTTTGATGTAGTAATAAAAGGTGTAGGACAAGGAAGAGAGCCTGTTATTAGATCATTTTTGGCAAAAGGTATAGATCTTTTAGCAATCAGAGACGAGACTCCTGTACCTCACAACGGACCAAAGAAAAAGAAACCAAGAAGAGTATAGTATGCAAGTAAAATCAAAGTACAAAATTTGTCGCAGACTAGGACCGGGTGTTTATGAAAAATGCCAAAATCCAAAATTTGCAGTTAGACAAGGAATAAGAGCGAAATCTCAAAAATCACTAAAAAGACCAAAACCTCTTACAGGTTACGGTCTTCAGCTTGTAGAAAAACAAAAAATCCGTTTTTCTTACGGTATTTCTGAAAAACAATTGAGAAATTATGTTTCTCATGCTGTATCTGTAAAAGGTACTACAGCAGCTCATAAGCTATATGAGCTTCTAGAAACAAGACTAGATAACACTATATACAGAATGGGACTTGCTGAAACAAGAAGAAAAGCAAGACAAATGGTATCTCACGGTCACATACTTTTGAATAACACAAAGAACAACATACCTTCAGCTAGAGTTAAAATAGGTGATGTTATCACAATAAGAGAAGGTAGTAGAGGTTCTGCTTTATTCCAAAACCTAGATAAAAGACTTGCTGACTACAATACTCCAGCGTGGCTAAAGTTTGACCCTAAAGCAGTAAGAGGTGAAATATTATCATTACCAGAACAAGACCAAACCCACTTTGATATCGGTACTGTTCTTGAGTTTTACAGTCGTTAGTTAAAAATTATTAGTTTATTTATTTTTTGTGTATGCACGATAACACAATATTATTGCCGGCTCGACCAAAAATGGTTGAAGACAGTGGCAACAAAGCAGTTTTTGAAATAGATAATCTGTACCCAGGGTACGGACACACTCTAGGTAACAGCTTAAGAAGAATCATACTTTCTTCTCTAGCAGGTGCCGCTATAACATCTGTAAAAATAAATGGTGTAGACCATGAGTTTTCTACTATAGATGGAGTAAAAGAAGATGTTATAACAATGTTACTTAACCTTAAAAAGGTTAGATTTGCTATAAGTTCTGGAGAAGAACACGAAGTAACACTCAAGGTTAAAGGTCCAAAGATGGTTACTGCTAGCGATATATCTGCAAAAGGTCAAATAGAAGTACTTTCAAAAGATACTTACATTTGTGAAATAACTGACAAAACAGATCTAGATATGACTATTACAGTTATGAAAGGAAAAGGATTCGTGCAAAGAGACAACCTTCATAAAGATAAAGTAGAGATAGGAGTTATTCCACTAGATGCTGTATTTAGCCCTATAAAAAGAGTTTTCTATGAAGTAGAGAACATGCGTGTTGGTGATCGTACTGATTACAACAGACTAAGAATAGGTATAGAAACAGACGGAAGCGTTACTCCTTTGGAAGCTCTAGAAAAATCAATCAAGATAATGATCGAGCAATTGCACGCTATCATACCTATGCATGAGATAGATCTTCCTGAACCAGAAGTAATAACACAAAAAGAAACAAAAACAGACACTGATTCTTCAACAGACAAAGCAGATGAGGAGGATGTGGTAGATGTTATGAAGACTAGAATAGACTCTGTAGGATTTTCAAACCGTACTCTAAACGCACTTTCAAATGCAAACATCAGAACACTAGGAGGTCTGGCTAGAAAAAATGAAGAAGATCTACTAGAGATAGAAGGTATCGGCGATAAAGGAGTCCAAGAGATAGTCGATATATTAAAAGAACACGGAGTTGCAATAAAGTAAATTTGGTGTTAGTATCCTGTATCGTATGAGACATCACAACAGTACTAAAAAATTCGGAAGGGAAAGAAATCAAAGAGTAGCCTTGATGCACTCTTTGGCTAGAAACCTTATTCTTGAAGAAAGAATAACTACAACAGAAGCTAAAGCTAAGGCTCTTAGACCTTTTGTAGAAAAGCTTGTCACAAAAGCTAAGGATATTGATCTTGCAAAACATAGATACATAGTAGCAAACCTAAGAAACAGAAAAGATGCAGCTTCTAAGCTTATACAAGAAATAGCTCCAAAATATAAAGAAAGAAAAGGTGGTTACACTAGAATACTGAAACTGCCACAGAGAATATCAGACGGTAGTAAGATGGCTATTATTGAGTTTGTTGATTAAATATTATGAATTACACTATAGACGCAGAAAACAAAAGATTGGGTAGAGTAGCTTCAGAGGCAGCTAAGATACTTTTAGGTAAAAATGAAGCTGATTTTGAAAAGCATGTAAAGCAGAAGTTTTCTGTAGAGATTTTAAATGCTAGTAAACTTTCTATAGATGAAAAGAAACTGGAACAAAAAGAATATCTAAGATATTCTGGATACCCAGGAGGACAAAAAAGAAGAACAATGTCTAACATGATAGAAAAGAAAGGATATTCTGAGATTATAAGAAAGGCTGTGAAGGGTATGCTTCCTGATAATAAGCATAGACCTCATATGATGAAAAGATTAAAAATTGTTGATTAAATATGAGTACTAAAGATAAAAAATACATAGAAGCAGTAGGAAGAAGAAAAACATCTATAGCTAGAGTAAGAATCACAGAATCAAGCAAGCTAGACTTTACTATCAACGACAAGAAACTAGATGAATACTTCAAGACAGACATGCTTAGATCTACAGTTCAAGAACCTTTTTCTAAAACTGGTATACCTAGTACATATAGCGTATCTGTAAAAGTTATCGGTGGAGGAGTGAGTTCTCAAGCTGAAGCTATCAGACATGGTATATCTAGAGCTCTAGTAAAAGAAACCGCAGAAAACAGAAAAGATCTTAAGAAAGTAGGACTTCTAAAAAGAGACCCTAGAACAAAAGAAAGAAGAAAATTCGGACTCAAGAAAGCACGTAAAAGTGCACAATGGTCTAAAAGATAGAAAAAATACCTGGGAAACCAGGTATTTTTTTGTTATAATCGAAGCATATGTTAAACGAAATATTTTCAGCTACTATAAACAAAAACGACAAATTAGCTCTCATAAAGGAGATAAAAGCCAACCTGTCTTCATCTAAAGAATATTATGTACTTATGATTACATCAGCTGCCATGGCAACATGCGCCATACTTTTGGACTCTATAGCCATCCTCATAGCTAGTATGATCATAGCTCCACTTCTACAGCCTATACTTGGTATATCTGTAGGGTTTTCTATACGTGATCAAAAAATAACAAAAGACGCTATAAATATATTTATCAGAAGCGTCATATACACGCTCGGTATATCTGTACTATTTACCTTTCTTTTTGGTGTGCAGGGTGTGGGTGAGAGGTTTATAGTATCGTTTGAAAATGACCTATTTCTTTCTATTATAGTTGCTGCCTTTTCTGGATTTATTGCTACATACGGAATGATACACCCGAAGGTTTCTTCTTCTCTTACTGGTATAGCTATAGCTGTATCTTTGGTTCCACCGTTGGCAGCAGTCGGAGTAGGTATAGCTTCACTCGACGGGTCTTTGATTAGATATGCGTCCGGAGTGTTTGTAGTAAATATCATAGGTATTATTATAGCGTCTATAATAACTTTGATACTTATGAATATAAATGAAATAAACAACGAACTAGACTCAGTAGCTCAAAGTACTCCTACTCCAGAGTCTTAGACCTTTATATTGAAATATTCATTTATAATGGTTTTTGTATTCTGGTCTATGTTTTTTGATTTTATAACTATTATATTTTCTAGATAAGTTGTTTTTAGTTCTTCTATTACACTATCTAAGTTGAAAGGAGTCACAAAAAGATTATTGTTTATAGACAAGAAATTGGTCTTTTGCAATATATATCTTACTTTATCTTTAGCACTTTTTTGATCTGTATCAAAAGATATACTCACAAAAGTGTAAACACAATCTAAATCCATAGGTACGATATTCGTATCTTTTTTAATATTATATTTAAGAAGCATTTGTTTACCTTTACCTGTGAGAGTGATAGATACAGTAGGATTGTTTTTGTTTAAAGAAACCAAACCTTTGTCTGACAGGGTATTTAAAGCACGAACCACTGTGTACTTGTAGTTTGGTATATCAGAAAGTGAAAAATCCCTCTCTAGAGAGTCTAGTACATATCTGACCAAGTCATCTTCGTTTAGAAAGTTATACCTAACTACGCTTCTGATGAGTATCTCGCTTATCGGGATCTTATTTTTCATATTGACAGGTTTATTCTAGTATATTAAATTATATTTTGCAAGCATTTCACATGTAGGAAATACTTGCAAAATATTTATATCCATATATAATATTTGATATGCAAAAAGATGATGAACAATTTGACGATATAGAATATACAGACGAAGAAAATACTAGTAAATCGAAGATAGATAAACTCAAAAGTCAGATAGAAAAACTAAAAGAAGAAAAACAAGAATATTTGGATGGATGGCAAAGAGCTAAAGCCGACTACGCAAACCAAGAAAAAGCTCATTCTGATAAAATGGCCAACCTTACAAAAAATCTACAGTTGAGTTTGATTGAAGATTTGTTTCCAGTACTTGATTCGTTCAACAGTGCCATGAGTAACAAACAAGTTTGGGAAAGTGTAGATCAGAATTGGAGAGTGGGTATAGAATACATACACAAAGAACTCTATAATATTTTGTCTAAATATAATGTAGAAGAATACGGATCAGATGGCGATGATTATAACGAAAATATTCATGAAGCCATGAAAACAGAAGACCCCACAGATATTAGTAAACCTGGCACAATAAAAGTTTTACAGAAAGGATATAAAAGAGGGGATCAAGTTATAAGACCAGCTAAAGTAATAATTTATAAATAATTAAAATAAGAAAAGATATGAGTAAAATAATAGGAATAGATTTAGGAACAACAAACTCTGCTGTAGCAATAATAGAAGGAGGTGTTCCAAAAATAATAGAAAACGGAGAAGGTGCTAGAACTACACCTTCTGTGGTAGCTATATCAAAAGCAGGAGAAAGGTTGGTAGGTCTTTTAGCTAAGAGACAAGCTGTGACCAATCCTACAAACACTATATACGGTATAAAAAGATACATGGGTCACAATTTTGACGATGCTGATGTAGCTGAAGATATAAAAAATGCACCATATAAAGTGAAAAAAGGTACTGGTGGAGGTGTCGTTGTGGAACTAGAAGGTAAAGATTATAGACCTGAAGAGATATCTGCAATGATCTTAGCAAAGATAAAGAAAGATGTGGAAGAAAAACTAGGTGAAGAAGTTACAGAAGCTGTGATAACAGTGCCAGCTTATTTCAACGACAACCAAAGAAAAGCTACTAAAGATGCCGGTAAAATAGCAGGCCTTGATGTAAAAAGAATAATAAACGAACCTACAGCAGCCGCTCTTGCTTATGGTATGAATTCAAAGAAAAACCAAAAAATAACAGTCTTCGACTTCGGAGGAGGTACTTTCGACGTGTCTGTGCTTGAGGTAGGTGATGATGTGATAGAAGTAAAATCCACAGGAGGAGATCATCACTTGGGAGGTAGAGATATAGATCGTAAAATAGTAAACCATATCTTGGATGAATTTAAGAGATCTTCAGGTGTAGATATAAGTAAAGATCCTTTAGCACTACAAAGAATAGATGAAGCGGCAGAAAAAGCTAAGATAGAGCTCTCTACTTCTACAGAGTCTGAGATAAATATTCCTTTTATTACATCTGACGCATCAGGACCTGTGCACCTTATAACAAAGATAACAAGAGCAAAGCTAGAAGAGATAGCTGACGAATATATAGAAAAAGCTCTTGGTATAACAAAAGAAGTTATAGAAAACTCTCCTTTTAAAGCAAATGAAATAGATGAAATAGTTCTTGTGGGAGGGCAGACAAGAATGCCAAAAATGGTAGAAAGGATAAAAGAGTACTTCGGTAAAGAACCAAACAGAAGTATCAACCCAGATGAAGTGGTGGCTATGGGAGCCGCAGTACAAGGTGGAGTATTGAAAGGGGAAGTCAGAGACGTGCTGCTTCTAGATGTGATACCTCTATCTTTGGGTATAGAAACTTTTGGAGGAGTATCTACCAAACTAATAGAAAGAAACACAACAATACCTACATCTAAATCACAAATATTTTCTACAGCGGCAGATAATCAAACGTCAGTAGAGATACACATAGTACAAGGAGAAAGGCCTATGGCTATCGATAACAAATCATTGGGTAAATTCATCTTAGATGGTATAGCTCCGGCACCTAGAGGAATACCGCAAATAGAAGTGTCTTTCGATGTTGACGCTAACGGTATATTAAATGTTGTAGCTAAAGACAAAGCTACAAATAAAGAGCAGTCTATAAGAATAGAGGCGTCTTCAGGTCTAACAGAAGAAGATATAAAGAAAATGCAAGAAGAAGCTGAGCTTCATAAAGAAGAAGACATGAAGAAAAAAGAACTTGCAGATACTAAAAACAATGCCGAGATGGTTATATTTACAGCAGAAAAATCTCTAAAAGAGTACGCTGATAAAATATCATCAGAGACGAAAACAGAAGTAGAGACAAAAATATCTGAACTAAAAGCTATATTACACGAAGATAATAAAGAAGATATAGAGAAGAAATCAGAAGCACTAGGTACTAGTATGCAAAAAATAGGTGAGGAAATGTCAAAACAGACAGATCAATCTACAACTTCAGAAAATACTGACACAGCTGAAGATAAAAAAGATGAAACTATTCATGATAATGATAACGAAGAAGAGTCTAAATAATGACCTTTAGATTTGTTGATAAAAAACAAAAACTGATGACAGAAATACTGGCAATATTTTTATTGCCAGTGCTTCTGATTCAGTCCGGTATCATTCCTGTACAAATGAGGTTTTTTGTACTATTTTTTGCTGTCGTGTCTATCATACTTATAAGTATTAGAGAAAGATATACAAATAAAGACTTAGGTATAAGAACAGACAATATAAAAAGTTCTCTAAAAATATATCTTGTGTTCACTTTAGTCAGTATACTTGCTTTGATATATTATGCTCAGATATTGGGTCTAGATATAAAATACGCACTTTTATCTGAACCATGGTTTCTACTGACATTCATCCCAGTATCTGTATTTCAAGAACTAGCTTTTAGAGGGTTTTTGATAAAGACTCTAAGTGATGTTTACACAGATAAGATAACCATCATCATTATAAACTCGTTACTGTTTATGGCTCTACATGCTTTTTATCCTTATCCTTTTGTTATGTTACCACTAGCTCTTATATCTGGAATAGCTTTTTCTGCCATATATCTTTATAAACCAAATCTTATATTAGTATCTATGGCACATGTTATTTTGAATTTTACCGCTGTAGTATTAGGCTTTTTTAACGTATAAATTATGGACAAAAAAGATTATTACAAAATTCTAGAAATAGATAAAAATGCGTCGCAAGAAGATATAAAGAAGTCTTTTAGAAAACTCGCACATAAATACCATCCTGATAAAAATGGCGGTGATGATAGCAAGTTTAAGGAGGTAAATGAGGCTTATCAAGTACTTAGTGATGAAAAGAAACGTGCTCAATATGACCAATTTGGGTCTTACAACGCTGCGGGTGGAGGATATGGAGGTTTTGATCCTTCAGGTTTTTCTGGGTTTGATTTTTCTGGGTTTGGTGCTAATGGAGGTGGTTTTGAGTTTGATATGGGTGATATATTTGGAGAAATGTTTGGTGGTTTTGGAAATAAGAGACAAAAAGGCCCAGCAAACCTACATGCCAATATAGAGATATCGTTTAAAGAAAGTATATTTGGTACAACAAAAAATATAAAAATATATAAGAAAAAACTCTGTGAAAACTGTAAAGGTAGCGGTGGGGAACCATCATCTAAAAAGGACACTTGCAAAAAATGTAAAGGTAGGGGAAAGATAGAGGGTGTGAAGCAGACAATATTGGGTTCTTTTAGGGTAGAGACTGCTTGTGATGACTGTAATGGTTCAGGTGTTATATATGACAAAAAATGTCACGTATGTAATGGTAAAAAACTTTTGAATGCAGAGCAGGAGTTAAGTATAGAAATACCAGCAGGCATATTGAGTGGCCAAAGAATCAAGGTTACCGGTAAAGGTGATGACCATGAAAGTGGTATAAGCGGAGATCTTTATATCGATATTCAAGTAGCTGCTGATAAATCTTTCACAAGAGATGGTGCCAATATACTAACAAAACTTGAGGTAAGTATGGTAGACGCTGTTTTGGGTAGTAAAATAGATCTAGAAACACTCGATGGTAAAAGTACTGTATCTATACCAGCTGGTATACAAAGTGGAGATTACATACGTATAAAAAACAAAGGTGTACCATCTGGGCATCTTTCTAAAAGGGGAGATCTTTTGGTAAAAGTTGTAGTAAAGATACCAAAATCTCTAACCAAAGAACAAAAAAGAATATTAAGTGAGTTAAAAGAGGCTGGACTTTAAAATATTTGATATAATTATTGAGTGCCACTTTTAAATATTAAGATCAATCCTATGTACGCTGCTTTCTTTGTTGTAGTAGTTACAACTGTTTTTCTGGCGTTGTACAGATTTGTTTTTTTAAAAGATTTTTTTTATACAATTAAGATACCTTGTGATCCTGAAACTAGTACGTGTTTTGTAGATAAATGTACAGTAGAAAATCCGACATCTTGCCCTGATGATGAAGTGGCTGTATTTAAACTAGCCATGTTATATGAACCAGAAAACTTAGCCTGTGACAGCAAGGAATGTATATATAAATACTGTGAGGATAGTGCTGCTTGTGACGTAATAGAATGTAGCGAGAAAACCCTTCTTTCCATGAAAAACAAGGACTTAAATTGCCTAGCAAATTAACATGAATTTTTTATATAATACAATCTACAACTGTAGCGGAAATCTAGGTAGTACAGGCACTACACTTTTATATCTTCATATACCAGTCTCGGTACTCACTCTTATAATAGCTTTGTATATATGGAAACAAAGCAAACATAAAGCTTCATCTAAAATAATCATTTATATTGCTCTGACTTTTGCTCTTTGGGTGATTTTGAACAATATAGTCTGGCTTATAGCTGCTTCAGCTAGTGTGTATTTGTTTGCCTGGTCACTTATAGAACCAGTGTCCATAGTGCTATTTCTTTTGATGTATTATTTTGTATATACATATGTGTACAACAAAGACCTACCTTACATGTCAAAATATACGATCATAATAACGACCGCACCTTTTATATTTCTATCTTTTACTAAGTTCAACATCGCAAGTCTCGATCTAAACTCTTGTTTACCTGTAGAAAATATTTCCTATCTATATTATGGATTTGCACTTAAGGTATTTTTCACACTTCTTTCCATCTTCTATCTTTTTTACGCTATATACTCCAATGAGATAAGAAAAAAAGAAACCGTCACTTTGTCTATAGGAGTGTTATCTTTTATATTATCTTTTTTCATATCTGGATATGTTTCAGAAAATGTAGGAAATTATATATACGAATTCTACAGCCTCTTTGGTGTAGGTATATTTTTGATATGTATATCGGCTCTCATAGTCAAATTTAAAGTATTTAACATCAAAGGTCTTGGGGTGCAGATGATTATATTTCTACAAGTATTTTTTGTCGCATCTCAACTCCTTTTCTTCCGCTCAAGGGAAAACTTGATAGTCATACTTATGACTCTGGCGATATCTATAGTTTTCGGATTGGTGCTGTTTTATAGCGTCAAAAAAGAATTTCAACAAAAACAACTACTTGAGGTTCAGTCTAGAACATTACTAAAGATGAATAAAAGACTTGAAACCAAAGACAAGTTAAGGTCAGAGTTTATGCTACTAGCTTCCCACCAACTCCGCAGCCCACTCACTGCCCTTAGAGGATATGCTTCCATGATAAGGGAAAAATCTTTTGGGGAATATTCTGAAAAGCTAGAAGAACCTATAGACAGAATATACGAATCAGCCACGCACCTAAACAATGTAGTCACAGATCTTTTGAGTATATCTAAAATAGAGTTGGGAGGACTTACTTACTCTATGCAGATTTTTGATGTAAAAAGAATGGTTAAAGATATTGTTACTGAGATGCAAAATATGGCTGAAAATAAAAAAATTTACTTAAAGTACTCTGATAGTGGTGAGATCCTTTATTTAGTGAAAGGTGATGTAGAAAAACTTAGACAAGCTATAATAAACGTAATAGACAACGCTATTAAATACACTAGTACTGGTGGTGTAGAGGTTTATTTAGATAGAGATGAAAGTTTCACCCAAATAAAAGTGAAAGATACAGGTGTAGGTATTAAAAAAGAAGATGTACCAAATCTATTTAAAAAGTTCTCAAGAGTAGGTGGTGTAGGTATCAACAGATCTGGAAGCGGTGTGGGACTGTATCTGGTAAAAAAAATAATAGATGCTCATGATGGAAAGATAGATATATCTTCAGAAGGGGACGGAAAAGGCTCTACTTTTGTTGTGGTTTTGCATAATAAAGAAAAATAGTATTGCAATTATCGGGTATTTTTGTTATTTTATACGGACATATTTGCGTGTGTAGTTCAGTGGTAGAACGCTGTCCTGATAAGACAGAGGTCGAAAGTTCGATTCTTTCCACACGCACATTTGACATTTTATATATAAAGTTTTCTAATTATATAAGATGTACGAAGCCTCTACAGGCTCTTTATTTTTAATATTTTTAGTGTATAATACAGAGGGTTTTTATGGAAAACGAACAAGTAAAAGCCCAATTAAAAGATCTTTACCAAAAAAGAGATAAGTACATAACCAATTTTTTTTGGTTAGGACTTAAGATAGCTTTGATATTTGGTGTTCCCGCATTTGTGGGCGCTTTTTTAGGAAGAAATCTAGATTCTTATTTTGGGACCAAGATCTACACCACTATACTACTTGTAGTAGCTTTTTTTAGTTCATGGGTGATAGTCTATCGAGAATATAAAAAAATATCTACAGTAGTAGAAGAAATAGAAAAACAAATCGCAGATATAAAGAAAGATTATGATATTTCAGACGAAGAGAGAAATAACAACAATAGAACCGGAGACGATAATCAACATCGGTAATTTCCATATAGCCAATTCCACACTTCTAGCTGTACTTATACTTTTAATACTACTTATTACCGGTATTTATTTTTACAAAAAATACAAAAATACTCCTTCCACATTTCAAATAATACTCGAGATGATGATAGAAGGTATAGAAGATTTTATAGACCAGATAACAGCCAATAAAAATAGATCTAAAGTTGTTTTCAATATAATAGCTAGTATCTTTGTGTTCATAGGTATATCTAACCTTATAGGCCTTATACCAGGTCTTACAAGTATTACTTATGAAGGACTGCCTATTTTCCGTACTCCTACAGCCGACTTCAACACTACATTTAGTATGGCTCTTACTGCTGTAGTGGTGCTTCAATTCATAAGTATGAAAGAGTGGGGTCTATGGGAACACTTTAATAAGTTCATAAAAGTGAAAGATCTTTATCTAGGTTTTAAGAAAGGTATATCTTCTGGAGTAATGGCGCTGGTAGACTTTTTCATAGGTTTACTTGATATTGTTGGTGAATTTGCAAAGATATTCTCCCTCTCACTTCGTCTTTTTGGAAACATGTATGCTGGAGAAGTGCTCATGATTATCATTATGGGAGGACTAGCTTATGTGGTTCCATCACTATGGCTTACTATGAACCTCTTGGTAGGAGTTATACAGGCATTGGTATTTGGATCACTTATCACGGCATATTACATGCTCTCGATAAATCCAGAGAAAGATTAATTTTTCTTTGGGTCAGATTATAAAAACCTTTGTAGTCTGACATTTAGAAAAATTATTAGTAATACAAACATATTTATATGGAAGTAGAATCAGCAAAATTAATTGCAAAAGGTCTAGCAACATTTTCAATGTTCGGATCTGGTATCGGAGAAGGATACCTTATCGGTAAAGCTCTAGAAGCTATCGGTAGAAACCCTGATCAAACAGGATCAATCTTCTCAAAAATGATTATTGGAGTTGCTCTAGCAGAATCAACAGCGATTTATGCTATGGTGGCATTTTTCTTGTTGTAAAAAAATATGCAAGAGGTTTTAGGAAAAATTGGTTTTGATTGGCAAGTAGCATTGGCTAACCTAGTCAACTTTTTCTTGGTATTTTTCGTACTAAGAAAATTTTTCTTCAAACCTATCAAAAAAACAATACAAGATAGAAAAGCTGAGATAGCAAAAGGTATAAAGAATGCTGAACAAGCAGAAGAAGTTTTAGCTTCTGCAGAGTCAGAAAAAGAAGGTATTCTTAAAACCGCTCTCAACGAATCTAAGCAAATAGTTACTGACGCTAAATCTAAAGCTGATGAAACTATAAAATTATCAAAAACTGAAGCTGAGATGGAAAAATCTAAAATATTAGACAAAGCTAGTGAAGAAGCAAAGAAACTAGCTAGCGCTAATATGGATTCTTTCAAAAAGGAAGCTGTATCTTTGTATATGGGTAACCTAGAAAAGATATTGAAAAGTTCTTTTGATAAGAATAATGCTGAGAAATTAATTAAAGAAAATATATAAGATGAACCTCTCTTCAAAGAAAATAGCAGATGCAGTATATATAAGGCTAACAGCTGGAGAGGGTTTTGATATGGTTATAAAAGACCTAGAAGATTTTCTTAATAAAAATCATTTATCACAGCTCAAAGAAAGTATTTTGTATTTTGTTGATAGGAAGTTAAAAGAAGAAAATGACAAAAATACTGCCAAAATAAAAGTCTCACATGATTTTGATCATGGCACAGTAGATAAAATATCTTCTCTTATAAAAAAACAAGATTCACATAAAGTGGATGTAGAAGTGGATGAGTCACTTATAGGTGGCTTTAGCGCACTTTACAGAGGAGTGAATTATGAGCTGAGTATAAAAAGATATTTACAAGATTTAAGAGAGCAACTAGTAAAATAATATGAACGACATAAATATATTAATAGATAAAATAAAAGGAGAGGTTAACAAAGCTGAGCCACAAATGCATTCGCATGAAGTAGGTGAAGTTGTTAGCGTATCCGACGGTATAGCTAGAATAAGCGGCCTTTCTGACTGCAAAGCATCAGAAATTTTGATGTTTGAAGACGGAACACAAGGTTTGGCACTCAACCTAGAAGAAGACTTTATAGGAGCTATCATTTTAGGAGACTACAAAGGTATTCTAGAAGGACATAAGGTGAACAAAACAGGTAAAATCCTTTCTATTAGAGTAGGTGAAGGTATCATAGGCAGAACTGTAGATGCTTTAGCAAACGAAATAGATGGACAAGGAGAAATAAAAACTTCAAAAGAAGTCCTTATAGAAAAAATAGCTCCTGGTGTTATGACCAGAGAGCCAGTTAATCAACCACTACAGACAGGTATCAAATCTATAGATGCCATGATCCCGGTCGGTAGAGGACAAAGAGAACTTATTATTGGTGACAGACAAACAGGTAAGACAGCTATTGCTATAGACACAATAATAAACCAAAAAGGCCAAGATGTAATATGTATATACGTAGCTATTGGTCAAAAACAATCCAGAATAGCGAGAACGGTAGCAAAACTTAAAGAAACAGGTGCTATGGAATACACCACGGTGGTATCTGCTTCTGCTTCAGAGCCACCAGCTATGCTTTACCTTGCGCCTTATACAGGTGTAGCTATAGCAGAATATTTTATGGATCAAGGAAAAGATGTACTTATAGTTTATGATGATCTTTCAAAGCACGCTGTGGCTTATCGTGAAATATCACTTCTACTTAGAAGACCCCCAGGAAGAGAGGCTTATCCTGGAGACGTTTTCTACCTACACTCTAGACTTCTAGAAAGAGCTTGTAGAAGAAACAAAGCACATGGTGGTGGATCTATTACAGCGTTACCTATTATCGAAACTCAAGCAGGTGATGTGTCTGGTTATATCCCAACAAACGTTATTTCTATAACAGACGGACAGATCTTTCTTGAAACATCTCTTTTCTATAAAGGTGTGAGACCAGCTATCAACCCAGGACTTTCTGTGTCTCGTGTGGGAGGTAGTGCTCAAATAAAATCTATGAAGAAAAATGCTGGTACATTGAAACTTTCTATGGCTCAATACCGTGAACTAGAAAGCTTCGCTCAGTTTGATTCTGATCTGGATCCTGAAACAAAAAAAGCTATTGAACGTGGTAAAAGAGTAACAGAACTTCTAAAACAACCTCAATATTCACCTATGAACGTTGCTTCTCAAGTAATAGCGATATTTGCGGTGAACAATGGTTATATGGATGATGTTGCTATAGAAGAAATAACTAAATTTGAAAAAGAGTTGGTAGAGTATGTAGCTACTACAAATAAAGCTTTACTTGATGAAATAAACAAAGATTGGAATGATGATATAAAAGCAAAACTAGATAAATCAATCCAAGATTTCAAATTAACTAGAGAATAGTATATGGCAGTACAGACAAAAGTCATAAAACAAAAAATAGCTTCGGTAAAGAATATCAAGAAAATAACCAAAACTATGGAAATGGTATCTGTATCGAAAATGAAAAAAGCCACTGGTATAGTAACAGGAGGAAAGGCTTATTCGACTTTTGCTGTAGAATTATTGTCCAATATAGCAGGAGAAAGACATATATCTCATCCTCTTATGGAAGAAAATACCAATAAAGAAAAAGAGCTCGTTATCGTTATATCTTCCAACAAAGGTTTGTGTGGATCTTACAACGTAAACATATCTAAGGCCTTGTCTAAATATAAAGAAGCTTCAGATATGGAGGTGGAGTGTCTAACTATAGGTAAACAATCAGAGAAGTCTGCTAAAAGAAACAAATTACCTATTATAGCTAGCTTCATAAACCTAAACGAACAATCCAGAGTTGCAGATTTCCTTAGCATAAGAGATATCGTAGTAGAGAAATTTAGGAACAACGAATATGCAAAAATTTCAGTTTTATACACAGAATTTATAAACTCAGCATCATTCAAGCCAAATATTTTAAAACTAATACCTGTTCAAGAAGATATATACAAAAATGTATTATTACCACAAGAAGATGAGAGGCGAAAAAGTGACTCCCTAGCTATGTACGTGCTAGAACCAAGCGCAGGAGAAGTATTGGGAACGGTTCTGCCAGGTCTTATCGCACATATTCTTTATCACACATTTCTAGAATCGGCAGCTTCGGAACACTCAGCGAGAATGTTTGCCATGAAGAATGCTGGAGACAATGCTTCAGGCTTACTCGATGACCTTATCCTTTATTTCAACCAAGCGAGACAAGCAGCTATTACACAAGAAATATCGGAGATTGTAGGAGGAGTCGAAGCAATGAATTAGTAAATTATTAAGTATTATAAGAATTATAAATATTATGGGAAAGATAACACAAATATTAGGTCCGGTAGTAGATGTAAGATTTGAAAACGCACAACTACCAAAAATATATAACGCACTAGAGGTGAAAAATGGAGACACCACCTTGGTGCTAGAAGTAGCACAACACTTAGGACTAAACGAAGTGCGTGCTATTGCTATGAGCACAACAGATGGTTTGCATAGAGGGCAAGAAGTAAAAGATACAGGGTCACCTATAAGTGTACCTGTAGGTCCAGAAGTTTTGGGTAGAATGTTCGACGTCATAGGGCAACCTATAGACGAAAAACCTATGCCAAATGCTAAAAAAAGATACGGCATACACAAAGAAGCTCCTAGCTTCAAAGAACAATCTCAAAAAACTGAAGTTCTAGAAACAGGTATCAAAGTTGTGGATCTTATATGTCCTTTCCTAAAAGGAGGTAAGGTGGGTCTTTTCGGGGGTGCTGGTGTAGGTAAAACCGTGCTTATTCAAGAGCTAATCCATAATATAGCTAGTGAACACGGTGGATATTCTATCTTTGCTGGTGTTGGAGAACGTACAAGAGAAGGGAACGACCTGTACGCTGAAATGAAAGACTCTGGCGTTTTGGATAAAACAGCTCTAGTCTTTGGACAAATGAACGAACCACCCGGAGCTAGAGCAAGAGTGGCTCTTTCGGCTCTATCTATGGCAGAATACTTCCGTGATGAAGAAAACAGAGACCTACTTCTTTTCATAGACAATATCTTTAGATTTACTCAAGCTGGATCTGAAATGTCCGCTCTCCTTGGACGTATTCCATCAGCTGTGGGCTATCAACCAACTCTAGCAACAGAGATGGGAAACCTACAAGAAAGAATCACGTCTACAAACAAAGGATCTATTACATCTGTGCAAGCTGTATATGTTCCTGCTGACGACCTTACAGACCCAGCTCCAGCTACAACATTCGGTCACCTAGACTCTACTGTGGTGTTGTCTCGTTCACTATCTGAGCTTGGTATTTATCCTGCTGTAGATCCTCTAGACTCTAACTCAACAATATTGGACGCCAACGTAGTGGGACAAGAACACTATGAAGTGGCTAGAGGTGTACAAAAAGTACTACAAAGATATAAAGATCTTCAAGATATAATCGCCATTTTGGGTATGGATGAACTTTCAGATGAAGACAAGCTTCTGGTTCAAAGAGCGAGAAAAATACAAAAATTCCTATCACAGCCTTTCTTTGTGGCAGAACAATTTACAGGTCTAAAAGGAGCATATGTTCCTCTAAAAGATACTATAAGAAGTTTCAAAGAAATCTTGGAAGGAAAACATGACAGCGTAAGCGAGCAAGCTTTCTATCTAAAAGGTAGTATAGAAGACGTACTAAACGCATAAAGATTACTATGAGTAATAGCAAGATTAAACTAAATATAATAACACCTACAAAAACTGCTTTTTCTGACGAGGGTATAGATAATGTTGTTATACCTACAACTAGTGGAGAGATAACAGTCCTTCCAAACCATATTCCACTAGTTTCGTCTATAAAAGTAGGAGAGATCAGGATACATAAAGATGGTCAAATAATACCTCTTGCTATTTCTGGTGGACTACTCGAAGTTAGAAAAGATAGTGAGCTTGTTATACTAGCAGAGTCTAGTGAATTGGCTAGAGAAATGAATGTTGAGCAGATACAAGCTGCCTATGATAGAGCTGTAGAGGCTATGAACGAACCTTTGGATACACAAGGGGATATGAGTAGAGAAAGATCTCTTGAGATAGAGCTCAACAGACTAAATATTGCAAAAAAGTGGCGCTAATTGCCAGTTTTTTGTTTTAGTGTAAAATAAAAATATATGAATAACGTATTACTATATACTTCTTTTTTAATATTTGTGTATGTAAATATACTTTTTGTATATTCTTTAGTACACAAGAGGAATGATGTGGCAGACATAGGGTGGGGTATTGGATTTCTTATTATTGCACTAGCTAGTCTAAACTTCGATTATCATTTTAGAGGAGCTTTAGATATACGTTCTGTTATATTTACCGCACTTGTGGCTATCTGGTCTATTAGACTTAGTTCTCATATCTGGATTAGAAATAGAAAAAAGTCAGAGGACTGGAGATACAACCAGTGGAGAGAAGAGTGGGGTAAACTATTTTATGTGAGATCATATTTGCAAGTGTATATATTGCAAGGTATTTTTATGCTTTTAGTATCTTTACCTGTTATGTATGGAATAACTACTCATTACCCTATATTTCCTACTGTCTTTGATGTTTTAGGAATACTGGTATTTATAATAGGTTTCCTATATGAGACAGTAAGTGATGCACAGTTAGCTAGGTTTCTTAAAAACCCCGACAATAAAGGTAAGCTCATGACTTCCGGTCTTTGGAGATTTTCTAGACATCCTAATTATTTTGGAGAAATAACACTCTGGTGGGGAATATTTCTTATTACACTAAATACACCGGCTATAATTTTCACTTTTGTAGGTCCTTTATGTATAACTTTACTTATAACAAAAGTATCCGGCGTACCTCTTTTGGAAAAGAAATTCGAATCTCATCCTGACTGGGAAGGATACAAGAAAAATGTGTCCAAATTGATACCCCTACATCCAGGTAAAAAAATTATTGGTTAAATTTATATTATGATTTACTTATTTTTAATATTTATATCACTTATATTACTAGATATTGTCTGGATAGGTTTTGTTGCTTCCAAAAAATATAGGGAAGATTTAGGCCACATGCTTATATTAGAGGGTGATAAAATAAAATTCCGAAAAATCTCAGGTATAATCCTATATATATTTTTGGCTATTTTAATATACATGTTTTCTGTGCCAGTTTATGTAACCCAAGGTGTAAACATGACTTCATTGCTCTCTTCTTTTGCTTTAGGTATATTACTTTATGGATTTTATGAATTCACAAATAGAGCAATATTGAAAGACTGGCCAAAATCTATAATCATATTAGACACTCTTTGGGGAGGTCTTTTGGTGACTTTATCTAGCTGTATTACCTACATAATATTAAAATAATGAGCAACTTGTATATAGTAGGAACACCCATAGGAAACATGGAAGATATCACTTATAGAGCCGTGAAGATACTCCAAGACGTAGATATTGTTCTATGTGAAGATACTAGAGTAACATCTAAAATATTTCAAAAATACAACATAGACACACCTAGAAAAAAACTCAATGCCCATATGTCTCCTAAAGAGATAGACTCCATTATAGATGAACTAAGATCTGGAAAAGATATAGCTATAGTTACAGATGCCGGCACACCTTCAGTATCTGACCCTGGGTATTACTTCATACAAAAAGCAAAGGATTCTCTAGGAGATGACATATCTATAACACCCATACCAGGAGTGTCCGCACTTACTACACTTGTGTCTGTAGCTGATATAAGTATGGATGAATTCATTTTTTATGGCTTTTTACCTCAAAAAAAAGGTCGTTCAACTATGGTCAAAAAAATAATGTCTTCTGAAAATCCAGCATTTTTATTTGAATCACCATATAGGATAGAAAAACTCCTAGAAGAGATATCTTCTATAGATCCAGATTCACATGTTGTATTAGGTAGAGAGTTGACCAAGATGTACGAGCAGATATTGTATTTTAAGGCGAGCCAATGGCGTGATTTTCTGCAAAATGATAAAATAAAAGGGGAATTTAGTTTAATAGTTAAACCTTCAAAACATGAACAAAATAATTAGTAAGTATATATTTATAGCAGCTTGTCTTGTGGTTTTGGTGCCATACATAAGCATATCTGATAATTCAAAAAAGATAATTCTTACACTTACAGGAGTATTCCTGCTTTATATATATTTTAGAATAAGACCTAAAAAAAGAATTATCAATTCTTCATTTAGCGAAAAGAAACCAAATGAAGAGTCATCCAACCAAGATAGATGGCAGGATATAAAAGAATTCTAAAGAAACACTCCACAAAAGTATCAATACTTATATTTTTGGGCGTTGGTATATTTTTTCTAATAAACTACTATTTAGCTGAATCCTTCTCTTTTGAGTACGACTCGGAAAGTATAAAGAATGACACAGATTACACAGATGATATAAGTGAAGAAGAAGTCGTTGTTCCACCTAAAATGGCTCCTCATGTAGAAACACCAGAAAATGTACGTTCAGTTTATATGACAAGCTGGGTCGCTGGTACTAAAAGTATAAGAGAGCCTTTACTTAAATTTGTTATTGATTCTGATATCAACGCTATAGTAATAGATATAAAAGACTACAGCGGAAAAGTTTCTTTTGAGATGGACAGTCCTTTAGTTAACGAGGCTGGATCCGTAGAAAAAAGAATAGGTGATATAGAAGGTATTATTCAATATCTGCATGACAATGGTATATACGTTATAGGTAGAGTAACCGTATTTCAAGACCCTCATATAACCAAAATTTGGCCTTCTGAGGCTATAAAAACAGCCACTGACACTTCTGCTATATGGAAAGATAGAAAAGGGTTGTCTTTCACTGATCCAGGTTCAAAAAAGATATGGGATTATCATTTAGAGATAGCTGAAAATGCATACAGTGTGGGTTTTGATGAAATAAACTTTGATTATATAAGATTTCCTTCTGATGGAGATATGAAAAATATTTATTTCCCGTATTCTGAAGGTAAAGTGAAGCATGAAGTGATAAATAGCTTTTTTACATACATAAATGCAGAACTAGAAAAGTACAATCCAAACGTAAAAACTTCAGCAGATCTTTTCGGTATGACCACAAGTAATACAGATGATTTGAATATAGGACAAATAATAGAAGACGCACTTACTACTTTTGATTATGTTTGTCCGATGGTCTATCCTTCTCATTACCCAGCCACATGGAACGGTTATGCAAATCCAGCTGATAACCCATATGGTGTGATACATAAATCAATGTCAGATGGAATAAAAAGGGCTGAAGCTATAGGTGTAAGTAAGGATAAGTTAAGAGCTTGGATACAAGATTTTGACTTGGGAGCTGTGTATACAAGATCTATGGTAGAAGCTCAAATACAAGCTTTGTATGATATAGGTCTATACTCATATATGGTGTGGGATCCTTCTAATGTATATACCAAAGATGCGTTTTGGACTGACTTAGAAAAATCATTATTAGATACAGAAGATACCAGCTTGCAACAATAGTATAATTTAGTAATATTACTACTACATGAATATTTATAAAAAATTTGGAGTTAGCTTTCTTGTTGTTATTATATTCTTTCTAGCTGGTATCTTTATAGGATATAGTGGAAGAAGTGAAATAGATAAAGTTGCCAATATTTTCAATAAAGAACCTTCTTTTGATGCTCCTGTAGACTTCGATCCTTTTTGGAAAGTCTGGAACTTGATTAATGAAAAATATCCTACAGCTGATAATGTGGATGACCAAGAAAAACTGTGGGGAGCTATAGATGGGCTAGCTAGGAGTTTAGGAGATCCTTATACTGACTTTTTAGACCCTACTGAGACAAAAGAATTCGAAGAGCTGCTTGTTGGTGAAATATCAGGTATAGGTGCAGAAGTAGGTGTGAAAGATGGCTTTCTGACAGTTATATCACCGCTGAAAGATTCACCAGCAGAAAAAGCTGGACTAGAAAGTGGAGATATTATTCTTGCAGTAGATGGTAAAACAACACTAGATATGAGCGTTGATGAAGCTATAGATAATATAAGAGGTAAAAAAGGTACTACTGTAGTCCTGACAGTGGCTGACATAGAATCTAGCACAACAAGAGATGTATCAGTAGTAAGAGACATTATAGAAGTACCAGCTTTAGATACAGAAATGGTAGATGGAGTGTTTGTTATTCATCTATATGACTTCAATCAAAATTCTTCTATAGAATTCCAAGCCGCTCTTAGAGAATTCTTGAATACTTCTAGTAAAAAACTGATCATAGATCTAAGAGGCAACCCAGGAGGATACTTAGAATCTTCTATAGACATTGCTAGCTGGTTCTTACCTTCTTCAAAAGTGGTCGTGAGAGAAAACTTTGGAGAAGACACTGATGAAGTCTTGTATAGATCAAAAGGATATAATATATTCAAACCAGGAGAAGTAGATATTGCGGTACTTATAGACGAAGGATCAGCCTCAGCATCAGAAATATTGGCTGGAGCGTTAAAAGAACACGGTATAGCCACTCTTATAGGTACACAAAGTTTTGGTAAAGGATCTGTCCAAGAGCTTATACCTGTTACATATAATACTTATCTCAAAATAACCATAGCAAAATGGCTTACACCGAACGGTATATCTATATCTGAATACGGTCTTACTCCTGATATAGAAGTAGAATATGATTCAAATATAGGTCTAGACAACCAACTAGACTATGCAGTAAACTACCTAAACGACAGATAACATGAAAGTAATTTTTATTAAAGACGTACCCAGAATGGGTCAGAAAAACACTATTAAAGATGTACCTGAAGGGTATGCTAGGAATTTTCTGATTGCAAAAGGTTTGGCTGTACCAGCAAGTGAATCAGCTATAAAGAATCTAGAAAAACAGATAAAGGCCGTAAAAGAAAACAAAGAAAATATGGTCAAAGACATGGTAAAAAACTTGGACATATTGTCTGGTAAAACCATACAAACAAAACAAAAATCAAACGAAAAAGGTGTATTGTTCAAAGCGTTACATCAAAAAGAAATAGTAGATATTCTAAAAGAAAATAATATAGATCTTGATCTTAAATATTTAAAACTAGAAAAACCTATAAAAGAACTCGGAGTATACAACCTAAAAGTAGAATTTGAAAAGAAAAAAATAGAATTCATATTAGAAATAATAAAACCCTAAGCTGATTTTAGGGTTTTATTATTTTATATTTATCATCAGGTAGATCTAGTATTTCGTAACCAAGTTCTTTTATTTTATCTCTAAAGACATCCGCTTGTTCATAGTTCTTGTTTTTCTTAGCTTCCAACCTACTTTCTGCTAAATCTATTATATCTTGAGAAACTTCAATATTTTCAGGTTTTATATGGTCTAATCTAAGGCCTAAAACTTTATCCATCTCCATCAAAGTAGCATATCTATCAGCACTTGTATGTGCAGTGTCTTTTATCATATCCCACATCTTAGCCAAGGCTAGGGAAGTGTTAAGATCACTTTCTAGAGCTTCTTTAAAAGAACTCATATAACTTGCTATAGCAGACCCTTTTTCTTCGGTATATATTTCTCGTATATGTTTTTTAAGATTAGTCAGTGTGTTATCTGCAGCTAAAAGAGAGTCTTTGGTAAAATTGAGTTGTTTTCTATAGTGTGTAGTTAATACGAGATATTTGAAAGCCAATATATCAGAAACCATAGAGCTTACATCCTCTAGTCTGTAAAAGTTACCAAGACTTTTACTCATCTTTTTATTGTCTACAAGTATGTGTTCGTTGTGTAAGAAATAGTTGGCAAACTTAACTCCGTTGGCACATTCTGATTGAGCTATTTCATTTTCGTGGTGAGGGAATTTGTTATCTACTCCTCCTGAGTGTATATCTATAGTTTCTCCTAGTTTTGCTTTAGCCATAGCGCTACATTCTATATGCCATCCCGGTCTACCTTTACCAAAAGGAGAGTCCCAAAAAACATCTCCATCGTCTTTATCATAAGACTTCCATAAGGCAAAATCTTCTACTTGTTCTTTTTCGTATTCGTCTGATTTTATTCTATTTTGAGCGTTGGCCAACATCTGAGACATGTCTACATTGGTTAGTTGACCATAGTCTTTGTAAGAAGATATATCAAAATACACACTACCATCATCTGTTTTGTAAGCAAAACCTTTATCCAAAAGAGTAGATATCATATCTATCATTTGATCTATATAGTCGGTAGCTTTTGTGTAGTCATTGGCACGTATCAAGTTGAGACTATCTAAATCTTCAAAAAAAATACTTGTATATTTTTCTGTTATGTCTTTTAGAGAAGTGTTTTCAACTATACTTCTTTTTATCGTTTTATCATCCACATCTGTGAGATTCATCACATGATCAACATTATAACCCAAAAAAGACAGTGTTCTTTTAAGAATATCTACTGTTATATAAGCTCTAAAATTTCCTATATGAGCTGTATCATATACAGTAGGACCACAAGAATAGTATTTTACTTTATTTTCCTCAATAGGTGTAAATTTTTCTATTTGCTTAGTTAAGGAGTTGTATATTTCTAAAGCCATCTCTTACTTTTTATATAAATATAGATACAAAGCGACACAATAACCATAAAGCCTATCAGTCCGACAAATCTTTCTGAGGAGTTTAGTATGAGGAGGTTACTAGTAGTGTTCATTCCAAATATACCAGCTACCAAAGCTAGGGGTAAAAACATGAAGTTTACCACTGTCAGCTTTTTAATAGTTTCATTTGTTTTTAGATTCAAAAGGGTGTCTCCAGCTTCTTTTAGATCAGACAAGAATTCTTTATTGTTCTCAAGATTTATCAAAACTTCATTTACATCAGCTTGTAGCCTTCGTATTCTACCTGCAGATATATCAGACCATCTAGAGACACAAACTCCAAAGAAACTTTCCAAGACATCTTTATGTAAATACAGAGCTCTTCTAAAATCAGACACATTGTGAGTAAGTGTAGTCAAAGTCTCTAGTTTTCTCTTATTTATATCTTGATAAACTTGTTTTTCAATATCTCTAGCTGCTTTAGATATATCCTCTATATGACTTATGATACTTTGATATTCTTGTCTCATGAAAAAATAAAATATATTAAAAGCCAAGTTGCCTATATCAGCTCTACCTGTAAGTATTTTCTCTTCAAAAAAATCATCAAAAACTCTAAGGCTTTTGATAGGAGTATGTGTCACAGTAATAAGCACTTTATCGAACAAAATAAAGTCAAATTCTGAATCGACTGTATCGGTCTCATATTTTATAGCAGGGAAGTGTAAAGACAGATATACGCCATTTTTAAAGTAATCCATTCTAGACCTTTCTGTGTCTTGGACCACCTCCTGGCGTATAGACTCAGGAACATTGAACTCGTCAAATATGGCTGTGAGCTCTTGGGTTAGAGGGTTTTCGAGACTGACCCAAGTGATTTCGTTGTAGGTTTTTCGTTTTACCACATAAAAATTATAGCAGAAATTGTCTGTTGCTAATAGTGGAAAAGTGTGCTAATATCTTCCGGTATGAAAAATAGCGACAAAAAGGCAGATTTTGCTGTTATAAAAACAGGAGGAAAGCAGTACAGAGTATCAGCTGGAGACACTGTAAAAATAGAAAAGCTTCCAAATGTGAACGAAGGAGATAAAGTAGAATTTGATACAGTACTACTAACCAACCAAGGAGGAAAAGTCACACTAGGAACACCTGTTATCTCAGCAAAAAAAGTATCAGCCACAGTAAACAAAATAGGTAAGTCAGCAAAAGTGATAGCTACAAGATATAAAGCAAAATCAAACAGACTTACAAGAAAAGGACATAGACAACCTTTCGTAGAAGTAAAAATAGATCAAATATAAATAAAACACCTACTATACGTAGGTGTTTTATTTTCTGTTACTCAAAGCCGATTCTATGGTCTTTGGATCTAGATATTCTATCTCAGCTCCAGTAGATATACCTCTACCAAGTACAGATATTTTTCCTTTATAACCATATTTTTTAAATTCATCCTCTAATCTATCTGTGGTAAACTGACCTTCTTTTGTATCAGAGAAGGCGAGTATTATCTCTTCATAATTGTTTTTCAGTACTTTATCTTTCAAAGATACAAGTCTTTCTGGATTTAGAATAGTGTTTTTAATAACAGAGAATAAAGAACCCAATATAAAAACATCTCCAGAATAATGTGAGCTGACCATCACGTCTTTATCTATATCTTTTTCTACTACGAGAAGTTTGGAGTGGTCTTTGTTTTTACCGCAAAAATCACAAGTGGCGCTATTGCTACTTATCAGACAAAAACATTCACTACAATAAGAAGTATTTTCTTTAATGTTTTTTAAAGTTGATACAAAAGTGTTGAATTCGTCATTTTTCAGCGTACGTAAAAAATACACAATCCTACTTGCTTGTCTTTGCCCGACTCCTGGGAACTTTTTGATAATTTGTAAAAGTTTTTCCTCCACAGAAGTATTATAAGTCATTAAGGGAAGCTTTTCTACTAGAATATTCTGGTAAATCTCTTTCTCTATCTACAGAATGAAAAGTTGTAGTACGCTCATCGAATACTAGATCTACCACTCCAGTAGGACCATTTCTGTGTTTTTCTATGAGTATTTGTGTAATATTAGGTACACCAGTTTCTGCGTCACCTCTATTTTCTCTATGAATAAACATTACAATATCAGCGTCTTGTTCGATAGAACCAGAGTCTCTAAGATCTGAAAGTCTTGGTTTACCACCTCTAGCTTCTACTGCACGAGAAAGCTGTGATAGGGCAAGTACTGGCACATTCAACTCTTTAGCCATTATCTTTAAAGATCTTGATATCTCTGTCACTTGGTTGACCATAGAATCATAGTTCTTGGAGGGTGTCATGAGCTGTAAATAATCGACTACGATAAGAGAAAGTCCGTGTTTAGCTTTTATCTGCCTAGCATAAGATTTCATCTTTGCACTAGTTATCGCAGCCTCATCATTTATATATATCGGAGCTTTTCCAAGTCTCTCTAGAGCATCATAAACTTGTTTGTATGAACTAGCGTCATCTATTTTTCCGGTACGAAGTTTCCAAGCATCTACTCTGGCTTCTGTAGCTAAAAGTCTCATTACAAGTTGAGAAGAGGACATTTCCAATGAAAAGAACACTACAGGTAGCCCAGATCGAGCGCCAATGTTTCTTACCATATCCAAAGCAAAGGTAGTTTTACCGACAGAAGGTCTTGCTGCCAATATGATCAAATCTGTTTTTTGTAGACCTGATATCTTTTTGTCCAAATCAGTAAACCCAGTAGGTACACCTCTATGGGCGTTGTCGTGAGATTGCAGGTTTTCCAATTCTTCTTTCGTTTCGCTAATAAGGTCACCCATACTAGTATATTTATGATCTTTAGTATTTTGTGTGATATTAAATATTTCTTTTTCTGCATCATCAAAAATATCAGCAACATCTTTATCTTTATTACCAGACAGAGCTAGTCCTGTTATATTACCTCCAGCTTTTAGTAGTTTGCGAAGCTGTGATTTTTTATAAACTATATCTGCATAATATTTAGAATTGGCAGAAAGTGGCACTTCTTTAGTTAGCGAAGCTATATAAGCTCTACCTCCAACCATATCCAGCTTTTCATTACGAGCAAGTTCGTCTGAAACAGTAATCATATCTACAGGGTCTGATTTTGATCTTAGACTTTCTATGGCTTCAAATATGGTGGCGTGCTTTGAGTTGTAAAAGTCTGATTTTGTTATTTTAGCTTCTATTTCGTAATAGTTTTCTGGAGATATTAAAATAGATCCTAAAAGGGCCTTTTCTGAGTACTCGTCATGTGGTGGAGTAATATAGTTATTGTTCTCGCTTGGTTGTGGTTCCATATGGTTATTTTATTTATAAATAAATATAAGTAAAGAAAAAAATAGTTGAAAAGCTGTTGATATTTATAAATAAACTAATATATGGTAAAATTTGGGCATGAATAAAATACTTTTATCAGGTGTCAAGCCTTCAGGAGAACTTCATATAGGTAATTATTTCGGTGCATTAAAGCAATTTGTAGAACTTCAGGATGAGTACAAATGCTTTTTTTTCATACCAGACCTTCATGCTATGAACACTCAAAAAGACCCGAAAGCAATGCAAGAATCCATAATAAATATAGTTCTTGATTATTTAGCTGTAGGTATAGACCCCAAAAAAAGTGTAATATTTCAGCAATCACAAATACCAGCTCACACCGAAGCTACATGGATATTTGATACATTGGTCACTATGCCGTATCTTATGAGAGCTCATGCTTTCAAAGATGCAGAAGCAAAAAATAAAGACATCCTTGTTGGGACATTTAACTATCCAGTTCTTATGGCTGCAGATATATTACTTTATGACACTGACTTAGTACCTGTAGGACAAGACCAAAAACAACATATAGAAATAGCTCGTGATATTGCTCAAAAATTTAACAATACATATAACACAGATCTTTTCAAAGAACCAAAAGAATACATAATAGAAAATGTAGCTGTTGTACCTGGTACCGACGGACAAAAGATGTCCAAGAGTTACAACAACACTATCCCACTTTTCGCTGACAAAGAAACTATAACAAAAAAAGTTATGTCTATCGTCACAGACAGTGGGGAAGGTGAGCCAACAAATGTAAAAGCTATCCATCTTTTGATAAAAGACAAAGATTATGTAGAAAACTTGTATAAGGAAAACAAGGGTCAGTATAAAGCACTAAAAGAAGCTCTAATAGATGACTTGGATGCTTTTATAAGTCCAATGAGAGAGAAGAGAGCTCAACTAGAAAAAAATAAAGATGAAATAATAAAAATAATAAATGAAGGGACAATAAAAGCCAAAGAAATAGCAGACGCAAAACTATTGAAAATGAGAGAGGTTACAGGCTTATTATTGGTCTAGCTTCTCAAGCAAAAAAGCCATTGAGAATTTGATCCCAGCAAACACATACTCGAAAGCCCAAGCTAAAAAGAATATACCGGCGAAAATTGTGTTCAAAATAAGTCTTATCATGAAGGCACAGTATACAGGTAGACATTTCTTTTTGCAAATTATATAATAATCCCATATCCTAGGATCTCGCAGACACGAGGGAGGAAGAGGGAAGAAATCCTATCTATAGGAAAGTAGAACCTTCCGGGTAAGCCCGAAATAGCTGTAAAGAGTCGAAAAAGTAGGGTGGCACCGCGTTTCCACAAGAATCGCCCCTGCGTATTATGAAATAATCATAGTTCGTGGAGGCGATTTTTGCTTTCTGAGCTCTAAAAAATATGAAAAGAACATATATAAAAGATTTATCTTCTGTAAAAGGTACAGAAGTATCCATATCAGGATGGGTCGATGTTAGACGTGACCAGGGAAAAATGATATTCATGGATTTTAGAGATATGTCTGGATATGTACAAGGAATTATATTGCCAGGTTCTTTGGCAATGGAAATAGGTAAGGAAGTTAGACCTGAATGGGTTGTTAAGGTGAAAGGAAAAGTCAATGGAAGACCAGAGAAAAATATCCAACCTGATAAACAAAATGGTGATATAGAACTCGAGATACTTGAAATAGAAATAATAAATCGCGCAGATACACCTCCTATAGATGTAACTGGAGATGGAAGTGAAATAGGTGAAGAAAATAGATTGAAATATCGATATTTGGATCTTAGGAGACCTAGAATGCAGAACAATATAAGAATGAGAGATAAAATTATTAATTTTTTCAGAGAATACATGCATAAAAATGATTTTATCGAAATAGAAACGCCAATGCTCATGAAGGGTACACCTGAAGGTTCTCGTGAGTATGTAGTTCCTTCAAGAATTTATCCTGGTCATTTTTATGCACTTCCACAATCACCGCAACAATTCAAACAACTTTGTATGGTCGCTGGTTTTGAAAAGTATTTTCAAATAGCCAGATGTATGAGAGATGAAGATCTAAGAGGAGATAGGCAACCAGAATTCACTCAACTTGATTATGAAATGTCTTTTGTAGAACAAGAAGATGTATTAGATTTCACAGAAGGAATGTTTATTGAACTTATCAAAACTCTATACCCTCAAAAAAAATTCACAAGTGTACCGTTTCCTCGAATGACATATGCTGAGTCAATGGAAAAATATGGTTCCGATAAACCAGACCTAAGGAAAAATAAAGAAGATGTAGATGAACTGGCTTTCTGCTGGATTCTTGACTTTCCCATGTTTGAGAAAACTGATGAAGGTGAATTACAAGCAGTCCATCATCCATTTTGTTCTATAAAACCAGAGGATAAAGATAAGTTTATGAAAGGTGAAGACATATTTAATATACGAGCAAATGCTTATGACCTTGTATTAAACGGTTACGAACTTTCATCTGGTTCTATAAGAATTCATGAAAGAAGTCTTCAGGAACAAGTTTTTAACATTTTAAATATTTCCAAAGAAACACAACAAATGAAATTTGGTCATATGTTAGAAGCGTTTTCGTATGGAGCTCCGCCGCACGGTGGCTTTGCTCCTGGTATTGATCGTATAGTTATGCTCTTACAAGGAGAACCCAATATTAGAGAAGTCATAGCTTTCCCTAAAAACGGAGAGGGTAAAGACCTTATGATGAGCTCACCATCTAAAATAGAAGAAAAACAACTAAAAGAACTTTCTCTAAAACTAGATATTAAAAATAAAGATGACAAATAATCTGGAAAACGAAATAGAATATGTATATACAAAAGGCGAGGTAAGTGGACCTTTAAGCAAAATACTTTCTCTTATAGAAGAGAGGAAGCTTCATATATCTGACGTTGCTCTAGCAGAAATAGCAGAAGATTTTATTGTATATACAAAAAGCTTACCAATAAGTGTAGATATAAGACCTAGAATATCATTCATCACTACCGCCTCTATTTTGGTCCTCATAAAATCAAAATCACTCCTACCAAGTCTTACTCTTACAGATGAAGAAAGTGAAAAGATAGATGACCTTAAATATAGACTGTTTTTATTGAATAATATAAAAAATGCCAGTGATCTAATAGAAAAAAGTTTTGCCAATACCGTCAGAATGTTTGGACGTCAATCAATAACAAAAGATCCAGTATTTACTCCACACGAATCATTAAATATAAACAATATACTGCTATCTATAAATGAAGCCTTAGAAAGAGTTCCGGAGAAAAAAGAAGCTCTACCAAATATAGAAATAGTAAACGTGGTTTCTATAGAGGAAATGATAGAGTCACTAGAAGAAAGAGTTTTGCACGGAAACTCTATTACTTTTAAATCAAAAAATTCTTCATTATCCAAAGAAGAAAAACTCAGTACTATTGTTACATTTTTAGCTATGTTAGAATTACTCAGACAGGGTCTCATAGATGTAAAAGAAGATGATAGAGACGAATATATTATTAGTAAAGACTCACAAAGCAATGAATCTGGAGAATAAAATAGAAGGGTATTTATTTATAAAAGGAGAAGCTGTAAGCTATAAAGAAATATGTAAGTTTCTTAAGTGTACACAAGATGAACTTCAAGCGGCTATATCTAACCTAAAAGAAAAACTACAAAACAGTGGTATCTCACTCATAGACAATGGGGAAGAATTATCTTTAGCTACAAGTGCTGAATTCTCAAGCATAGCAGAAGAACTAAGGACTGAAGAGCTAAGTAAAGAGCTGACAAAAGCTACTTTGGAAGTATTGTCTATAGTTTTATATAAAGGCTCTTGCACTAGAGCTGAGATTGACTACATAAGAGGTGTAAATAGCAGTTATGTACTTAGAAATCTAGAGATGCGTGGTCTTGTAAGTAAAAAGATAAAAGATGGATACGAAAGAATATATGAATATTTCCCAACAGTAGATACTTTAGCTTATTTGAACATAGACAGTATAAAAGATTTACCTAACTATGATGAAATATATTCTAATATTTCAAAAACATTGGCAGAATTTCAAATGCTTCAAAAGTTAGATACGGATGATACTGAGTAATAAATGGCTGAAAAACAAGATTTAAAAAATAATACAATATGGCTAATTATACTTTTTTTTGTTTTTCTCATTATAAATGTATCTTTCAAAAATCAAGAAGTAGATATATCTAGCCTTCTTAGTATCTCAAATCGTAATTTTACCGAAAGAAAAATGCTCAGTTCTTTAGATATAAAAGCGACATCTTTTATAGTCTACGATATGAATAAAAAAGAAGTGGTTGCGGGGAAAAACATAGATACAGAACATCCTTTAGCTTCTTTAAATAAGATATTTGCAATATATACATTTGAAAAATACAGAGGCGAAACGCCTGTGTTAACCATATCGGAAAATGCATTGTCAGTATATGGGGATTATGGTTTTGATATAGATGATCAAATAAATCTTGATGAAGCTTATAGAGCTCTTCTAGTAGCCTCATCAAACGATGTAGCAGAAGCAGCTCAAGAAGAACTAAAACAAAATACCGACCAAGACCTTGTAGAGCTTATGAACACTACAGCCAAAGAGCTCGGTCTAGAGAAAACATATTTTATCAACCCTAGCGGACTAGACGAAGGTGATGATATAGCGGGAGGTTATTCTTCAGCTAGAGAATACGCTCTTTTCTTAGACATTTTTTTTAATGAATATCCTTTAATAGCAGCAAATACTCTTACAGTAAAAGACGAGATAAAAATACTAAATAAAGATAAATACATAGAGCTTGAAAACACTTTTAAAGATCTTCGAAATGTACCTGGTATAAACTTTGTAAAAACTGGCTTTACCGACTTAGCAGGGGGAAATCTGGCTGTTATTATCAACAAGGGTTTGAGTCAAAAATATATTATAATAGTACTTGGTTCTACAATAAACGAAAGATTCTCTGATGTAGAGAAAATTGCAAACTTTATCGTAAAAACAAATGATTTATGATCTAAACTTTTTTGTTGTAATAATACCTGCTTTGGTTGCTGTTGTTATAGGTATGATTACGACTCCCATATATACAAACTTTTTCTATAAACATAAACTATGGCGAAAAAGAAGTCGTACAGAGTCTTTAGACAACGCTGAGTTTAAAGCTCTAGCAAATGAAAAAGAGCTCAATACTCCGAGAGTAGGAGGTATTATTATATGGCTCACTACACTTATAACTTCGTTTATATTCTTTCTTTTTAGTAAAAACTCTCACTCAATAATCGGTGCAAAAATAAACTTTATAAGTCTTACAGAAACATTAGCACCACTTATCATATTTGTATTTGGATCAATAATAGGTCTTTTTGATGATTTGATACAGATATATTTACCAAGAAAATTCGAAGGGGACCCTATATTTCTAAGATATCTAAAACTTTTAAGTATAGTTCTTATATCTTTAGTGGTTGGGATAATATTAGTAAAAATAGTTGGTATAAACTATGTATATATACCTAAAGTAGGACACTTGGTTTTGGGTTATATGTTTATCCCATTTTTTATAGTTATAACAACAGCTGTATTTTCCTCTAGTGTTATAGATGGTATAGATGGTTTAGCTGGAGGAGTCTTAGCGATCATATACAGTGCTTATGCTCTTATAGCAGCTTTAAAAGGTCTTCCTGACCTAGCCACCCTTTGTGCTGTCGTAGCTGGAAGTATATTTGTATTCCTATGGTTCAACATACCACCTGCAAGATTTTATCTAGGTGAGACAGGTATGATAGGTCTTACTATGTTACTCTCAACAATATCTTTTCTTACCGACACAGTCTTTCTTTTACCTATAATAGCTTTTCCTTTATTTATCACATCTTTATCTGTGATAATGCAATGGACTAGTAAAAAACTTTTTGGCCAAAGAATATTAAAAGTTGCACCTTTACATCATCATTTCGAAGCAAAAGGCTGGAGTAGATATAAAGTCGTAATGAGATACTGGTTATTTACTATATTTTTCGCAATTATAGGAATAGTCCTTTCAGTAGTAATGTAATGTTCTTAAAAGTAGATAAAGTACTTCTATATATATCTTTATGTATAGTCATAATAGGAATATTGATGTTTACATCAGCTTCTTTGGGAATAATATCCAAAGATACCGATAAGTTTTTAGGTGTGCTTACTAGTCAAATACTGTTAGGTGTAGGTGGGGGAGGTATTTTATTTATAGCCACACTTCGCACACGTTATACAAAATGGAAAAAATTTGCTCCAACCCTTTTTATTATAAGTGTAATATTTTTACTTCTTTTATATGTACCAGGTCTAGGGTTTTCCCATGGCGGAGCCACTAGATGGCTTAGTATTTTTGGTTTTTCTTTTCAACCAGCTGAACTCTATAAAGTAGCTGTTGTCATATTCACAGCTAGTGTGATGTCTATACAAAAAGGTAATGTAAACGATCCTAAAAAAGGTCTACTCCCTGCAGGACTAATCATACTTTTGAGTGCATTACTACTTATACCTCAACCAGATACAAAAAGTTTGGTTCTTATCATCACTGCCATAGGAGCCATGTATTTGTCAGCTGGACTAAAGTGGAAATACATAACTATCATAGTAGCTATTTTAGGAGTTCTTTTGACTTTACTTGTTGTGACAAGACCTTATGTGATGAGTAGATTTACCACTTTTTTACATCCAGATTTGGACCCTACGGGATCTTCTTGGCAGTTGAGACAATCACTCACAGCTGTGGGTTCTGGGGGATTTTTAGGCAGAGGTTTGGGTCAAAGTCTACAAAAGTTCAGCTACCTACCAGAACCTCAAGGAGACTCTATATTTGCCGTTGTAGGCGAAGAATTGGGCTTTTTAGGGTCATCTATCATAGTTATACTGTATGTATTCTTTTCACTTAGAATATTTAAAAACGCCCAGTTCACGAAAGATTATTTTGGTAAATATTTGCTTATAGGAGCTGGGTCTTTAATATTTTTCCAGTCTTTCATGAATATAGGCTCTAGTATAGGTATCATACCTCTTACTGGGGTACCTTTAGTCTTTATGAGTCACGGAGGTACTTCACTTATGATCTTTCTAGCATTATTAGGAATTATAATGAATATCACAAAATACTCAGATATAGAAGTGTGATATAATTTTAGGATATGAAGATAGTACTTGCAGGAGGTGGTACTGGTGGTCATTTTTACCCACTTATCGCTATAGCCGAAGAACTGAGGAAAATTGAAAGAGAAGAAAAGCTTTTTGAGCTAGATATATTTTATTTTGGTGACAAAGTATTAGATCAGGAAGCTATGTTTATAAACAACATAAAATACAGAAATGTATTCTCAGGTAAAATACGAGCTTACTCTTCTATACTAAATTTCACAGATTTTTTTGTAACAATTGTTGGGGTATTTAGTACTTTAATAAAACTATTTTTTATTTATCCAGATGTGGTACTTGTAAAGGGTGGGCACGCTTCTTTTCCAACAGCATTTGCTGCAAAAATACTTCGCATACCTGTCATAGTGCACGAATCTGATACATATCCTGGTAAAGTCACTAAATGGGCAGGGAGGTTTGCAAAAAGGATAGCAGTAGCTTATCCAACATGTTTTAAATATTTCCCAAAAGAACGTACTGCCCTAGTGGGTCAACCAATAAGAAATGATATAAAAATAAAAGCAGGAGAAGGTGTGATGGAGTTTCTTAAGTTGGACCCAAGTGTACCTGTGGTAAGTGTGATCGGTGGTTCATCTGGAGCTGTGCTTATAAACGATACTATACTAGAAGCACTCCCAAAACTCGTAGAAAAATACCAAGTATTACATCAAACAGGATCTGGAGACAAATACAAAGATGTAATAGAAAGGTCAAATATTATATTGACAGACAACCCTAAAAAAGACAGATATAAAGCTTTCGAATATCTAGAACCCCTAGCACTAAAGATGGTAGCTGGGGCAACAAAAGTGTTTATATCTAGAGCAGGAGCCAACTCTATTGCTGAGATATCTATCTGGAATATTCCTTCTATAATCATACCTATAACCAAATCAAATGGTAATCATCAAAGGCAAAACGCTTACGAATACGCTCGCACAGGGAAGGCCGTCGTGATAGAGGAATCAAACTTATCTCCTAATATTATCATTTCAGAAATAGATAGAATGTTAGACCATCCTGATATTTACAAAAAAATGACTGAAGCAAAAAACTTTATAGACAATGATAAAGCTGCTCAAATAGTGGCAAGTGAAATTATAAAATTAGCTAGTAAACACTACTAAAAATATGCTTATAGATGAATTAAAAAACCAGATTGAAGGTGATATACTCACAGACGATACTACACTAAAAAAATACTCTACAGATGCCAGTCTTTTTGAAGTGAGACCTCAAATAGTAATATTTCCTAAAAACAAAGAGGATATAGAGAAAATACTCAAAACCGTAAACAAAGAGAATGAAAATATAGGTTCTGGTGATAAAAAATATTCTGTAACCATAAGATCTGCTGGTACATGTATGGCTGGAGGTTCTTTAAATGATTCTATAATATTAGACGTCACAAAATATATAAATAAATTAGAGAAGCCAGACGTGGAAAAGAAAGAGGTTTATTTCGAACCAGGATTGTATTATCGTGATTTTGAAAAAGAAATGAATAAATACGGTCTTATGTATCCAGCTTTTCCTGCATCTAAAGATTTATGTGCTATGGGTGGAATAATAGGAAACAATGGGGCAGGGGAGAAAACTCTAAAATATGGGAAAGCAGAAAACTTTATTGAAGAATTAGACACTGTACTTTCTGATGGATCTACAGCAACTTTTAAAGAAATATCTATAGATGAAGCTAGACAAAAAGGCGAACAAGATAATCTAGAGGGTAAGATATATAAAGGTATACTAAACATCATTGAAAACAACGAAGAATTAATAAAATCCGCCAAACCAAAAGTCTCTAAAAACTCAGCGGGGTATTATATATGGAACGTATTAAATAGAGAAAAAAACACATTCGATATGACAAAACTCATAGTCGGATCTCAAGGAACTCTAGCTATGGCCACAAAAGCCAAAATGAGACTCGTAGATATACCAAAAGAAGAAGGTATGTTGGCTGTATTTTTCAAAAATAGAAGTCATTTAGGACAGATAGTAAACTTGGCTCTCAAATATGATCCTGAATCAGTAGAAGCTTATGATGACAAGACAGTAAAGCTAGCTCTCAAATTCTGGACTGGATTTATAAAAAAGAAAGGTTTGTTTGGTGCAGCAAAACTTGGACTGTCTTTTATACCAGAGATGATAGAGATGATAAAAGGTGGAGTACCTACATTGGTCATGCTAGTAAACTTCACATCTGATAATAAAAATGAAATAAAAGAAAAAATAGACTCTCTAGAATATGATTTAAAGGCTTATAAAGAACTCACAGAAAAAGAAGCTCTAACAAAAGCTAAAGCTGCAAAATATTGGACTATCAGACATGACGCTTTTGCTCTTTTGAGGGAACACATGAAAGAAAGAAGAACTGCTCCTTTCATAGATGACGTCATAGTGCCACCAGAAGTTTTTCCGGAGTTCTTACCAAAGCTAGAGGCTCTTTTAGATTCATATGGTCTTGTTTATAACATACATGGACACGCTGGAAATGGTAATTTCCATGTGATACCTCTCATGGATTTCCACAAAAAAGAGAATGTGGACGTGGTTTTAGAGTTAGGAGATAAGGTCTATGACTTAGTCCTATCTTACGGTGGATCTATCACCGCAGAACACAATGATGGTATTATACGCACCCCATACCTAAAAAAGCAGTATTCTCCTGAAATAATCAGTATTTTCAAGGAAATTAAGGGTATTTTTGACCCTCAAAATGTCCTAAATCCAGGTAAAAAAGTTGATGGAGACGTTGAAACTATCCGGAAATATATTAAAATAGAGAAGTAATAGATAAAAAGAAAAATTATGACACAAGACCTAAAAGTAAGTATTAGAAACACAAAAACAGATAGAAATCTTCTGGATGGATACAAAGCTATCCCTGGTATAGTTTATGGTAACAAAAGTGAACCTACACCTATATTTGTAAGCCAAGCTGATTTTATGAAGGTTTACAAAATAAGTGGAGAAACAGAAAAAGTTACGTTATCAGCTGAAACAAAAAAATTCCCTACACTTATACACGATGTACAGTTTGATCCTGTAAAAAATCTTCCTATACACGTTGACTTTATGTTGATAGATGAAACTCATCCAGTGCATGTGGATGTACCTGTTGAATATGTAGGTGATCACTCATATGCAAAAACGACAGCCACATTGGTAAAAGTAGTACATGATCTAGAAGTGGAGGCTTTGATAAACGATATACCTCACAACATAGCAGTGGATATATCAGGACTCAAGGAAGTAGGGGATGCAATACATCTAAAAGATATTGAAAAAAGTTATCCAAAACTAAAGTTCAAGGCAGATAAAGAAGAAGTGCTCGTCGTTATTAACGAAATAGTAGAAGAAAAAGAAGAAGAATCAGCTCCTATAGACTTCGACCAAATAGAAGTGACCGGAGAGAAGAAAGAAGAAGTAGAAGAAACTAATAGTAATGAAGAATAAATTTTTTGCCACATTATTAATAAGCGTATTTTTACTTGTACCAGTATTGAGTGCAAAGGCTCTTACTGCTGATGAAAGAGCTCAGCTAGAAGCAGAACTAAAAGAGCTTGAGGCTGTCATAGCTCAAAAACAAATAGAATTAAATCAACAAAAAGCCCAAAGTGGATCTATAAAAAGAGACATAGATATACTAACCAGTCAGATAGATCAAGCAAGAGCTGATATAAAAGCTAAACAGCTTCAAATAACCAAGCTTGGAGACGAAATATTTACAAAGATTAGAGTAATAGATGATCTTGAAGAAAGACAAGAAAAACAAAAAGAATCTCTAGCAGAACTTTTAAGAAAAACAAATGAAATAAACAACTCAAACATAGTACATCTTCTACTCTCAAATGAAAGTTTGTCAGAGTTTTACACAGACCTAGATACATTTGAAACCATAAAAGAAGAGATGCAAGTAAGTTTTGATCAAATAAGATCTGTAAAAGAAAGAACCGAACAAGAAAAAAATAGTCTAGAAGATAAGAAAAATAGTGAAGTAGATACTAAAGTAGCTCTAGAACTAGCAAAACAAAAAGTAGAGGCAAACGAACAAGAGAAACAAAAACTCCTTTCAGTGTCAAAATCAAAAGAATCAGAATACGCTACAGTTTTGGCTGAAAGACAGAAAAGAGCTACAGAGATACGTACAGCTTTGTTCGCTTTGCGTGATGCAGGAGCTATACCTTTTGGAGACGCGTTAAACTATGCAGAACAAGCTGAAAAAGTTACAGGTGTAAGAGCCGCTTTTGTACTAGCTATAATGACACAAGAGTCAAACTTGGGAGCAAACATAGGTTCTTGTTATCTTAAAGATCCTGTTACAGGAGCTGGTGTAGGTAAAAACACAGGTACACCTTTTGCCAACGTTATGAAGCCGTCTAGAGATGTTACACCTTTCCTAAACCTTACTTCAGCCCTAGGTATAGATCCTTACACTACTCCGGTGTCATGTCCTTGGTCTGGTGGTGGATACGGAGGAGGTATGGGACCAGCCCAATTTATACCTTCTACATGGGACATAATGAAGTCTCGTGTGGCTAGTTCAGTAGGTGTGAAAGTAGCTAGTCCTTGGGTTCCTTATCACGCTATAATGGCATCTTCTTTATATCTTAAAGACTTGGGTGCAGATGCTGGTGGATATACTACAGAGAGAAATGCAGCTTGTAGATACTATTCTGGATCTGTATGTACTCCAGGTAGAATACCTGCAAATGTATTCTATGGAGACCAAGTTATGGCTAAAGCAGCCCAAATCCAGGCAAATATCGATGTATTGCACAGTTTTTAAGGATATGGTAATATAACGCCCAGTATGGCAAAAAATACAGAAATAAAAAAACAAATGGCTTTGTTTGTGGACACAGGATCTGGTGTACAATACCTAGCTCCTACTACAATGAAAAGTGAGGAAACAGCTGTTTACAATAAAGACAAGAAAGAATACCCTCTATTCAAGGTAGAAATATCATCTTCAAGTCATCCTTTTTACACAGGTAAACAAGACACATTACTTGATACCACAGGTAGAGTTGAAAGATTCAAGAAGAAGCTTGAAAAGAAAACAAAATCTACTAAGAAGTCTTAGATAACTCTAAGGCTTTTTGCTTTTTTACATATGTTTACACAAGAAGAAAAAGACTACATAAAAGACAACGAGAGGACTACCTTCTTGTACAAAGAATATGAGAAGATAGAAAATCAAATCGTTGAAAACAATACTCTTATAGAAGGGGTTGATGCTGACTTAGCAAGCTTGGCTAGGGAAGAGAAGACGGAGCTTGAGAAGTCTCTTTTAGCAATGGAGACAGAGATCAGAGCTGTATTAGATAAAGAAAAAGAAGAAGAGGAATATCCTAATGAAGTTGTACTCGAAATAAGAGCTGGAGCTGGTGGCGATGAAGCTTCTTTGTTTGCCGCCGAACTAGCTAAGATGTACGAAAAATATAGCGAGGGTAGGGGTTGGAATACTAGAGTAGTGTCTTCTTCTATAAACGAAGCTGGAGGGTATAAAGAAGTAGCTATAGAAATAAAAGGTTTAGATGTGTATAAGGACCTCAGATTTGAAACAGGTGTACATAGAGTACAAAGAATACCTGAAACAGAAAAAAATGGGCGCATACACACCTCAACAGTCTCTGTAGCTATAATGCCTATTAGAAAGAAAATAAAAATAGAAATAAATCCATCTGATATAGAAATGGAGTATTCTAGGTCTGGTGGAGCCGGAGGGCAGAACGTCAACAAAGTGGAAACTGCTGTAAGATTAATACACAAACCTACAGGAATAGATGTAAGATCTACTAGTGAAAGAAGTCAGCAAGCCAACAGAGAAAAAGCTATGACTATACTTTTGTCTAAGCTACAAATAATGAAAGAAGAGGAAGAAGCTAAAAAATACAGTCAGGAGAGAAAAGACCAGATAGGTACTGGGGACAGATCAGAAAAAATACGTACTTACAACTTCCCACAAGATAGAGTGACAGACCACAGAATAAAAGAATCTTGGCACAACATAGAAGGTATCATGCAAGGCCAGATCCAAGACATAATAGATAAACTACTATACGCAAAAGAAAATGGTATAACAGAATAAATAAAACCCTTACTTTCGTAAGGGTTTTATTTATATTATATTTGCTACTTTGAGAGTCTTTTGTGTTCCGTCAAAATTATTTTTTCTTTTTGAACTAAACTTTACTACACCATCTTTCAGAGCGTAAAGTGTGTGATCTTTCCCAAGACCTACGTTTTCGCCTGGTAATATTTTTGTACCTCTTTGTCTTACTATGATGTTTCCAGCAATAGCCTTCTGTCCGTCATATAACTTTGTACCTAAATACTTTGGATTTGAATCTGTAAGGTTTTTCGCTGACCCTCCTGCTTTTCTATGTGCCATGGATTAAATACTTAATTAATTAAATTTTGTATAGACTGGAGTATAACAGAAAATACTTATATAATCAAGTATGTATGGATATTAGTCAGAAAACGAACAAAGGGGCAAAATTCCTTATTTTTATTGGTATTTTTGTGCTTTTTATAGCCATTTTAATACTTGCAGATAGTAAGATAAGTGGTTCAAATATAGCCCAAAATGAACCCGAAAACCTATATGTAAACATAGATACCAAAAACAGAATTGAGTACGAAAATTACCTATTTTTTGGCTCTAAAACAGGCAAATACTACTATGATATATCTTGTTCAGACTCTACTATAATAGAACCTAAAAATAGGATATACTTTACTAATGGAGTAGAGGCACAATATGGGGGATACTCCTATAGTAATAATTGCAGATAAAATGTTCACAGAAATAAAAGTAAAAACTATCATATTGTGGGTAAGTATTCTTATAATAATATTTTCTCTTTTTTCTATTACAAATACTTTTGGTTTAATAAAAAATACCAACTCAGAAAGTAATGCCAGGATAGGGGAGCTCCTGGGAAATACTGAAGATCAATCAACCCCTGGTACACTTTTCTCCTTTAGTGGAAGTGAGATAGATGAAGACAACCCTATAACAGCTACTGATATTTTATACTACACAAACCAAGAAAGAATAAAGTATGGATTACCACAGCTGGTAAGTAACCCAAAACTTTCTGTATCATCTAAAATAAAAGTGGATGATATGATCAACTTAAACTACTTTGATCACGTAAACCCAGAAGGTAGAGGCCTGGCATACTTTATAGAAAAAGGAGGATATCAATATATCGTAGTAGGAGAAAACTTAGCAATGGGAGATTGGAAGAACGCAGAATCAGTAGTGGATGCTTGGATGAACAGTGAGGGCCACAGAGCAAATATATTGAGTGAAAACTTCACAGAGATAGGTATATCAGTAACTTATACTAAGTATGAAGGTAAAGATGTAATAATAGCCGTCCAACACTTTGGTACACCAGATAACGCTTGCCCTAAAGTAGATAGGTCATTAGAGGTAGAGATAAATTCACAAAAATCTGATATAGCCAACATGGTGGAAGAACTAGATGATCTAAGTCAAAAGATAGAAAACGGTGAAAATCAATATATAAAAGAATACAATGATTTGGTTTCCAAATACAATAAAACTTCAAATGATCTTCAGTTAAACGTATCTACTTACAACAACACAGTGCAGGTATTCAATGCGTGCAGGGAATCGTTTCTTGATTAAAATATTTATAGACATTGTTATATATAGGGAAAATATATATATGTGTCGCACAATATATCTTTTGCGACACTAAGTGAGGGGAAATATATAGCCTTTAGCAGTCATCTCTCTTTATAAGAATAAGGTATATATCATCACTATCATATAGGTTATTACCGACACCATTTGGTCCATATGAACCTACAACAACAGCTTCTGTTGTCTCACTAATAGAGTAATCAGTATCAAAGAAGTATTTATTACCCCAAGGATCTACAGGTACCTCTTGTATATATGGCCCATCCCAATCACTTCCGTATGAAGAATGATATATTGTCAGGCCTCCTTGTGTACTACCCAAATCTTCGACTTCATTATTAGATACACCTCCACAAGAAAGCTCATATGCTGTTTGTGGATTAGGAGTACCTTTACTTGGCTCTCTTCCTGGCCAATATCCAGTATCTATTGAAAGCTCTGCTATAGCATTTACAAGTGATTTTAATTCCAACTTAGTAGCTGCTATTTTTGCTTTTTCTCTAGTTTGATTTACAGCATTTACAACTATACCTGCAAGAGCGCCCATGATAGCTATCGTAATAAGTATTTCTATCAAAGTAAATCCTCTTTTTGTATTTATATTTGTAAACATATGTTTTATTTTTATTTGAACATACTTGGGGTTGTCTTTGGAGTATAATCAAGTAAGTTTAGATAAGCAGTAGTGGCAGCTCTAGGCTGTACAAGTGTTTTACCTGTACAAGCTAGTGATGGCTTCCCTACTACTTCCACAGCATCTCTTGGATAAGTAGACACATGTAAATGAGGTCCTGTACTATGGCCAGTATTACCAGAATAAGCTACTGTTTGTCCTGTTGTCACTCTTTGTCCTTTGCTCGCTTTTATCAAAGACAAGTGACCATATGTAGTAGCAAGGCCGTTGTCATAAGCTATAAGTATCCATTTACCAAAAGAGGCTCCGTTACATGCCACATCAGTATCTCCGAAGTCGACAACTGTACCGTTTGCCATAGCAAACACAGGAGTACCTACAGCAGCCCTAAAATCCACTCCTGAGTGTGATCCTGATGTGTATAACCTAGCAGAATCTACCGTCTTACCAAATAACTGAGTTATGAGAACATCTGTTAATGGCCAAGCAAACACCACCTCTCCTCTTTGAGGTATTTTACTAGGATCTAGTATATAACTAAGCTCTGATTCATATTGCCTTAATTCATCTTCAAAAGCTTTTCTGACAGCTTCTTTTTGTGCTATAAGCGCGTTGTAGTTTGATTCTTGGTTTTTTGTTTCTTTAAGGAGAGTATTCTTTTCAGCTACGTTTTGATTGACTATCTTTTTCTGATCTTCCAATTTACTCTTATCATCTTCAAGTTGTTTTATTTTGTCTGATATTTTGTCCTGTTTTGTTCTTAGATCTATCTTATTTGTCTCTAAAAGATCTATGTTTTCACCTACTGCTCTATATAAAGAAAGATTATTATCTATAGTACTCCAAGCCTCTGTAAGAGTATCCGTAGCTACCAACATTTCTACCAGATTACGGTTTGAAAGATCATATACATCTCTTATATTTTGAGCCAATACTATTTTTCTTTCTTTTATAGAAAGTTCAGTGAAATTTATCTCTTGTTCTAAAAGCTCTAGGTCTAGGTTATCTCTTTCTATTTGTTTTTCTGTAAGAGCTATATCAGCTTCGAGTTTTTTCTTGGTTAAGTCTAATTGTTTTACCTGATTTGATAATGTGTTAGCGTTTTCTGATATAGAAGATAATTCTTTTTTATAAGCTTCTATTTCTTTATTGATATCTTCTATAGATTGATTTGATTCTGTGATCTTTCCTCTGAGTTCTGTTTCATTGCTAGCAAAAGAAATATTCCCAACAAAAAAAGATAGGATTGTTAATATCAAAAAAGTTTTTTTAATATTATTCATACTAAACATTTAAAACAGATATTGCATTTTTAATTCTTGATATTGTTTCATCTTTACCCAAAACATAAGCCAGAGTAAAAGGATCCGGAGATTTATCTTTACCACACAAAGAATATCTAAGAGGCCATAGAACGTCCCCTCTTCCCTTCTCTCCTGAATAATCCCAGAGAGTTTCCTTTATATTTTCTGGACTCCAGTCAGACATCATATTAGACAATATGTCAATAGTAGCGGAAAGATATTCTTTTGTTTTATCTACATCACAATTTTTATTTGGTATTTTGTTTTTTTCTAGATTTGGTTTATCAAAAAAGTATTGCAACTCCCCTTCTTCTATCATCGTATCTATATCTTTATACTTTGATATTCTTTCTTTCAAAATATCCCCTATTTTTAACAACACTTCTTCATTGAAATTTTTTATACTTTCTATTTGAGAAAAATTTTTTATACCAATCATAAAGTCTGTCATGGAAATATTTTTTAGATATTCTCTGTTGTACCAATCAAGCTTTTCTGTATTGAAAAATGCTCCTGACTTACTAACTTTATCCAAAGAAAAACTTTTTATGAGTTCTTTAATTGAAAAAATTTCCCTCTCATCCCCTGGGTTCCAACCTAAAAATGCTACAAAGTTTACCAAGGCTTCTGGTAAGTATCCTTTATTTATATAGTCATTTACCGCTACATCACCTTGTCTTTTAGATAGCTTTGTTCTGTCTTCGTTTAAAAGAAGTGGTAAATGAGCGTGGACTGGCACATCCCAACCAAAAGCATTGTATAAAATAATATGCTTGGGTGTACTAGATATCCATTCTTCACCTCTTATCACATGGCTTATTTGCATTTCATGATCATCTACTACTACAGCCATATGATATGTAGGAAAACCATCGCTTTTCATAAGTACTTGATCATCTAAGTCTTTATTTGGATAAGATATATCTCCTCTTATTTCATCTTTAAATGTTGTTATACCTTCTGGTATTTTTAACCTCACAACAAAAGGCTGACCTTCAGAAACATTTTTATTTATCTCATCTTCAGTAAGACCTAAACAGTGTCTATCATATTTAGGCACTTCACCTTTTTTTTGTAACTCTTCTCTCAGACCATCTAATCTTTCTTTGGTGCAAAAACATTTATATGCAAAACCTTTTTCTATGAGTTGGTCAGAATACCTTTTGTATACATCTAATCTTTCTGATTGTATATATGGCCCCAGGTCACCTTTTTGTGCTATATGCTCACCTTCAAGACACACACCTTCGTCTGGATTTATTCCAGCCCAATTAAGCGCTTTCAAAAAATCTTCTATAGCACCCTCTACAAACCTTTCTCTATCAGTATCTTCTACTCTAAGTAAAAATTTTCCTTGATTTTGTTTCGCTACTAGATATGCATAAAGAGCCGTACGTAATCCTCCTACGTGTAAGTAACCAGTAGGACTAGGGGCAAATCTTGTTCTTACAACACTGAAACTCATACTACATCTTATTGAAAAGTTTTAGTCTTTTCTTAACAACTTCTTCTACAGCTTCTACTCCGGGAGCTAAAAACTTATAAGGAGCTACCTCGTTTGGATTTTCATTTAAAAATTTCTTTATAGCATCTCTGTAAGCCACTCGTATCTCTGTGTTAATGTGTACTATATCTATACCTTCCCCGATGCAAGCCACGAAGTCGTCATCCATAGTTCCAGACCCACCATGAAGTACCAATGGCACACCTGCGGCTTCTCGTATCTGTTTTACTCTCTCTGGGTGTAGTCTAGGGTTACCAGAAGTCACTATACCGTGTACATTACCTACAGACGGAGCTAGTAAATCTACACCCGTAGCATCTACAAAAGCTTTTGCTTCTTCTGGTTTAGTCATAGTTTCTTCACTTACACCTTCTGGAACTTCATCTAACACTTTTGAGGATTGTCCGATGAAACCAAGCTCTGCTTCTACTAAAATATCTCTACCTGTTTTTTCAGATATCTCTCTTGCATAATCTACACACTTTTTCGTAAGTGCTACATTTTCTTCATAAGGCAACTTCACGGCATCTATAATCACAGAGTCAAAACCAGCATCTATAGCCTTCTTCACTCCTTCAAAAGAATAGTGATGGTCAGCATTTAAAAATATTGGATAATTATCAGTTTCTCTTATAGCTTTGACCATAGCGACAGCTACTTCTGTACCCACAAAAGCCTCCTCTCCTTCAGACACACCGATAATCACAGGCAAGTCTAGTGATTTTGCAGCATTATATATACCGTGTAGAGCTTCTAGGTTTGATATATTAAAATGACCTATAGCCACACCTTTTTCATCTGCTTCTTTTATATATTCACGTAAAGTTTTCATAGTCCTATTATATCATAATATGTTATAATAAATACATGAAAAATATAGATTTTTTGGCTATTGGAGATATAGTCACAGATGCATTTATTAAGTTAAAAGATGCTGCAACTCACTGTAAACTCGATAATACAGCGTGTGAGTTGTGTGTAAGATTTGGTGATAAAGTTCCTTATGAAGAGCTTATTGTAGCTCCAGCTGTAGGAAATAGTCCAAACGCTGCTGTAAGTGCTGCAAGACTAGGTCTAAACTCTGCTCTTTCTGCTGCTGTCGGTGACGATCTTTACGGAAAAGAGTGTCTAGACACATTGAAAAAAAATAATGTAATATCCGACTATATCGATGTAGATAAAGTTCTACCTACCAACTACCACTTTGTACTTTGGTATGACGTAGATCGCACAATATTGGTAAAACACCAAGCGTACGAAAGAAAGCTCAACCCTAATATGCCTGTACCAAAATGTATATATTTATCTTCTTTGGCTGAAAACACTTTAGACTTTCATATGGAACTAGCTGACTACTTAGATCAACACAAAGATATACTACTCGCTTTTCAACCTGGTACTTTCCAAATGAAAATGGGTATAGATAGTCTAAAACGTATATACGAAAGAAGTGATATATTTTTCTGCAATGTAGAAGAAGCTCAAAGAATATTAAATGAAGAATCTCGTGACTTAAAAGTTCTACTAGACAAAATACATGAACTCGGACCAAAGATAGTGGTTATTACCGACGGTATAGAGGGCGCTTATGCGAGAGATGAGAAAGGTGAATATTTGTTTGTCCCAGTATACCCTCATACACCGTTTGAAAGAACAGGTGCTGGAGACGCTTTCTCTTCTACTGTGTCAGCTTATATGGCCATGGGTCTTAGCTTAAAAGAAGCTCTTCTAAGAGGTCCTATCAACTCTATGTCTGTAGTACAAAAAATAGGTGCTCAAGAAGGACTTCTTGAGAAAGATGTTTTGGAAAAATTCTTGGCTGATGCACCTGAGGATTATAAAGTAAGCAATTTCTAATTATGTTCGAAAGGAGTATAGAAGAAAACAACAACATAAAAGAAGTATTTAAAACACAAGAATATCAAGGCCTCAGAGAAAAGTTCAACAAACTAAATGAAGAATATAAAGAACTTTATGAAAAAGGTAAAAATTTTGAAGGAAATGATGAGCAGTATAGAATTCTACAAAAAGAACTCAGCGAAAAAGGTGCTCAGATACAAGAGACCAATTCTCAAATGCATCAATTAGAAATATCTGAATAAATATGCCAGGAATACCAGGATCATTATATCCAAAAGAAACACCTCCCCTCACCCAAGAAGAGTTACAGTATGTCAGATCTTTAGACGTAGATGAGCTTAATGATATTTTATCTTGGTCAGAGGGTTTGGATGAATATAACAAAAACCTTATCCAAGAAACGGTAGGCGGATTATTAGATATATACAAAAAAGACAACCCTTCCATTTATGATGTAAGGACAATATTTACCTTTCTAAAAACAAATCTAGCCAAGTACTTGGAAGAAAATAATTACTCAAAAAAACAAGCCGCGTAGGCTTGTTTTATTTTAGAAAGTCTATCACAGAGTCGGCTATACCTTCCCTATCCAACTTGTAAAATTTTACAAGTTCGTTTGGTGTACCTGATTGACCGAACTGGTCGTTGATACCAAGTATCTTCATTTTGGTTGGTAAGTTTTGAGATAGTACTTCAGATACAGCACCACCCAAACCTCCGGCTACCTGATGCTCTTCAATAGTCACTATCTTCCCTGTTTCTTTTGCAAGAGCTATTACAGCATCCGCGTCTATTGGTTTTATGGTAGTTATGTTTAGTACTTTTGATTTTATACCTTTCTTTTCTAGATCTCTAGCAGCTAAGATAGCGTTTCTAACCAAAGATCCGGTGGCTATTATGCCAACATTTGGAATACCATCTGATTCATAAAAAACTTGGGCCTTACCTATTTCAAAAGGTGTTTCTTCGGTGGTAATAATACCAGTTTTTTCTCTAGCAAGTCTTAAATATGCAGGCTTCTTTTTCCCAGCTATAGCCAATGTAACTTTTTTTGCTTCTATAGAATCACAAGGTGAAAACACCATCATGTTTGGTAACACTCTCATAAGAGCAATATCTTCAAGTGCCTGATGTGTCCCTCCGTCAGGTCCCACAGACACACCAGCATGACTACCTACTATACATACAGGTCTATCGTTGTAGCATATTGTAGTACGTATTTGTTCCCAATTTCTACCAGGACTAAACATGGCATAACTACTACAAAATGGATATTTACCCATAGCAGCCATACCGGAAGACACTGTCGCCAAGTTTTGCTCTGCTACACCTATCTCCACAAATCTTTCTGGGAACGAATTTTTAAAATGATGCATTTGGGTGGATTCTGTTAGATCAGCACAAAGAGCTACTATAGAGGTATCTTTCTCACCTGCTTCTTGTAGACCCATGCCAAAACCTTTACGAATAGGTTCTTGTTCGCAATCATCATTGAATACTTTAGGATTTAGTTTTAGTTTAGGATTTAACATATCTATTCATGTTCACTTCTAATCTGTCCTCCTAATGTTCTTAACTCTTTCAGAGCCATATCAGCCTCTTCTTTATTTGGTGCTTTACCGTGCCAAGCTGGATCCCATTGGAATTCTTTTACTCCTTTACCAGGTATTGTGTTGGCTATGATAACAGAAGGTCTATCATACACTGACTTTGCTTTTCCTATAGCTTCAGCGAGCATCTCAAAGTTGTGCCCGTCTACATCTTGCACGTGCCAACCAAAAGCTTCCCACTTTTCTACCAGAGGAGATATAGGCATGACATCTTCGGTATACCCATCTATCTGTATGTTATTTCTATCTACTATAGCTATAAGATTGTGAAGTTTTTCTTTACTTGCTAGCATTATAGCCTCCCAGTTGTTACCTTCGTCTAGTTCTCCATCACCAGTAAGGCAATAAAAAGTTTTTTCAGACATTCTTCCTTTGTCTATTCTTTCCGCTAGAGCCATACCTACAGTTTGAGATAGGCCCGACCCCAAAGGTCCAGAGCTACTTTCTAGCCAAGGCATGAATTCTCTATGAGGATGACCTTGCAATCTACTTCCAAACTTTCTTAAAGTTTTAAGCTCCTCGACAGGCATATATCCAGCATGAGCCATAGTAGCGTAAAGTACTGGGCATATATGTCCGTTGGAAAGCACTAGTCTATCTCTATCTTCCTGATTTGGATTTTTAGGGTCGTATTTTAGTGCGTGAAAATACAAAAGAGTAAATACGTCCGCCATACCCAAAGGTCCAGCTGTGTGACCACTCTTTGCCTCTAAAAGCATTTCTATTATCGACTGTCTTATATCGTTGGCTTTTTCTTCAAGGAATTTTACTTTTTCATCAGATAAATAATGCATATATAAATTATAACATCATTACTCTATATTATCCCAAAAACCACTCCCCATAACAGCCCTAGAAACACCTGCTTTTTCTAGTTCTTCTAGCATATTTACTTTCACTCCCCCATCCACACTTATTTCCATTTCTGGATAGTTTATTTTTATGTATTTTATTATTTCAAAAGTTTTTTGTGTAAATTCATGTCCTTGAAAACCGACTTTATCTATCCCCATAACCTGGAAAAAATCCACAACATTGGCGAATTTATCTACTACAGACATATCATACTCCTGATGTATGGCTATACCTACTTGCACACCATCCCTCGCATCGTTACTTACTGCTTCTATAAATTCTTTAGTCTCATCTGTGTTTTCTCCAAGATGAAGTATTATTCTGGTTGCTCCGAGGTTTACAAACGTATCAAAATATTTATGACTTTCTTTTGCCATAATATCTACTTCATAATCTACATATTTAGCATAAGGTAGCTCTTGGATCTCATTATTGCCATCACCAAAATCAAAATCAAATTCACTGTCGTTGAAAGGCCAAGAGATATTGGGTACATATTCACCATCCACGACATCTACCTGCACTCTTTCAAACTGCCCTTCTATTTTTTTTATTTTTTCTTCTATTTCTGTATAAGAAGTAGGTATTATTGCTGGTATTATCTCTATCATATTAGATCTCATTATTTTCAATATCATTTTTTACGGCCACAAGTGTACGATGTATCTCTCTGTTGTATTCTTCTATAGAAAGAGTTGGGTTTATAGACATGAGCTTTTCTACAATGAAACTATAAAACTTATTTTCATTTTCCATTCTGCGACATATCTGAGTGATCCTTTCCTTCTGCACAGAATCAGACTCATCATGAGCATCTTCCCAACATCTTTTTACTTCTTTTAAATAATCACGTATGTGAAGTGTACAATCGTCATATATAGACTCCACAAGATCTGGATTTTTCACGTTTTTTAAGGCGTGAGATATAAAATCAGCAATAATATCTGCTTTCCATTCTTGTGTGAGCTCGCTCATTACTCTATCTCGCTTATCCTTCTAACGTGTCTTTCTTTATTTTCAAATTCTGTTTCTAAAAATAATTTTATTACTTCTACAGCTTCATCTTTGGAAACAAATCTAGCACCTATAGACAACATGTTTGCGTCATTATGCAACCTCGCAAGTTTGACTATTTCGTAAGGACTATGAGACTCGTTACCTTCAGCGTCTACAGCTCCTACCGCATGAGCTCTACCATAATAAAGGGCACATCTTACACCTTTTGTTTTGTTTGCTACTATGGCTTCACCTGTGCCAGACCCTCCGAACACTATACCCATGGAGTCTGTATTGGCAGACACTTGATCTGCAGTCTTCTTTATAAACAAAGGATAGTCGTCTTCTGTATTTATAACATCAGGACCGAGATATTCTATGTCATAGCCATCATTTTTTAATGAATCTACAACAAAGTGACACAAGTCAAAACCAGCGTGGTCGGTAGATAAATAAATTTTTATATTATTCTTGTCCATTTTCTTCTTTATTAAAAGGATGTATCGTTTTACTTACCTCTTTATACTCTCCCGTTCTAAAATATCTTTCATATTCCGAAGGAGTTACTTTATCCACATCATATAAAGTGACAGGGTCCACATAAGACTTCACTGTAAAGTGTCTTCCATCAGATGTCTCACACTCTAAAAGTGCATAATTTTCAGTGTAGTCTACAGGACCTTGGTGTTTTTCTTTTTTAGGAGCACTATCACCTCCAGCACTAGATTCTATACCCTTATTGAACATTTTACCGATACCATCAAACATAAGCTTAATTTAGATTTATTGTTAATTCTATAACTTCATTTGCAAGAGTTTGATTGATACCAAAATCCTTCATATCTATATTGAAAGTAGATGAAAATCCTTCTTTAGTAGTAGTATAAGGTACTGTTATTCTTTTAGTCACTCCATGTATAGTCATATCCCCAGTCACATCAGACTCAGTATTGGAAACAACAACAAACTTAGCTTCAGAATATGTAGATGTGTCAAAAAATCTTTCAGACTTTAGGTCGTTGGTGAGTAGATCTATTTCAGTGCTTATAGTGTTCATGTCAGCTATTATTTCTCCAGAAAATACCATACTTTCATCTGTAGCAAATGTACTAGTAACAGTCTTTATACTTCCTTCATGTTCTTTACCTGGACCAAAGCCTTTAAAAGATATACTTGCATTATATCTTCTACCTCTTAGAGAAAGACTTGTGTCTGACTCATTTTGTGTATCTGATGATTGCATATTTTCATCAGTAGAAATATTTTCGTCTATCTGTACAGTGGGAATATTTTCATCTGGCTTTGGGCTAAAAGCAAAAACAGCTACAATACCCACAACAACCAATATTAAAATTAAAATAATTATTTTTTTCATTTTTTATTACTTAGTTATTAATTAAATAGTCTCTCCTGTTTTTACTACATGGTCGACAAGTGTCGCTGTATAACCCATTTCATTATCATACCAACCCATCACTTTTACAAGATTACCATCTACAACTCTTGTCATAGCTAAGTCTGCAATAGATGCATGAGTCCTGCCTAATATATCACTAGAAACAAGAGGTTCTTCTGTCACAGAAAATATTCTAGACCACCTGTCTGTTGTAGCAGCGTCTTTTAATATCTGGTTTATTTCTTCTGCGCTAGTATCTCTTTTTGCTAAAAACGTTATGTCTACTATAGACCCAGCTGGTACTGGCACGCGTGTAGATATACCGTCAAACTTTCCAGTAAGTTCTGTAAATGCTTTTGTTACAGCGATAGCGGCACCTGTACTACTAGGTACTATGTTTTGTGCCGCAGCGCGACCTTCTCGCAGATCTTTCTTACTTGGCCCATCAACAAGAGCTTGGGATGCAGTATATCCATGCACTGTATTTAACAGAGCTTTTTCTATACCTACTGTTTCGTGAAGTATGGCAATAAGTGGGCTAGATGCATTTGTGGTACAAGAAGCGTTGCTGGTGATATCACATGTTCCAAATTTTTCTTCATTTACTCCCATTAGTATGGTTTCAGATTTTTGTTCGCCTTCTCCGTCTTTTGAAGGTGCGCTTATCACAACCCTCTTTGCTCCTTGATCTAAATGGAATTTTGATTTTTCATAAGAAGTGAAAAGTCCTGTGGATTCTACTACCACATCTATATCCAAATCCCCCCAAGGTAGTCCCGCTGGATCTTTACTAGAAATGAATTTTACCTTTCTTCCATCTACGATTATATTTTCTCCGTCATTAGAAACATCGTGCCCCCAAGTACGGTACACAGTGTCATATTTTAGTAAATAAGTAAGTGAATCTATAGATCCAAGATCGTTGATAGCTACTACTTCTATTTCTGGTCTATCCCAAGATAGTTTGAAGAATGCTCTACCTATTCGACCAAAACCATTTATTGCTACTTTGTATTTTTTTGACATTTTTTTAAATTTAATAAATAACTACATCTCTTTATTTCTAAAAATAATTTCGATGATATCCTTATCTTTTAATAAAGTATTCTCAAAAGTATCCACCTCTACCCCATTTACAGTAATTATTATTTCAGTATTATCATCAACTTTGTAATCTAAAATCTGATCTTTATTAAAGTCCACCCCCCACACTGAAAAGAAATCTTTTAAGTAAAAATCTTTTACAACAGGATATTCTATATGTATTACCCCAGGTTCATCATGAGTGTGTATAGCTTTCATACAAGTACTATCTATACCTATATTTTTAGGAATATCCTGATATGCACCTAATATGTTTATTTTAATTACAGGATGTATGTGCATACCTAAATCCTGGTGCACTACACATGTATTAGCAGCTAAAGTACTATCAGATTCCGATAAATCTACCAACTCTTTTTCATCATTTAATTTACCTAAATAAAATAAAGACCCTATAATAAGGACTGACAATATAATAAAAGTTAAATTCTTTTTCATACTAAAATTATACCAATTCTAGCACTAAAACAAAATTAAAAGAGAAAATAAAACAATAATTCCTGATTCTAGTAAAATCAGCTTAGAAAGTGGCATTTTGTACTTCGGACCCATGTTTATATGGGGTATTTGAGGTTCTTTTTTCATTATTTTCCATATTCCATAAGCTTGAGTACTAAACATGATTATTATAAAAACAAGTGCAATGAAGGCAAAATAGTCCAAAATGAGCATAAGAGCAAAAAATATAGATATATAAGGATAAAGCCCAGAATACCAAGGGAACCAATAAGAAAGAGGGTCATATCTTTCAAATACTTTTTTAAAATCTTTTATATCTCTTATTTCCAATGCTCCAAAAAGTAGTAAATAAAATGCTACAAAGTATTGGAAAAAGCCAATCTTCGTCAACAAAGATAAGATGACAGCACATATAAATACTATACCAAAAGCATATATGATCGGTTTGTGTATTTGAAACAATGGATGAGATGTGATTTTCACATAAAGAGCCTTACCTTTGTTTATCCACTTTTGAAAAAAATTTTTTATTTGTGTAAAAATATACATTTTATTATTTGGAAGCATATTCTTTAAGTAACTCCAGTGCTATTTTAGGGTTGGCCTTACCATTAGTAGCCTTCATTACTTGCCCTACTAAAGCCATGATGGCGTTTTCCTTACCACTCTTGTAAGATTCTACCACTTGAGTATTTTCAATAATTATTTTTTCTATTATAGGTATAAGCTCTTCTTGGTTATTGCTTTGTAATAAATTATTATCTTTAGCATAATCCAAAGGAGAAATATCTTCTTTGGTCATAATAGCCAATATATCTTTTGCCACCCTAGATGTTATCTTGTCTTCATAAAACATTTTTACCAATTCAGCAAAATTATCTTTATTTGGTATTTTAGCTTCTGGGTTAGATTTCCGAATACCAGCAAAATCTGAAGTTATTAGATTTGAAGCTATCTTATATTCTTCTTTTTTGTCTAACAAATTACATGTGTCTTCAAAAAAACTACATAAATCAAGATCATATATATAGCTCTCTATATCTTCATCTTTTATACCATACACTTCTTTAAACCTATTTCTCTTTTGATCTGGCGTTTCTGTAAGAGTGGACTTTATATCTTTCATGTCAAAGACATCTTTAAGTCTCATTTTTGGTAGATCCGGATCCGGAAAGTATCTATAATCCTGGGCATTTTCTTTGGATCTCTGTGAAAATGTACTTTGTTTGTTTTCATCCCACCCACGAGTTTCTTGCACTATATTACCTTCTGTACCCTCTTCATACATTTTTTTCATTCTTTCCAATTCGAAAAGTATAGCTTTTTCTACGCTCTTAAATGAGTTGAGATTTTTTACTTCTACTTTAGTACCCCATTTATCTTTATCTGGAGAAACAGAGATATTTGCTTCGACTCTCATCTCACCTTTTTCCATGTTTGCATTTGATACACCCAGATATCGAAGTAAAAGCTGAAGCTCTCTTGCAAAATATGATGTAGCACTAGCTGCTTCTTGGAAATCCTCATATGTGTTTGCCTCTGTAACAAGTTCCATCAGCGGCACTCCGGCTCTATTGAAATCTATCAAACTATAGTCTCCTCTGTCATGTTTAGACGTAGCAGTATCTTCTTCTAGATGAACTCTGGTTATTGAAAAACCAGCAAACTCACCTCCTACAACAAAAGGAAATTTATACTGACTTATCTGATAACCTTTCGGTATATCTGGATAAAAATAATTTTTTCTGTCGAATTCACTAAAATCTTCTGAGATAGTGGCTCCTTCAAAAGCAAGCCCAACCTTCACTATATTTAAAATAGCTTCTTTGTTTGGTACAGGTAAAGCTCCAGGATGAGCCATACATATAGGACAGATATTGGTATTGGGAGTCTTTTCATGGGGATCATTTTTACATGAGCAAAACATTTTACTCTTTGTAGCCATCTCAGCATGCACTTCTATTCCTATTGTAGGATAAAATTTCATATATATGAGTATATCAGAAAAATAATTATTATCTATATAGATCCTTTGAGCTTTTTAGCCAAAATATCCATAAAATCCTTAACACTTTTATCATCAAAAAGTGATATAGAATAAACTGGTTTTTTGTATTTTGAAATAGATTTTTCAAGTTTTTCCAAAGAATCTTTATCTGGTAAAACATCTGTTTTTGTTAGCAAAATTATTTCTTCTTTATCAGACAAGCCGTGCCCAAACGACTCTAACTCATTACGAATTTCTTCGTAAGCTTTATTTATTTTTATACCATTTTCACAAGATACTAGATGTATCAATAGTTTGGTTCTTTTTATGTGTCTTAAAAATTTACTTCCAAGTCCCTTACCTTCACTGGCACCTTCTATCAACCCTGGTATATCAGCTATTATAAAACCATAAAAGTCAGCTAAATTTGGTTCTAGAGTAGTAAAAGCATATTCGGCGGTCTTAGCTCTAGCGTTTGTAAGAGCGTTTAAAAGCGAGCTCTTTCCTGCATTTGGGTATCCTATAAGACCTACATCAGCCAGAAGTGTCACTTCTACGTGAAAGTTTCCATGTTCACCTTTTTTGCCAGGGGTAGATTCTTTAGGTGTGGTATTGGCCCCAGACTTAAAATGATCATTACCCAAACCACCTTGTCCTCCGTGCAATATAAGTATTTTCTGTCCTTCTTCTTCTACAGACCACGAAAGATCCATGTCTGTATTTGTCACAACAGAACCTACTGGTACTTCTAAAATAAGATCTTTTCCATCTTTACCGTGTTTTTTTCGTTCCTTTCCAGAGTCTCCGTCACCTGCTTTATATTCATCCTCAACTTTGTATTTTGATAATAAAAAAGGATTACGTACTCCCACTATAAAAACATCCCCACCTTTTCCTCCGTCTCCTCCAGCAGGACCTCCTCTAGGAATAAATTTTTCTCTTCTCCATCTTACTACTCCGTCTCCTCCATCTCCGGCTTTTATATTTAGCTTTATTTCATCAACAAATCTCATAACTATTCTAAAGCTCTTTTTACTAAACTCTCAACATTTTCTTTTGTGTCAGCACTTATTAAAAAACCTCCTCTATGACAAAACAACAGCCCTTTTAGATCAAGGTCTTTTATCCTTTCATCTTTGTCGTCGAGTATACCCCACCATTCTTGTGGAAACTTTTTTCTACTCTCCATTGTTGTTTCATCTTTTCTTATAGCTTCCGCTTTATAAGCACCTGAGTTACTACTTTTATATACAACAAACAGCACATCTTCTAGTCTAGAAAAAACTCCCTGATATATATATCTCGGAAGACCTTCTGGTATTTCTAATACTCTTCTATCTGCAGAATCGTTATAGATCTTCATAAGAATATCTTCCGCACTAATATCGTCTTTCATAACTTTAATTTTACGCAGCAAATATTCCTGTGCTTTTTTTACAGGTACAAAAAAATCTTCTTCTTCTTTATCTTCTAGCCAACTTTTAGAGAAGACCATAAATGCGTCCTCTACTAATATGAGATTCTTATTTGTACCAAAATCCATTCCGTTGTCTGTAGCATCTATTTGTGAGACTAAAGAAGAGTCTAGTCTTTGCCACACTCTTTCATCACCACAAAGTTCCATACCGAAGTGTTTCCATATAAGACCAAAAGCAGCATAAGGCACACCGCTATCTCTTTGCCCAGCACCTTCTTTTTGATGATGATCATATCTATTTGTTTTTGGATCATACTGTCCGCCCACATCAAAAACAATATCAGCTTTATCTACGATATCTTTTTCTCTTGTTCTGATAAATGTAGCTTCAGGATAAAGTGACAGCAATACTGCGCAAGCAAATACATCATCAGTGTGGAAAGATCCACTATGTGTGACTATTGTTTTCATTTCAAATACCTAATCGTTATGATGACTAATCTTCCCTGCGAACCAAGACACTACAGAAACTATAAGAGCTCCCCAGAAAGCAGCTTGAAAACTAGCTACCTCAAAACCACTGACTATATCTCCAACAAAATAGAAAAATATAGCGTTAACTACAAGTGAAAAAAGTCCCAGTGTTATTATGTTGATAGGCAGAGTAAGTATTTTTACTATTGGCTTTATGATAAGGTCGATAAATACTAGTACAGCACCAGCCACTACAGCGACACCAAAGCTGGTAACGGTCACACCTCCCACAAAATAAGGTATAGCTAATAATGCTAAAACTATAACTATCCATTTTACTATTATAGACATAAGATTAAAATAAATTATCTACTAAACTTTTAACAACGTTTCCATCAGCTTTGCCTTTTAGCTCTTTCATTACTACACCTAAAAGCATGCCTTTTTTGGAAGGGTCATCTATACCCAAATCTGACTTATATTTTTCTATCACTTCTTTGATAGCATCTTCTGACATTTCTTCTGGCAAAAACTCTTTCAGGACTGCAAGCTCTGCTTTTTCAGACTCTACAAGATCTGTCCTTCCTCCAGCTTCAAACTGACTTATAGAATCTTTTCTTTGCTTAGCAAGCTTGGTTATCACTTCTAGGACTTCCTCATCACTGAGCTCATCTTGAGGTGTTTTACCTTTAGCTACGAGTGTATTCGTGATAGCAGAAGATATCCCTCTTACAGTAGAGAGTCTTGTTTGGTCCTTTGCCATAAGAGCTTGTTTTATCTGCTCTTTTATATCATTTTGTAAACTCATACCTTATATATTATCACGAGTGTGCTAAAATATCACTATCATGAAAACTTATTTTTTTGACACAGAAACAACAGGTAATACAGAGGCGGATTACCTCTGTCAGCTAGCAATAAAAGAATCTGGTATAGATGCCCCCATAATAAATGAACTATACAAACCAAGAGTAGAGATAGGGGTAGCTTCTATGGCAGTACACCACATAACCAACAAAATGGTCGAGGATAAACCCCTATTTCAAGATTCTGATACTTATAAAAAAGCAAAAGATCTATTTGAATCTGAAGAAAATCTTTGTGTAGCACACAACGCTGTCTTTGATGTAGATATGCTAAAGAAAGAAAAGATCAATCCGACAAATATCATATGCACACTCAAACTTTCTAGGTACTTAGATAAGGATGAAAAAATAGAATCATACAGACTACAGTACTTAAGATATCTTTTAGATCTTTCTATACCAGAAAATGTAGTAGCTCACGATGCTATGGGTGATGTTATAGTTTTGGAAAAGTTGTATGAAAGAATACTCACTAAGTTCATCGAAACAGAGGGTGGTGAAGAAAAAGCCATAGAAAAAATGCTCGAGATTTCTAGCACTCCTTCACTCATAAAAACTTTTAAGTTTGGTAAATACAATGGTCAAAAAGTAGAAGAAATAGCAAAAACAGATCCTGGGTATTTGTCTTGGCTTTTAGAACAAAAACAAAATAGTGACCAAAACGAAGAAGATTGGGTGTACACACTAAGACATTATTTAGGTAGTACCGACTAACTATTCTACTGTTACGCTCTTGGCCAAGTTTCTCGGCTGGTCTACATTTCTGCCTCTAACCACAACACTATGATACGCGTATAGTTGTAGTGGTATAGCAGAAAGTATCGGTGTAAGTATTGGGTGAGTATTTGGAATACTTATTCTAGTGTGTGGAATATGTGAGAATACATCTTGATCTTCATCAGAAATCATAACTATCTCACCTCCTCTAGCATTGATTTCTTCGACATTACCTAGGACTTTGTTGATATTTGTACCTTTTGTAGCCAATACAATACTAGGCATATCTTTATCTATTAGAGCTATTACTCCGTGCTTGAGCTCAGCGGCCGGATATCCTTCAGCATGGACATAGCTTATTTCTTTTAGTTTGAGTGCTCCTTCGAGTGCTACAGGATAGTCCACTCCTCTACCCAAAAACAAAGTGTTGTTTTTATCCGAATGTTCTTCTGCTAGTTTTTTAATATCGTCATTGCAAGAAAGTACTTTTTGTATTTTTCTTGGTATATCAAGTATTTCATTTTTTATTCCGATATACTCTTCTTTGGTTAAAGTACCTTTGTCTTTAGCCAGCTTTATAGCAAGCATAGACAAAAGAAGTGTCTGACTAGTAAATGCTTTTGTGCTAGCTACTCCTATCTCTGGTCCAGCGTGAATATGTATACCAAAATCTGTAATCCGAGATATAGAAGATCCGACTACATTCACGAGTCCCATCACTGTTCCACCTTCTTTTTTTATGTATTCTATAGCAGATAGTAAGTCCTTGGTTTCTCCAGACTGAGATATAGCTACGTATATTCCACTTTTATCTATCACTGGATGGCGATATAAAAACTCTGATGCATATTCTGCTCTGCTAGATACCCTTGTTATATTTTCAAAATTATAAGCTGCCACCATACCAGCGTGATAAGAAGTACCACAAGCTATAAAGTTGATACTAGTAGCATTTTGTACTTTACCCCAATGATCCATAAGACCTCCGAAGATTATTTCATTGTTATCTTTAGATATTCTACCTCTCATACTGTCTTTTATACTTTGAGGCTGATTGAAGATTTCTTTTTCCATAAAATAAGCAAAACCTTCTTTAGAAATATTTTCTGCTTCGTTTTGTATTTCATTTACTTCTCTTTCAACGATAAAATTATTGATATCAAATATTTGATATTCACTAGCTCTTATCTCTGCTATATCTCCGTCAGATAAAAATACAGTATTTTCTACCTTACCTATAAGAGGTATTTCATCACTTGATATGTACATCTCGCCGTCACCTATACCTAGCACCAGTGGTGAACCATTTTTCACTGCATACAAACATTCTTCATCTTTATCTATCACCGCTAGTCCATAAGCTCCAGTCAGACATTTTACTGTTTTTATTATGGCTTCTTTTATATTTACACCTTCAGCCTTATACATGTTTATAAGGTGTGGTATAACTTCTGTATCAGTGTCAGAAGTAAAAGTATAACCTTTCTTTTGTAATATATCTTTTAGCTCTTTATAGTTTTCCAAAACACCGTTGTGGGCGACATATATTTTTTCTTCCAGGTCAGAGTGTGGGTGCGCGTTTTTTTCCAAAGGTGCTCCGTGGGTAGCCCATCTAGTATGACCTATACCTCTAGTGCCTTTATGTTTGTTCAAAGCAAATTTTTCTTTGAGCGACTCTACTTTTCCTACACTTCTTGTTCTAGAAATACTTTTTTCATCTGCTACACATATACCAGCACTGTCGTATCCTCTATACTCTAGTTTTTGCAACCCTTCTATCAATATGTCTCCAGCTTCTTTGTTGCCTATATAACCTATTATTCCACACATATTTAAGTTGATATTTTTTAATACATGTATTATATCATATATGATATATCAGATAGCAAACATACCTGTGGAAAAGAAAAAGTCCTGCACTTTCATGCTAGGGATTTGTGTACTCTTTGATGGATCTACTACTTACGAGTAGCTTCCATCAGTTTTTTCGGATCTGCTGTCCAGTCTGCGTAATGTATAGGCAGTTGAGCCAGCAACTCTTTCCAGTTGTTCATAGTAATAAGCCTTTTTTCTTTAAATTAACTTATTTTGAGTATTTGTCAATTTTGATTCGACATATATTCATGAAATAATGTATATATGGAAATATTGATGATAATAGTAGGTATAATACTCGGAGGCTTTATTGTTTTTCTAATACTAAGAAAAGGTAAACCTTCTGCGGCTCCCACCGACTCTATGAAGCTCATATTAGAGCAGATCAACGAACTTTCTCGTACTATGGACCAAAAGATGCGCGATACAGAAAGACAAGTAAACGAATCTATCAGGTTCCAATCTAGCGAATCCAACAAACTCATCAGAGAAATAACAAAGGAGCTGACAGAAGTAAAAGAGACTGGTAAACAAGTAGTCGGGTTTGCCGAGCAACTAGAAAACCTTCAAGATATTTTGAAAAATCCAAAGCAACGCGGTATCTTAGGTGAGTATTATCTAGAGACAGTACTCAAAAATGTACTTCCTCCAGGAAGTTTTGAGATGCAGTACAAGTTCGCCAACGGAGACATAGTCGACGCGGCTGTCTTCGTAAAGGACAAGATCATACCAGTAGACTCCAAATTCTCACTAGAAAACTACAACAGACTAACAGAAGAAAAAGACGAAACACGTAGAGCTGAACTAGAAAAGCAATTCAAAAACGATCTCAAGCTTCGCATAGATGAAACAGCAAAATACGTCAGACCAAGTGAAAACACTATGGACTTTGCTTTCATGTTCATTCCTCACGAAGCTATATATTATGACCTTCTTGTTGCTCAAGTGGGTGGAGTAAAAGTAAATACTAGGGACCTCATAGAATACGCTTTCAAAGAAAAGAAAGTTATCATTGTATCCCCTACTTCTTTCTTAGCATTCTTACAAACTGTACTTCAAGGTCTCAAAGCTCTTCAGATAGAAGAAAAAGCTACTGAAATAATAAAAAGAGTCGAAGACCTAGGGAGACATATCAAGTCATACGAGGACTTCCACAACAGACTCGGCAACTCTCTAGGTACTGTGATCAACCACTACAACTCTTCTGGAAAAGAACTCAAAAAAATAGATAAAGACGTAGTACGTATTACCGGAGACACTTTCGGAAGTGAACCAGTAGTCCTCGATGATAAAATAAATAGAGAATAAAAAAACCGGCTCTGGGTAGAACCGGTCTTAATGTTACGGGTTGTTCTTTCAGGTTTTCTGGATCATCTCCAGAATACTGAAGTATTGTGAATCGAGGCCTGTCTTCGACAGATGAACATTCATGGTACAACCCTGAATCTCAATTTTCTCGATCTGATGGTACTTCAGGTTCTGATTGATTTTTTCCTGAAAACCTTGAGCGTCATTGAGTGGGTCTCGGAATTCGAAATACACAATATTTCCATCCCGGAAATTGTTTGTGAAACTGATCCTCTCACCATATTTGGCAAGAACATCAAAAATGATAGCCTGTCCCATTTGTGGTTAATTGTTTTGCATCTTTATACCACTTTTACACACAAATGTAAAGTGTTAGATAAAAAGCTGTGTTTTCTTACTTGTATTCCACAAATACAGGAGAAAGTCCTACTGTAGGCTTAGCAAATCCATCTTCTATCAAGTACCCTCTTACGAGAGGCTCATCTTCACCGTCTACTACAAATTTTTCTGTCCTTACCATCAGTACACTAGGGTCTTCTACTGGGAAATTGATAGTTATATCAGGGTTACCATAGAGACTTTCTTTCTTGTCTTGAGAAAGCCAAAGCACCCAAAAGTACCCACCGTACCCTTCCCCTCCTTGCATAGAATATAGACTCACACCATCTACTGTAGGTATCTTTAGGGCTACACCAGCGCCGTCAAATCTCCTTTTAGCTTGATCTAGGAGTTTCATTTGTATATCACTCATAGAAGCAGAGCTGTGAGTAGCATAGTATTCTTCAAACAAAGTTCCTACTGGTTCATTGATCTCTGCGGACAATGTTACTACACTCAATATTTCATTTACAGTCTCTTCGTAGTCGGAAATATTTGTAGTCGGTCTGCCGTGAACGGGACTTTCTGCTGGCTTGTAAGGTATAGCAAAAAGTAAAATAGCAGCTCCAAGTATCACAAACAAAACTTCCTTGTAGTTTACTTTTCTCATATATAAATTATAACCCACGCAATATTTTTTATGCAAAAGTTTTAAACACTAGCACTTTTCGCACGAAGCAGCGTGTTGACTACTTAGTAGGAGTAACATTCCTCCAAATATACCTATATCTCTAACGAGCACTGTCCCAGATACAGTAAACAGTACTCCTATAAAAGAAAGTATCAGTATCACATATGGCCAAGCCTTGCCTAGGTTCAAGAGTATCATAAGACCACAAGCTACCTCTATCCCGCCGTGTATCATTACGACAAAGTCCGCAGACATTATGTTGGATACAAAGCTCGGTATCAGATAACTAAAAGTACTTGGGTTGAATATACCGTCTAGTCCAAAATATATAAACACACCTACCACAAGTAGCTTACCTACTAAAAAATAATATTTAGAATATTTATTTATAAAATCCATATTGTTTTAATTTACCAATAAACCTATCTCAAATCCAGCAAGTATGTTTTGTGCAAATCCGTCACGTCCGTGAACGCTGTTGTATGCACTTGTACCATCTATACCACATATCAAAAGTATATTTCTATCCCCTCCTGGGTGTTGGTGCACCCAAGCAGTAAGATCGTACACCACGCCGCTTACAGCAGTGTAGCAATCTCCATCAGTGCTGTGCATAGCCACTTGAGCTAAGGTAAAAGTCTGTTCACCTGTGTTTGTGGTGGTGGTATTGGTAGAAGTATTTGTATTGCTAGTGTTACTACTAGATGTACTTCCCGAAGAGGTGTTACTACTTGTACTTGTAGTATTGGTATTTGTTTCTTCTTGTACTGTGGTATTTATATCTTCTTCTACAGGAGTCTGAGCCACTACGTCTTTTACATCAGAAACATTATTTATTTTCATAAAAATAGATATGACTATCAAAGCCACTACGAGAACTATTATACTTATTATTTTACTTTTCTCTTCATTCATAAAACTTGTATTTATATATTAACACTCTTACAACCTCTATAAAATATTACGTATCTCAAGCACATAAAAATACGTTTGTTTATACTGTGCGCCCTACAGGATTCGAACCTGTGACCTTTCCCACGTCAAGGGAACGCTCTACCAACTGAGCTAAAGGCGCAGTTTTGCTAAAAGTAATCTAAAGGATACATTATCTATAAGCTATTTTCAAGTTTCTTTTTTTATGATATTTTTTATATAAAAGCAAAACCATGGCAAGATCATTTGTTAAGTTAATATTTTATCCATCGTTGTATTTACAACTAGATAATCCACCTACATTTGGCCTGACTAGTCCTTTGTTTCAGATCTTGATACCCAATAAAAAATTTTGGGAAAGCTACCCAAAACCATACGGTACTCAAGTACTTGAAAAACTATTAGAGAGTCTTATCCAGGAACGAAACATTTCTAATAGAGAGAAACCTCAACATTTAAGACGGCCCGCAGAATTTGTAGTGATCGGACCCTCTAATATTCTGAGGAGAATGTTCAAAAACAAGCTCGCAACAGATCATACGACAAGAGAAGATATTGTGTTGTCAGAGAGATGGAAAACACATGCAGAGAATATTGATTTGGCGGGTGATCCAAGCTGCTTTCCAAAAGAAGAAACCATAATGAAAATGGTCACGTCTCATCTGACATATAACGACTTCGCCAATATTTTGGTAGTAACTAGACTGGTAAGGAATTATATCAATATTCAAGAGATACCAGTACTAACTGGAGGTGTTGTATGTACAATATACTTACCGAGTGACAATATGTTCAACTGATTTTTGGCCTTCGCTTGCGAAGGCCTTTTTTTATTGCCAATAATACTGGTTTTGTTATACTCAGGTTAAGACAGTTCATCAAACAAAGAACAATGGACTCTGTATATTCTTTTGCAAAAGAGCTACTTGGCTCAAACTTCATCACACCTGAAGAGGTGCAAGCAGCACATAAAGCTGTCGACCCGTCCTTCGAATACGGAGCACACACGCTCCAACATATCCAAAAATACATACCTGCTGATAAGTATCTGAGCACACTTTCTAGTGTGAACAACATAGTCATACCAAGAGCGCCATATAGTATGGAACTAGGTGAAGTACTACAGCTCGCTGGTGAGTCTATAGTTTTCGAAAAATGTTTGGATATCTACGACGAATCCGTGGTCACCAACATAGACTGGATGGTGGTCAAAAGATATGTCCCGAGCAACCCAGTATTGCCTATAAGTGTCCAGGCTATGGGAGACCACAGACTGGAACCTATGAACTTGACCGACACTCTGTATGCGGTGCTCACCTACCTAAGAGTAACGAATTCTCTTCCTTTCACTCGCGACCTTATCGTAGAGACAGAAGACCCGAGGTTTCGCAAACTCTTGGTGAGCTATAGTGGTAGCAACAAAAGTGATGCCAAGATATATGTGAAGAAGTTTGACAGCAATGCTCTCATGGAGCAAGCTGCGAAAATCTTCCCACCAATGGTACAAAAATCTATGGCAGTGTACTTGCGCTGCTAACGAAAAGCCTTCCTTTTGGGGGGCATTTTTATTTGCAAAAGATGTTCTGTGTGTTATAATCACCAAGCTCTCATTTAGAGAGTTTTTTTAGAAATTATGGCCCTATCGTCTAACGGTTAGGACATCAGGTTTTCATCCTGGAAATCGGGGTTCGATTCCCCGTAGGGTCACAAATTAAAGCGTTGTTCTAGCGCTCGAAGAGGTCTAATTTTATACAATTTAAAATAAAATAATTTAAATAACATGAGTAAAAAAATTAAACAAATATTAAATTTAATTAGTTATAATAAAGAAGATGAAAATCTTTATGAAATTGCCCTTGAAGAAATTGAGCAAGACAAAAAAATAAAAGGAATTTGGGCAAAAGCAGTATCAATGTCAGATGGTTATGATAAAAAAACTGAGTCTAAATACATAGAATTAAGAGTTAACTCTTTAAAAAATGAAATTAAAAATAGAGAAAGAGCTAAACCAACTAATGATGAAATAAAGGATCTTTCTTATAATATATTAGTTGAATCAGTATCAAAGTTACTTGGAAGAATTAGATGGACTTCTTTCTTTGTTGGTATTGGTGGGCTATTATCTTCATTTGTAGGTTTTATATTTTTACAAGAATTTGGAATAGATGAAAGTGCATTAATTTTACTTGGAATCGGGGTGATATTAATTACACTTTCAATCTTTCTATATGTCAACTTTAAGAAAATTTTTAATAAATCAGATGATTTTGATTTTGTTAAAAATAAAATAACTGTAGTTTCTGTTGTTGCAATCTTAGTTTCTGTAGTAATGACAATATCGGGTGTTTTTATGCCGGTAATTGGATTATGTGGACTATTGATCCTGTTTAATATTGTAATAAATCTTTCAAAATTCCATATTAATTACAATAAATACAAGAAGTTACGGTGAGCTTGTATTATTGGTTTATATAATAAATAGCCTAATTTCCACCATAATCCACCATTCTAAAATAGTCACTTAATAAATAAGTATCTCTTTACCCATATTACTTCATCCTATAAGGTCTTGTACTATATGGTTCCAATTCCTTCCCACATGAATCACTACAGATTAAGCTAATGTGAACGCTCAAGAAGGGTTAAATTAAAAAAGATAAATAGCTCTAATAAACAATATAAATTCAATCTTAATAAAGTTTTTAAACTTATATTTATTACTTTTAATACCTTTATTTATCTGATAATAATTCTATTATGTTTTTTATATCTGGAGTTATGTTTTTTCTAATTTTATTTTCATTCTTTCTTCCTCGTGTTTTTGCAATTTTTCTTGCAAGATTTTTTAATTCAGATGGTTTTGTTATATAAAAATTATTCACTAAACAAAATAGCACAACGCATATTACTCCACTTCTTTTATTTCCGTCACCAAGTTCGTGTTTTTTAGTAATTTTGTACAAAATTTTTGAACAAACTTCATAAATATTCAAGTCTTCATAATAGGAAGTGTTTTTAACATAATTCATTTGAGTTACAACAATATCATACCAATTTTCATCAATATGAGGTAAATATTTTTTTATTGAATAATCTCCTTGTTGGAGAATATTTATGAATATTCTAAAATCTTCTTCATTAGGATAAATTATGTCATCCATTTGCAAGTTCTTTCATTACATCCTCAAAACGATCAGCGAAGTCTCTAGCTCCTTGTTCAATTTTACGTCGTTTTTCCGTATTTACATCAACAGTCAAAGACTTACTACTTGTATTAGCTTTACCAGGATCAAAAACCTCTTTGTTTTTATTATTAGAAGAAGTTTTTATAAATATTTTTGACCAGTTTTTTTTCATAACTATATCTACGATAATATTATACTAATATACAAGCTTGTAATCAACTAATGCTTACGCTTCCTTTATTTACAAGTGTTTTTTAACAATTAGATCGAACTATTTATATTAAACTCAAAATTAACAAGCTGTGCTATTATTAAAATGTATATTTCAAAATATTATGCATAAACTCCCTACAGACTTACAAAAAGCAATCTTTTCTGACAAGAAAGCTATTTCTACTTGGGAAGACATCACTCCCCTCGCTCGCAATGAATGGATATGTTGGACAATATCTGTAAAGAAAAAAGAAACAAGAGAAAAACATATAAAAAGAGCTCTCGAAGACTTATCCAAAGGAAAACGCCGTCCATGTTGCTGGGCCGGCTGTCCACATAGATAAGTATTTTGATATAATATAAGTATGAAAAAAGAAAATATTTTAAATATTATAAGAATAGCTCTTGGATTCGTATTCCTTTGGGCATTTATAGACAAGCTTGTCGGCTTGGGCTTCGCTACCACTAGAGACAAGTCTTGGCTTGCTGGTGGCTCTCCTACCACAGGCTTTCTGACGTATGGAGTAAAAGGACCTTTTGCTGATTTTTTTGGTTCTTTAGCTGGTGTACATTTTGTAGACTGGATGTTTATGCTGGGTCTACTTTTCGTAGGACTGACACTTTGCACTGGTATATATGTTAGAGCAGGAGCCGCTATAGGTATCATCATGCTTATGCTTATGTATCTAGCTCTTATGCTACCAGAGAACAACCCTATCATAGACGACCATATCGTATATTCTCTAATATTGTTGTATATTATGCATACAGACACCAAACATTGTTGGTGCTTAGGCAAAAAGTGTAATCATGAAAATACTAGCGATAGAAACATCGTGTGACGATACTGCTATAGCATTGCTAGAGAAAAAAGGAGAAAGTATCAAGGTGCTAGCTAGCAACGTATCCTCACAAATATCCCTGCACAACCAGTACGGTGGTGTTTTTCCTATGATGGCAAAAAGAGAGCATGTGAAGAACCTTGTTCCAGTACTAAAAAAGACTTTGTCCGACGCGCAGTTGGATACAAAACAAAAAGAAAAAAATATTTTTTCTGGTATATCAAAAAATATCAAACTAGCTAAGATAAAAAAAGTACTTCGTCGTGAAGAAGTCTTGCTACAAAATATAGTAAACGAAATAGGTATAGATACATCTTTGGATATAGACTACATAGCTGTGACTGTAGGACCTGGTCTACCTCCTACGCTTTGGGCTGGGATAAATTTTGCTAAAGCACTTTCTGTAATATGGAATAAAAAAATAATACCGGTCAACCATATGCACGGACACATAGTATCTGTACTTTCTACCGATGGCACATTTTTCAATACTAATAACGTAGAGCTCCCTGCTCTGTCTCTTTTGGTATCTGGTGGTCATACTGAAATAGTTTTGGTCAAAGACTGGGGAGAATACAAAATACTAGGCAAAACAAAAGACGATGCCGTGGGAGAAGCTTTCGATAAAGTGGCAAGGATACTTTCTCTTCCCTACCCAGGCGGACCAGAAATATCCAAACTAGCAGACTCTCACAGACAGCACCACGAAGCTCAAAATATATTTCCTAGACCGATGGCCCATAGTGATGATTATGATTTTTCTTATTCTGGTCTCAAAACCTCCGTACTTTATTACACAAAAGAAAATGATATTAGTAACGAAGACACGAGAAAGCTAGTAGCTAGAGAGTTTGAAGATGCGGCTATAGATATACTTGTACTAAAAACAAAAAAAGCTATAGAAGCTTTTGATCCAAAGTGTCTCATAGTGGGTGGTGGAGTGTCAGCCAACAAACATTTGAGAGATAGGCTAAAAAATGAGATAGATATACCTACACACTTACCTCTACACAACCTCACTGGCGACAATGCAGTGATGATAGGAGTGAGTGCATTTATGAATACAAAAAAAGCTGTGCCTTGGAATAGCCAAGCTCTCCATGCACAAGGCAACTTATCTATCTAACGTGAGCAAGTATTTTCGGAAGAAATATTATTAGCCCTACACTAAAAGCAAGTATGGCACTTAGAAGCACCGCACCGGCAGCTACGTCTTTGGTGTCTTTCGCATAGGGATGGTATTCAGGTGAAGTCAGATCTATATCTATCTCTATAGCAGTGTTAAAGGCTTCTGCGATAAAAACTATACCTATGACTATAGCTAGCACCATCCATTCTATATGAGATATTTTGTACGCTATACCGAGCCCTACTATAAACACAGTAGAAGCTACGTGCAGCCAAGCGTTGTGCTGAGTACGCAAGAAAAGCCACATACCACGCAGTGCATGCCCAAGACTTTCCTTTCTTTTGATTATGCTAAAACTTTTTACGGTCTTTTTATCCATGGGTAAATTATACTAGATAAAGGTTTTTTATAAAATAAAAAACCCGGGCAACGAATTCACTCGCCCGGGTGGTCTGCAGTCCATTTGAACTGGTTCGAAGGAATCAATGCTTTTAGAGCTCCCCAGAGATACTGAGGGTATTTCCGAAGCAATTACGACTCCATCTTTTTTGGGGTTTTCTCCAAATGAACTACTTATCTAGAATATATCATAATATCCTATTCCAAACAAGCCTTATAAATGCTATATTATTCCAATATGGAAGATAAAGAAATAAACCCGAAACTACTAAAACCTTATGAACACTTAGATACAGAATCTAAGATATACGAAATATGGGAAAAAAGTGGTTATTTCAACCCTGAAAAAATGATATCCGACGGGCACACTGCACCTGATGCCAAACCTTTTACCATCATGATGCCTCCTCCAAACGTGACAGGAGTACTCCACATGGGACACGGTCTCATGCTTACCATAGAAGACATAATGGTCAGGTATAAAAGAATGCAAGGCTACCGTACGCTTTGGCTACCAGGTACAGACCACGCTGCCATAGCTACTCAATCAAAAGTGGAAAAAGAAATACAAAAGAAAGAAGGTAAAAGCCGTCACGATCTAGGTAGAGAAGAACTTCTCAAGAGAGTATCTAAATTCGCTCAAGAGTCTCATGACACCATAGTCTCACAAGTAAAAAAGATGGGTTCTTCTTGCGACTGGTCTCGTGAAGCTTTTACTCTAGATGATACTCGCAACAAAGCAGTAAATACTATTTTCAAGATGATGTATGATGACGGACTCATATATCGTGGACACAGGATAGTAAACTGGGATCCAAAAGGCCAGACTACGATAGCAGATGATGAAATAGTTTATGAAGAAAGAAAAGCCAAACTTTATACTTTCAAATACAGTCACGACTTCCCTATAAGTATCTCGACCACTAGACCTGAAACCAAAGTCGGAGATACTGCTGTGGCCGTGCATCCTGATGATCCTAGATACAAAGAATATGTTGGTAAAGAATACGATATCAACTTTTGTGGTGTTGATATACACATAAAAGTGATAGCTGACGAAGCTGTAGAAAAAGATTTTGGAACAGGTGCGCTGGGAGTAACCCCTGCACACTCGATGATAGATTGGGACATGGCTGAAAGACACGACTTACCAAAGATACAAGTTATCAACGAATACGCCAAAATGACTGTTGGAGGTGAAAATATTTTGGGTAAAAAGACCACAGAAGCTAGAGAAGAAGTAGTCTCATGGCTTCGTTCCGAAGGGCTCTTAGAAAAAGAAGAAGAAATATCTCAAAACATAGCTACAGCAGAAAGAACAGGTGGGATAATAGAGCCGTTGCCAAAACTCCAATGGTTTATCAACGTAAACAAACCTTTCACAGTAAAAGATTCACATATAGATGGTATATCTACAGGAGAAGAAGTCACTTTGAAATACCTCATGAGAAAAGTAGTGGACAATGGACAAATAAAGATACTCCCAGAACACTTTGATAAGACTTATTTCAACTGGATAGACAACCTCCGCGACTGGTGTATAAGTCGTCAGATATGGTACGGACACAGGGTGCCTGTATGGTACAAAGGTGATGAAATATCTGTAAGTACTGAAACACCAAAAGAAGAAGGCTGGGAACAAGACCCAGATACTCTGGATACTTGGTTCTCTTCTGGTATTTGGACATTTTCTACTCTTGGTTGGCCAGAGAAAACAAAAGATCTAGAGATATATCATCCTACAGACGTACTTGAAACCGGATATGAAATACTTTTCTTTTGGGTGGCTCGTATGATCATGATGACTGGTTATGCACTCGGTACTATTCCCTTCCACACTGTATATCTTCACGGCACAGTGCGTGATGACAAAGGAAGAAAGATGAGTAAGAGTCTCGGCAACGGTATCGACCCGCTAGAAGTCGCAGAGAAGTATGGTGCAGATGCAGGAAGAATGTCTCTTATATTTGGATCAGCACCAGGTATAGACTCTCGCATCAGCTGGGATAAAGTAAAAGGTCAGAGAAACTTCTCCAACAAAATATGGAACATAGCTAGGTTCGTAGTGACTCACACAGAAGCTACTGATATGACAAATGAACTAAACGAGTCAGACAAAAAGCTCCGTGATGAATTCGTAAGCTTTGTAAGAGAGATAGAAAAAGAGATGGACTCATATCTACTTCACATAAGTGCAGAAAAAATATATGGCTATGTATGGAACAAGTTTGCCTCAGAAATACTAGAAGAGAGTAAACAAATATTTACAGAAGGAGATGCTTCTCAAATAGCTTCTAGAAAAGCTTTTCTTGCTATAATGTTAAGAGACATATTAAAGGTACTTCATCCTTTCATGCCTTTTGTCACTGAAGAACTTTGGTCGATATTAGAAGAGAAAGATCTCCTAATGGTACAAAAATGGGATCAAATCCAATAACACCAGAACTAGTTTTATACATAGTCGTAGCGGCGCTCTTGCCTACTTTGATATGGCTTTGGTTTTGGCTTAAAGAAGACAATGTAAACCCAGAACCAAAAGGTCTGCTTTTTCTTACATTTATTCTAGGAGCTTTGGGTGTGGTATTCGTGATACCGTTACAGAAGTTTATACTACAAGTTGTACCAGACTCTGGAATATTTGGCATAATATCTGCCGCGGGTGTAGAAGAGATCATCAAGTTCTTGGCAGTAGGTATATTGGCTATACCAGGCAAGGTCATGGATGAACCAGTAGACTTCCCTATATACTTCATCACAGCTGCTATGGGTTTTGCCGCTTTAGAAAACAGTCTCTTCCTTGTAGACCCAAATCTTTCTGGAGAATTTACCGTAGGTCTTTTGGCAGGACAACTAAGATTTCTAGGTTCTACTCTACTACACTCCACAGCAAGTGCTACTATCGGTATATCCATAGGTCTGGCTTTTTACAAAACAAAGTTCGTAAGACACTTATACACAATAGTAGGAGTTTTTGCAGCTATAGCATTGCATAGTGCCTTTAATTTCTTTATAATAGAAAGAGGTGGAAATGATATATTAGCTATATATTCTTTCCTTTGGATAGCTACCGTTTTTGTTCTTCTCGTATTTGAGAAATTAAGAAGAATGGGTACTGAAATTATATAAAATGTTTGGAAAAAATAATTCAATCTTCAATAAAATAGCCGGAAGTATCAAATTTGATGAAGAATTTGATTACGATGATGATGTGTCACAAGAGAAACAAAAATCTCTTCGTATTGAGCATGTAGATGACGAAGTATCTGCTGTAGAAGAAGAGGAAGAAGGTCAACTCACTGTAGACGTATATGATACACCTACAGAAATAGTGGTACAAAGTATGGTAGCTGGTGTAAGACCAGAAGATTTGTCTGTGAGTATCACTAGAGACAGCGTGACTATCAACGGTCGTAGAGAAGAAAACAAGACAGTGAATGATGAAAACTATTTTATAAAAGAACTTTATTGGGGATCTTTCTCAAGAACCATAGCCCTTCCTCACGAAGTAGATGTAGACAACTCAGAAGCCATAGAAAGACACGGACTACTCGTACTAAGACTACCGAAACTAGACAAATCAAGAAAAACAACAGTAAAAGTAAAATCAATATAAAAAGCACCGTTAAGGTGCTTTTTTTATTGTCTTTTTTCTACTAAGACCACCCTTTCAGGTTTTCTCAGTAGTTGTATATATTTATACTTAAAGTCCTCATGCACTTCTCGGAAAATATTTTCTGCTACCCAATGTGACTCTAACATCTCGCTAGTATCCACCTCTGGATTATTTTTCCAAAACGGAGTCTTCATTCCAGCTGGTCCTGCAACCATGACTTTATCTATCCTGTCATCCAAAGATAGAGATGCAGCAAGCATGGTCAGTCCTGCTTTGGAAGTAGCATACAGCGGCTCCAGCAATCTCGGTGTCCAGGCGGAAGTGGAGGTAATAGCAATAAAAGTATCCAGAACACCCTGTTTGATTAATATCTTCTTAACTATCAAAGAAGGCACGGTGATTCCAGAGTCTGTAATCATCTTTATATCATCGTCTGAAATGTCTGTAATAACCCCTTTCTGGTAGTAACCCAAGGCATAGATCAAAATATCTATTTTGGGTAACTGATCTAGAAAACTTTCCAAATAACCTTCAGTTGATTCATATTTATCCATATCAAAGGAAACAAAGTCGTACTCTATACTTTCCTTCTTTTCTCTACCAGTTATAATAACTTTATGATCATTTGAGTAGATTTTAGCTAATTCCAAACCTAACCCAGAGCTACCACCAATTATAAGTACATTTTTCATAAATGAATTTTATTAATTATAGCATTTATTATTTAAATTTCATTATTTGTGTTTTATGTGCTCAGGGGCAGACTCGAACTGCCGACACCTCGCTCTTCAGGCGAGTGCTCTAACCAACTGAGCTACCTGAGCATATAATTTAGCTCTATATTTATATCATATCTAGGTAATTTTACAAACCGTTTATAGCGTCTTTTATTTGGTCTGTATTTTGAAGATCACCAAGACCTCCATAGACATCTCCTAGGTTTAGATTACCTAGACCGTCTATAGAACCTCCTCCGTATACTTCCATAAGAGGACCTACGCCTGTCATATTCAAAAGACCTCCCAATATTTTTTGAGCAAAGAAAAGAGAAAACAATATAGTAAGTATGATGATACCTCTATATATATTTCTATATAAATGCTCTCTTACAGTAATACGTTTTATCGTTTTGAGCATCTCATGACTCTCCCTTGTAAGCTCTAGATTTTTAGCCAAAAGGCTTTTTATTTCTGGATCCATAAACAAAATTATACCACACCCTGACAAGATACACACCAGTATCTAATATGATATAATTGGCATATTAAAAATTAAGTTAGATGTTATGAAGCAAGTTTCAATTTACACAACACCTACATGTACATATTGTAAAGCAACAAAAGAATTCTTCCATGAGAACAATGTAGAGTTCCAAGAATTTGACGTAGCAGCCGACGCCGTAAGAAGAGAAGAAATGATAGAAAGAAGCGGACAAATGGGTGTACCTGTTATCATGATAGACAATGATATAGTAGTGGGTTTCAATAAAGCAAAACTATCAGAACTACTAGGTCTTTAGTTTTAAAAAAATATCATATATGCTAAAATCCGCTAACAAGCGGATTTTAGTCTGTCTTAATTTATAAGCCCTTGTAGTTAAATGGATACCTGCCCGGCTTGTAAAAATAAATGTCTCTGTAGTTAAATGGATATAACGACTCCGTCCTAAGGAGTAATTGTGGGTTCGATTCCTACCAGAGACACAATTTGTAAATGTATTAATTTGGCAGGCGGGCAACAACTCCGTCCTACTGTGTCCTTTGTAGCTTCAGCGAAGCAGGGAGGAGTGGTTCTGGTTCCCTGCCTGCCGGCAGGCAGGGATTCCTGGCAAGGGCACCACTATTTGTCACCAAATATTCTATTCCAAAGACCTTTTTTCGCGTTAGGGTCTACATCTTCATACTGGTCAGTGATCACGACTATCTCCTCACCTTCTTTCACAGCTCTATATTCATCTCGTAGTACTGACTCTAAGAAATATTCACTTCCCTCTTCTTCACTATTTGTTTTATCTAGCAAATATTCATTTTGCTTTAAAGCTTCTTCGTATTTAGATTCTGCAATGTTAGCTTTTTTTCTAGTATCAAAAGCCTTACCTACCATAACAAAAGAAGAAGATAAGAGTGATATAGATATGATCAAATAAAGCACAATCATAGGATATGTGGTGAAAAATGAAGGGATCTTGGTCTTATGTTGTACTTTTGCCATATATAATCTATAATACTCCCTATGTTTTTAATGAGCAAGAAAAATAAGAAAAGGATGCGAGTGGTTTGGTCTATACTAGTTCTACTGACAGTTATTTCTATGGTATTACTATACGCAGCTCCAGCTTTGCGCAACTAGTTACCGCTACCCCTTCTCATCATCTTTACAAACACATCTTCTGGGATATTTACCTTGGCTGTTTTTTGCATTTTCTTCTTACCTTTTTTCTGCTTTTCTAGGAGTTTCATTTTTCTAGTGACATCACCTCCATACAAATACCCTGTCACATCTTTTCGGAAAGCTTTCAATGTTTCTGAAGATATTATCCTTCCTAGGGCTTTGGCTTGTATTTTTACAGCTATTTGTTGACGAGGAAGTATGCTGGTTAGTTTTGCAACAGACTTCTCAGCTTCATCTTGTACTTTTCTTCTAGAAACCACAGTAGAAAAAGCAGGAACCACATCGTCAGCCACTAAAAGATCCATCCTCACCACATCGGCTTTTCTCATTTCGTTTATTTCATAAGATATAGAAGCATACCCAGAGCTTACGCTCTTTAGCTCATCGAAAAAATTCCTCATTAGTTCTCTTAGAGGCAGGTTGATCAATACTCTAGACCTGCCATCACCAAAAGACTCACTATCCCCTATCTCAGCTTCGTGATCATACAGCATAGGCATGATGTTGGGTAGATAAGATGAAGGTGTAATGATATTTACAGTTGCCCATGGTTCATATATCTCTTTGACACTACCATCATCTGGAAATTTTATCGGAGAATATATCCACTCTTCTTCACCACTTTTGTTTATCACTTTGTATGTAATAGAAGGTGTAGTAACTACCAAAGATATGTTGAACTCTCTTTTTAGTCTTTCTGTCACTATCTCTAGGTGAAGCATACCCAAAAGACCTATTCTAAAACCTCTACCTAAAGTGCCGGAAGATTCTTCTTCATATGAAATAGATGAGTCAGACAGACGGAGTCTGTTTAGAGCTTGTTTCAATACATCAAAATCGTCTTGGCTTTCTGGAAATATGGACGCCCATACTACTGGTCTTGGTCTTTCATATCCTGATAGTGCTGGAGACGGATCTTTTTCCATAGTTATAGTATCTCCCACAGTAGCCACACCTGGCTTTTTGATACCCGTCACTATGTAACCTATCTCACCTTCTTCTAAACTATCTTTTGGTTTCTCATCTGGAGAAAATATACCTGTTTCCAGACATATAAACTTCTCACCAGACACTCTAAATATAAGCTTGTCATTTTTCTTTATAGAACCAGATATCATTCTTACATATACCACTACTCCTTTGTGGTTGTCATATTTAAAGTCAAAGACCAAAGCCTTGGTATGTTTGTCAGATACTTCTGTAGGTGGTGGTACTTTTTTAGCTATAAGTCGAAGTAGCTCTTCTACGTTCTCTCCTGTTTTACCAGACACACCTATCACATCATCTGGGTCGCAGTTTATGAGCTCAGCTATCTCAAGCTTTACCTCATCTACTCTAGCGAGCGGAGAATCCACTTTCGTAGCTGCTGGGACTATCACAAGTCCTGCATTTTTAGCCATTTCAAGTACTGACAAAGTCTGGGCTTGTACACCTTGTGTAGCATCTACCAAAAGCACAGATCCTTCCACTGCTTTGATGGCTCTAGACACTTCATAAGAAAAGTCTATGTGTCCAGGAGTATCTATGAGGTTGAATATATACTGTTGTCCGTCTATCTTGTGTTGCATACGAACAGGCTGCATCTTGATGGTGATACCTCTTTCTCTTTCTAGCTCCATGTTGTCTAGAACCTGATCTTTCATTTTTCTTTTTTCTATAGTATTGGTCACCTCTAGCATTCTGTCAGAAAGTGTAGACTTACCATGGTCTATATGAGCGATTATAGAAAAATTTCTTATATTCTTATTCATGAGTGATGATATATTAACAGAAAACCGGTTTCTATGATAGTCCGGTTTTTTTAGAAAATCTCAAGTACAGATTACTAAATTCCTCGTTTTTAAACCATTTGAGCACTATACCCCACATAATAGCTCCGACTATAGCTGAAAGGAACCCTTGCAAGAATATACCTTTGAAAGTATCTTGATTGAAAAATGTAGCCAAAATATTCAACATCATATATACGACAAACCCAGAGAAAAGACTGGCTATGAGTATTTGTTTGAGCGAAGCTCCTATCTTGTATAGATCTTTTTTTTGCATCAAATCTGACTTAAAAATACCCCAAAGGAAAACAAAATTGATTATAGTACCTATAGTATAAGCTAGCGGCAACATAAGCATCTCGTTGTCAGGGACCCCAGTAACTCTAAGATACTTAGACATAAGTGCGCCAAATTCAGGATGTATCAAGAAGAGTTTTGTTAGAACAAAAGCTAATATAGTCTGCACTACAGTAGCTATAAGCCCCATCTTAAGAGGTTTCCATGTTGTACCAGATGCATAATACGCACGTATGATGAGAATAAGTAAACTTTGAAATACTGCAGATATGGTAAACAAGGCAAAAGCAGCAGCTGTGAGTTTGGTGTCGTCCCAGGTGAACTCTCCAGCTCCAAGGATAACTCTGACGATATGAGCTCTAAGAACAACAAAAAATACTGCTACGGGTACAGACCACAAAAGTATATGCCTGAAGGAGTTGCTAAGTACTCGTGAGAACTCTGTTTTGTCCCCAGAAGAAAAATATTTTGTAAGTGTAGGAAACACAGCTACTCCATAAGAAAGACCTATGATAGCTATAGGTACAGACTGTAGGTTATAAGCAAACTGCATACGACTGATAGAACCTTCTCCTATATCAGAAGCTATAGCAGTCAAAGCTAAAAATCCTATGCTAGTAAAAGCTAGTGTAAGAGTACGAGGTAAAGATGTAGCCGCCAGAGAATATATTTCTGACCAATTTATTTTCTTCTGAAAAACAGGTGTCATGTTCAAATCTCTGACAGCCGGTACTTGTATACCTACGTGCATGATAGCTCCTATAACTACACCAAAAGCTAGCCCAACTATACCAAAATGAGGATATATAAAAAGTGCACCTATTATGATACCCAAGTTATACAGCACCGGAGAAAGAGCGTATGTGGTAAACCTTCTGTATATTTGTGTCACAGAAGAAAGCAAGTTGGAAAAACCAAGCATTATAGGAGAAAGAAGCATTATTCTAGATAAAAGCACTAGCTCAGCCTGTGAACTTGCGTCAAAACCAGGAGCTACTATCTTGGCAAGTAAAGGCATGAGCAAGAAAGCCAAGAAAGAACAACCTATCATAAATATAGAAAATACTTTTGCTATATTACCTAGATAGTTTTTGGCTTGGGTGTTGTCTTTGTCATCTGTACCTATAAAACTGTTCAGCTTCGGTGCAAGTACTGTCACAGAAGCAAGCGAGGCTATAGTGATGAAAAGTAAGTCAGGCACACGAAAAGCAGAGTAATAAGTGTCTAGCACTTGTCCCGGACCAAACTGTGTAGCAAATATACGATCTCTTATAAGCGCCAATATTTGTGAAGCAAAAGTAGACACAGCTAGTAAAAAAGCTGCCATGTGTACATTTTTATATTCACGAAAGAAAAAAGAAATAAAACGCTTCACCATACTAATCTGTAATTATATTTATTATTTTATTGGGAACAAAAATAATCTTTTTTATATTTTTCCCATCTATCCACTTAGAGACATTTTGATCTTCTTTCGCTACACTCAAGACAAATTCTTCTTCACTATCAAAAGGCACTTTTACCAAAGACCTAGACTTACCATTTACAGATACAGATATGTTGACCTCTTCTTCTTTTATAAGAGACTCATCATATACCGGCCAGTCTTCTAGGTGAACAGATTTGCTGTTACCTAAAACTTCTCTCCATATTTCTTCTGACACATGAGGAGCTAAAGGAGAAAGAAGTTTGACCATAGTAGAATATTGCTCCTTACTTATCTTCTTTTCCTTTTCTACTTCGTTGATAAATATCATGATAGCAGATATGGCTGTGTTGAATTTGTATCTTTCTATATCATCTGTGACTTTTTTTATAGTCTTGTGTAAAAGAGTGTCTAGTGACTTTGTATCATCCTCCACTATAAAATCAGTAGTCTTCCAAAATCTTTCTATAAATCTTCTTATACCTACTACACCGTTCGGATCCCAAGGATAGTGGCTAGTAGCTCCATAAGGGCCTATAAATGCCAAATACATACGTACAGTGTCTGCTCCAACAAAACCTACGACTTCGTCTGGGTCTATCACGTTACCTTTACTCTTACTCATTTTGTTGCCATCAGGTCCTAGTATAAGGCTGCGGTTGATTCTCCTTGTATAAGGTTCGTTTATATCTGTAAGACCTATTTTACGAAGTGCCTTTACCCAAAAACGAGAATACAAAAGGTGCATAGTGGTGTGTTCTGCTCCACCAAAATAAATATCTATCGGCATAAAATCTTTCTGTGAGTCAGTACTACAAAACTCTTTTTCATTTTTTGGATCAAGATAACGATAAAAATACCAAGAAGAATCTACAAATGTATCCATAGTCTCTACCTCTGGCTTCCAACCTTTACCAAATATTTTTTCTGTTCTTTCAAAAAGCTCTTTACTCCTGGCTAGTGGTGCTGTTCCGTCTGGCGTGTGATCTACATCTTCAGGTAGCAGCCAAGGCAGATGCTCGTCAGGCACGGCATGAGCATTACCTTCAGGGTCATAAACTATCGGTATCGGACAACCCCAATATCTCTGGCGGCTTATCCCCCAGTCACGAAGTCTGTAAGTCTTTACCATTTTTCCTCCAACAAATTCTGTAATTTTTTCCCGCGCTTCTTGGGATGTAAGACCGTCGAATTTACCTGAATTCACGAGTATTCCATCTAAATAATTATTTTTTCTTTCCATTAAAATAGCCTCCGCGTATCCGCAGAAATTATTTGATTGTTTCAAAATTTTAATAGCTTCGTTATGGTCCAACCACAGATCATCTTTTATAATACTTTTCTCTTTATCAGTAAGATGTCTTCCTTCATTCTTATCAGAAATTAATTTTACCTCATATAAAAATTCGGTTAATTTCCGGTCATAACCACGTTCAGGAGAGTTAAAATTATATTCATAAGCCCCTTTACAAAAAACTATTTCAAGATCAGTATATCCGGTTTCTTCTTTAATCTCTCTGATTAAAGCCTCTTCTACATTTTCACCCTCTTCTACACCTCCACCTGGTAATGAATGCAATATCCCTCTTTGGTGTTCATTTTGTTGAACAAGTATTTTACCCTGAGAATTCCTTATAATTGCTGAAACACCTAAACGTTCTTTTGCATTAATAATTCTTTCCCCTATTTGGAGTGCTATTACTTGTTTGATTGGTAATCCATATTTATTTGCAAACTCAAAATCTCTTTCATCGTGAGCTGGTACCGCCATTACCGCACCTGTTCCATACCCGGCAAGCACATAGTCCGCAATCCAAACTGGGACTTCTTCGTCATTTTGCAGGCCTGCCTGCCGGTAGGCAGGGTTGGTAGCCGTTATACCTTTTAGTTCTACTCCAGTTTTTTCTTTTGCTTGTTGCCTATCAAGTTCTGATTTTTTCTTTGTTTCTTCTATATACTTTTCTACTTCTTGTTTGTTCTCTACTTGATCAAGAAGTTTATTTACCAGTGGGTGCTCTGGAGCAAGCACAACATATGTGACACCAAAAAGCGTATCCGCACGAGTAGTAAAAACATCTACAGAGTCTCCAGAAGAAAGCTTAAAACTTATCTCACTTCCCTCACTCCTACCTATCCATGACCTTTGAGCTTCTTTTATCGCGTCATTCCAGTCAAGACCATCTAGATCATCAGTAAGCGCATCTGCAAACTCTGTGATTTTGAGCATCCACTGCTCTTGATCTTTTTGTTCTACTTCTGTACCACACCTATCACATTTACCATCTATCACCTGTTCGTTGGCTAGTATAGTCTTATCAGTAGGACACCAGTTCACTTTTGTGTTGGCTTTATAAGCTAAGTCGTTTTTGTAAAATTGGTTGAACATCCATTGAGTCCAGCGATAATACTCTGGATCAGAGGTGATCACTCTCCTGTCCCAATCAAAACTAGCTCCCATACTACGTAGCTGGTTTTGCATGTATTCCATATTTTTATAAGTCCAATCTTTTGGATTTTTACCATGTAATATAGCGGCTCTTTCTGCAGGTAGTCCAAAAGAATCAAAACCCATAGGATATAGAGAGTTGTACCCTCTCATCCTTTTGTATCTTGCAAACATATCTGGTACAGAAAAAGCGTACCAGTGTCCTACGTGCAAGTTCCCCGAAGGGTAAGAAAACTCCACCAAAGTGTAGTAGTTGTCTTTTCCTGGAACCTTGTTGGGTGTTTTGTATAAACCTTCCTCTTCCCATCTGTCCTGCCATTTCTTCTCAATATCCTTATGATCGTACTTCTTCATCATTGTCTTTCTTTTCGTCTAATTTCTTACCTCCAAAATCTAAAGCATCCTTTAGGTTTTCTGCAGCCAAATCCAAATTTTCATCAGAAGTGATGTCTAGATCTTTTCTGTCCACAGGACCAAAATATTCAGGGTAACTTTCTCTCATACCTTTATTTTACTTCATTTTTTTGGTATATTCAATATGTTATTTATGAATGAAAATAATCCGCAAAATACAAAAATCGAATATTTTGCAAACCGAGCTACACGCTGGGTAGGATCTACTTCGTCTCTTTTGGTACATACTCTCATATTTATCATCGCAATAACCTTGATCTTTTTTCATATAGACGTAGATAAAGTACTTTTGATCCTGACAACAGCCGTATCACTTGAAGCTATATACTTGGCTATCTTCATACAAATGTCTGTAAACAAAAACACCGCTAGTATAGTAAGTATCCAGGAAGATGTCGCTGAGATCGAGGAAGATATTGATGAGATCGCGGAAGATGTAGCTGAGATTGAAGAAGACATCGATGAAATAGCAGAAGATGTAGAAGATATCGTCGAAGACGTGGATGAAATAGCAGAAGATAGATTTCGTGAAAATCTAAAAAGCACTCAAGAGCATGAGTTCGACAAGGCTTCTTTCGATAGAATAGAAAAAACACTTATATCTATCATAGACGAGCTAAACAAAGTAAAAGAAAATAGAGCTCAAAAAGACAAAAAGTTAGTAAGTAAGAAACCTACCGTAAAAACAACCAAAAAACTGTCTAGAAAAATAGCTGTGAAGAAATAATTATATTCTCCCGCGAAGTTTCATGGATTCTACTAGTCTTTCGAGAGCTACATAGAAAGCTCCTTCTCTCATACTTATCTCTTTTTCTTTGGAAGCGATAAATACTTTTTCGAAAGCATCGTCCATGATCGGCTTTAGTTTTGCAAGCACTTCTTCCTCAGTCCAATAAAACTGAGATCTGTTTTGTACCCATTCGAAATAAGACACTGTCACACCTCCAGCGTTGGCAAGCACATCTGGTACCACTATGACACCGGCGTTTTCCAATATAACGTCTGCCTCTGGAGTAATAGGTCCGTTGGCTAGCTCAATGATAAACATAGCTTTTATGTTCTTGGCATTGTCTTCTCTTATTTGGTTGTCCAGAGCTGCTGGCACAAGTATATCTACGTCGAGCTCCAAAAGTTCTTCATTTGTTATCACCTGTGCTCCATCATAATCACTAAGTCTTTTTCCTGAAGATTTGAGGTTTTCTGCTGCTACTGGGTCTATACCTCCTGGTACGTATATACCCTCTTTTGAGTCAGACACGGCTACTACTTTATACCCTGCATCATGTACAAGTCTCGCAAAATAATATCCAACATTACCAAAACCTTGTATAGCTATGGTACCTTTTTCTTTTTTACCTAGCGCTTTCATAAGTGATTCCAAAACATAAAAACCACCCTGGCCTGTAGCTGGTGTTCTTCCTTGGGAGCCACCTAAGGCAAGTGGTTTACCTGTGATCATACCAGGTTCATTTCTTTTGTTTATTTTCTCAAACTCATCTAACATATAGCCCATGATCTCAGGTGTAGTATTTACATCAGGTGCTGGAATGTCTTTGTCTACTCCTATATTGTCACCCATAAGCCTGACCCAGCCTCTAGATAAGTTTTCTATTTCTTTTTTAGATAGTTCCTTTGGGTTTACAGTCACACCACCTTTTCCTCCACCCATAGGTATACCAACAACTGCACACTTTATAGCCATAAGAGCAGCTAGTGCTTTGACTTCGTCTAGATCTGCGTCTTGGTGAAATCTTATTCCTCCTTTATAAGGACCTCTAGCGCTGTTGTATTGCACTCGATAACCTTTAAACTTCTTAGTACTTCCATCATCCATCTTTACATCTATATTTCCTTCGACAATATTTTCTGGTTCTAGAAAAGGAGTAGCATACTCTTTAGGCATACCTGACTTTTCCATAGTACTAAGTACTCTCTTTTTATAATTCTCAAATGGTGTGTTTTGCATTGTTTTTTTTATTAGTTGGTAAGGTAATTATAATTTTAACTCTTTTGCTCCTTGTCGCACAATATTGACTCCTTGTGTTGTAATTTCAAGGATTGTAGAAGGTTTACCCACGAGTCTACCTCCTGCTACATACAAGTCCACACTGTCTCCAAAATACTTCTTGGCTTCTTTTATGTTTTCAGACGGCTTTTTACCTTGAGTGTTGGCAGAAGGAGCTACAAGTGGACCGTATTTTTTGATATATGTTTGAGTTATTTTTTTGCGTGGCAATCTAAATGCCAGTTTGTTTGTACCACGGTGTAAGTATGTGTATTTTTTTATAGCTGACTTAGACAAAGGTAATATCACGCTCACCTTCCCTGGCCATACACTGTCTAAAAACTTTTTATTTTTTTTGATCACATCTTTCTCTATTCCAAATTTCTCCAAGTCAGATACTTTAGATATAAGAATAATAAAAGGTTTATTTTCATCTCTTCCTTTTAAATCATATATCTTTTGTACGGATTTTTTATCAAAAGCAGATGTACATATACCGTAGAGAGTATCAGTCGGTAGGACAAATATTTTTGAACTTTTTTTGGCTTTCATGTAACTATTATACAGATTTATTGGTAATAATAAAAAGCATCCATAAGGATGCTCCTATATATTTTATGCTCTTTTGAGATCTTTAAGCTCCTGCTCCCAGTCTACTGGATGATTGAGTATCTCTATCAACCTTTCTCTTTCCAAATCTTCAAAAGGAAGAGAGAGAAATGTCCCCAGTCTGTAGTTTTGAACATCAAGCCCCATAGAATTGAGTTTAACACTGATAGAAGAACTTATGTCCTCATACATCGACTTATCGTTAAGATCAAAATAAAAATCCAAACTTTTATCCGCAACTTCACCGAAGGTCGACGAATATCCTATGATTATCGACTCGGGAGAAGTATTCCTCACAAACAAAGCCATTTTGGAAAGTTCTGAGTTTCTTTCTATACCCTGGAAATGGTTACCTGTTACAAAAATATAATTATTATCAGGTTTTACCCATGATAATGCGGTGTCAGGATCAGTGGTGGCATAAAGACGATGTGAATTCTTTTTATTAAAATATCTCACTATGCGCTTCAGGGAGTCTAAAGTCGACTGCCTGGCTCGAACAATAATTATCTTGTCTATATCCATGACTATGCTTTTTTTCAGCATATCTCTAAGATAAGAGGAAGTCAAACTAAAACTAGATCTTAAACTCCACTACGTCTCCGTCTTTGACTATATATTCTTTTCCTTCTGTACGTAGCTTACCTTGAGCTCTAGCGTTGGCGTAGCTACCAGCTGTTAGTAGATCTTGCCAGTTTATCACCTCAGCTCGTATAAATTTGTCTTTGAAGTCTGTATGTATAGCCATACCCGCAACTGGAGCACTGCTTCCCTTTTTTATAGTCCACCCACGAGTCTCATCAGGTCCTGTGGTGAAATAAGTACAAAGATCTAGCAGGTTGTAGCAAGACTTTATAAGAGTATTTATTCCATCATCTTTAGGAGCACCTATAGCTTCTCTCATTTCTTCTCTTTCATTTCCTTCAAAGTCTTTTAGTTCGTTTTCTATTTTGGCATCTATCACTACCCATCCAGCACCGTTTTGTTCTATAAAGTCGGTAAGCTCTTTAAACATAGCTGGATTTTCTTCATCAAAGTTTTTTGACCCAGATCTTTTGTTAAGTCCATATATTATCTTTTTTGAAGTTAGAAGATTCAGCGCCTTTACCTTCTTTTCTTCTGCTTCGGTAAAGTCGATAGTATTTATCATATCTTCTTTCTCCAGAGCCAGTATTACTTTTTTTAGAGCAGACTCTTCTATGATAGCCTCCTTTTCATTTTTCTTTACATCTCTAGCAATATTACCAAGTCTTTTTGTCACAGTCTCAAGATCAGAAAGCATAAGCTCCATATTGATAACCTTTATATCACGCATAGGGTCTACGTTGCCGTACACATGAGTGATGTCATCATCTCCACCTACTATTTCAAAAAGTCTCACCATCTCAAGTATGGCGTCTACTTCACGTATGTGAGAAAGAAATTGATTACCCAATCCTTCACCTTTAGAAGCTCCTTCCACTAGACCTGCAATATCTACGAATTCTACTACAGCAGGAAGTGTCTTTTCTGATTTTGAAAATTCTGAAAGTTTATAAAGTCTTTCATCTGGCACAGAAACAATACCCACAGATGGATCTATAGTACAAAAAGGATAATTTTCTGCTGGAACACTTTTTTTTGTTAGTGCGTTAAAGAGTGTGGATTTGCCTACGTTTGGTAGCCCCACTATACCTATCTGGAGTTTCATATGGATTATTTCTTACCTTGCATGCCTTGCATTATTTGTAGTAAAGGCGCGAGTTCGTTTTGATACTTTCTCACCTGTTCTTTGTATTTACTCATCACATTCATCATGGCATACATTTCTGGCATACCGGACTTTTTCTTTTCATCTATTTCTTTTTGTATGTTTTCAAAAAGAGTTTTGAGTTCTTTGTTTTTTTCAAGCTCCTTTAGAGAGTCTACAAGCGCAGGATTTTCATCCATCATTTTAGATATTCTATCCGCTTCTTCTCCACTAACTCCTTTTGCTTTTAATACTTGTTTTGTTAAAAATGATTTTATTCCCATGCACGATAATATACCAAATATTATTGTATAATGAAAGCATGAAAAAAGACCTGGAAGCTATACATCTATACTGGATAGAAAACTGCACCTGTGAACTGAAAAAGACTGCTAATCAGGCTGTAAAAGGTCATGGAAACCCAAAAGCAGATATAGTTTTCATAGGAGAAGCTCCAGGACAAAAAGAAGATGAAACAGGTGTGCCTTTTGTTGGATCGGCAGGTAAATTCTTGGATGAAATGCTATCTACTATAAAACTAAAGAGAGAAGATATCTATATCACAAACATAGTAAAATACAGACCTCCTAAAAATAGAGATCCTCTACCAGAAGAAAAGTCAGCTTGTAGAGAGTGGCTCTACGAAGAACTCAAATCAATATCTCCAAAATTAATAGTATTTTTAGGTCGCCACTCTATGAATGACTTTTTCCCTGACCTAAAAATAAGTACAGCACATGGAAAACTAATACATAAAAAATTCTCAGACTTCCCTGTAGAATATTTCTTACCGCTCTACCATCCCGCAGCAGCACTGTATAACGGAAGTATGAGAGAGACCTTAATGAAAGACTTCAAAAAAATACCAAGTATTTTAAATAAAATAGAACAGATTAAATAAAGTTGTATTTATCTAAATCATCTTGATCCTTTACTGTAGATTTTTTATTTGAGAAAAAATATATACCCAAACCAGCTCCCATAAACATGATAGCTATTATAAGCAGTATATACAGTAGTATATTTGGATTTTTATCTTTTATTTTTTCGTAAGCATCTCCTACATTTGCTTCCAAAGACTTACTATCTATATTGTTGCTAGAAGACGAGATAATATTACCTGTACTATAAGAACCAGAGGAGCTTCTACTTGAAGATGTTATTACGGTATCAGGTTTTTGATTTACGTTATATGAAGCAACATTTGTTCCACTCGGATCGTACAGAGTAATAGTTTCATCACCAGTAGTAAAACCCGTCGCAGTTCCAGATAGTGTAAGATCCTTACCATAAATAGATATTGTATTTTTAGGTATAGTGTAAGTATGTAAATCACCTACTATTTTCCAATCACCCAGATTTACTTCTTTACCACTTTTATTTGTGAGTACTACATCTGTCAGAAAACCTATCTCTTTTCCTCTTTCTATAGTAAAAGTATTGTTATTTACATTTAGATTTACTCTAGCTGAAACTACAGGTTCATCTGCAGGAAAAGATGTAGCTTTGTAATAATCTACATATACCACATAAGTTCCTGTAGAAAAATAAGTATGTCTTAGTTCTCCAGCACTGTCTTGATGTATGACAGTACCATCCCCCATATTCCAAACCAATTTCCCAGGATAAACTTTTTTACCGTTATTATTATAAACTTCAGATTCAAAAACTACATCAGAACCCACTATCCCATACGCTGGAGCTTTTATTTCCATAGTCCAAACTGTCTCTACAACATTTTCTGAACTAGACACAGTTCCGTCAGAAGAAGAAGTTGTACTGTTTACTGTATCTGAATCAGAATCACTATTAGAACCAGAAGTATCCTCGTTTGTATCATCGGTATTTTCTGTAGAGCCAGATGCGTTGGTAGTACCAGGTGTTGGACTGGCTGATACCCACACACCAGAAGAATAAGATAATGTGTTGCCGTTATCTCCTGCTCCTATACTTGGATCATATGTAAGTCCATCCAATACATTACCCGAAGCGTCTTTGATAGCTATATACTCACCTCCTGTGTTCACTAGAGAAAAACTAGAATCAAAAATACTGACACTCACACCAGGATAAATAGATTCAAAAATAGTAGGATCAGAAACTATAATAGCAAAATCACCAGAAGCTAAAGTGCTGTTACCAGATATAAGAGTGAGCCCGTGGTTGGTGTCTGCTTCAAAAAACTTATAGCCGGATAGATTCACAGATGAACCTTCATCGTTATATATCTCTACCCATTCAGCTCCAGTATCAGAACCTGGAGCATCATACATAATCTCATTTATACGGAGAGCAAATACATCACTTCTTGGAAGTAATATCCCTAATGAAAAAATAGACAAAATTAAGAAATACTGTATTTTGCTTTGCATAAAGCAAATGTACACTTAGCTGGTATTTTTGTCAACAAAATTACTTCAACAAATCTTTAAGTACATCTTCTGGTACTTCTTTTCTAGATTTGTTTGATGGTTTTTGAATATTATCTAGATCTTCATCTAGAGCTATGTCTTCTTTGAGTTGTTTTACTGACTTTGTCTCTACAGGCTTTCCTTCATCTTTGTCATCTTCTACTTCACTATCCAAGGAAACATCAGCAACATTTTTCTTCATAGACATAAGAGCCTCTTTGAGAGAGTTTTTACTTTCTTCACTCTGGTCTTTGCTTGCAAACTTCCAGTCCTTTTTATCTTTTTCTTCTTTTGTAGACTCTTGTTTTGGTTCTTCTTTTACTTCATCATCTTTATTTACCACTTCCTCAGTATTTCCTTTTAGATCACTCAAAGATACATACCCTTCTTCGTCTTTTTCAGTTTTAATTTCTTTTACTTCTTCTACTTGAGGAATATCTTTTTTATTAGGACTTACTTTGAGTGCTTCCGCCAAGATCTTTCCTAGGTCCACCTTTTTAGTTTTGTCATCTCCATTATTTTTTCTCTTAGACACTTTTCTTCTTTGAGTATTTATGTCTTCTACTTTTTTGTTACCATCACGTCTGTTTGAGTTTTTGTTATTTGAGCTTGAAAATTCTATCCCCAGATTTGCCAAAGCTTCATAACTCTCAGCTTCTTTTTTAGGATTGGTCTTAAAGTTCTGCACTGGCATAAGGTCACCTTTTTTTATCTTCGCCATACAGTCTTTACAGTACACACTTCTTCCTTCTTTTGGCATAAAAGGTAAGGTGATATCTACACCACAGTTACTACATACAGCTTTCCATTTACCATCTTTGCCATCTTCGTCGTTGTTTGTCATACCACTCCATTCGTTGATCTCTTTTTCTACAACCTCTCTTGGTCTGGTGTAAAGTTCTTTTGATCTTTTTATGATCTTCTCTCTATTTACTTCACCGTTCTCTGATTCATAAGGCGGTAATGTCCAAGCAGAAAAAGGTCTAGATGTCACACCGTCCACCATAAGCTTCATATATACATGATAGTTTGGTTGGTTTACTATATCTTCCACAGTAAACTCTGGTGAGAATTCCTTTTCTAGAAAGTCTGCATCATCAGCTCCAACTCTAAATATGATCATGGTTCCTACGTTACCAAAAACAGCATCTCGCACAGCCGGACCTGCATCAGTGATGAGTTGGCCTGTGTATTGGTGAGCGATAGTAAGACAAAGTCGGTATTTACGAGCTTCAGACAAAATAGAAGCAAAAGAATCAGTAACAAAGTTTTGGAATTCGTCGACATATAGATAAAAATCTTTTCTATCTTTTTCTGGTATACGCACTCTTTCCATGGCAGCTAGCTGTATTTTGGTGATAAGCATACCTCCCAAAAGAGCTGAGTTGTCTTCACCTATCCTACCCTTTGAAACATTGACCAAGAAAACTTTTTCCTCGTTCATAATATCGAAAATATTTATAGTCGAGTTACTTTGCCCTACAACATTTCTTATGATAGCGGTGGATAAAAACTGCCCAACTTTGTTTTGTATAGGTGCGATGGCTTCGTTTCTAAACTTGTCTTGCCACGCTTCATACTCATGAACCCAAAAAGCCCTTACCACTGGGTCTTTTAGGTTTTCTATTATTTTTTGCCTATAGTCTTTGTCTACTAGTATCCTAGGTATACCAAGTAGCGTAGTCCCTGGAGTATCCAAAAGGGCTAAGATGGAGTTGTTTAGTATGTATTCCATTCTGGCACTCCATGCGTTGGCCCAAATCTTGGTAAATATTCCCATCAGACCAGACGCTACCAAGTGTTTGTATTTTGGATCTTCTATTTCCAAAACGTTGAATCCCATATGACTAGTGATGTCTGCTGGGTTGAAATATATAACATCATCCAAACGATGGTCCGGTATAGACTTCAGCACATCTTCTACTAGTTCTCCGTGAGGATCTACAACACAAACACCACTACCATTGGCAATGTTTTGAATTATCATATTGTATAGGAGTGCAGACTTACCGGTACCAGACTTTCCTAGTACATACATATGTTGCCTTCTATCTTTCGTTTTTATACCAAAAATCTGCTCCTTGTTACGGAAGTTGGTTTTTGCCAGATATGTAATGTCTTTATTGTCGCCAAAATACATATTTTCTTATATATTATTTTACCATTTAAATAGCCAATGTAAAATCCCCCTCGTCACTTGATTCTAATATTTTTTTTGATATAGTTAGGAAATGGAATTTTTACCAAAAATCTTAAATTCAGCTCAGATAGTACTAGCTATAATACTTATAATCTCAGTTATCCTTCAAGAAAGAAGTGCAGGTATAGGTGGTGCTCTAGGAGGTAGTGACGATAGTGTCACTTACAGTAAAAGAAGAGGATTCGAAAAATTTATTTTTACATTCACTATAGTAGTGGGGATACTTTTTGTTATCGCTGTACTATTGTCACATGTACTAATATAAATTTGTAATTTAAAATTATGTTTAAAAAAATAAAAAATTTTTTTCCGTCTAAGGATGAATTCTTTTTGATTGAAAGATCTCTTTCGAAGAAAGAGTGGCTTTTGCTTTTAGTATTATTTTTTGTAGGACTTTTTTCTTTTTTAAATATATTTGAAGATCTAAACCGCAGTCTATCTAAGATAAATCCTGCATATGGAGGCACATACACCATAGGTATAGTTGGTACACCTAGATTTATAAACCCAGTATTGGCTATAACAGATGCAGACAAAGACCTTACAGAACTTGTATATAGCGGCATACTTAGAAAAGATGAAAAAGGTGGATATATAAACGACCTAGCGTCAAGCGTAGAAAAAAGTGAAGATGGTAAGGAATACACAGTCCATCTTAAAAAAGGAGTCAAATTCCACGACGGAGAAGAGCTCACTGCTACAGACGTATCCTTTACTATAGAATCTATACAAAACCCTGATGTAAAAAGTCCCCTACGTATAAAATGGCAAGGAGTTTCATCAGAGATAGTGGATGACTATACTATAGTATTTAAAATAAAAGAACCATATTCCGCTTTTGAAGACCAGCTGACACTAGGTATACTTCCATATCACCTATGGAAAGACCTAAGTCCTACAGAATTTTCAATAAACGACTACAACACTTCTCCTATAGGTACTGGACCTTATAAAATATCATCTGTAGAAAAGAAATCTTCAGGTATAGCCATATCTTATTCTCTAGTATCAAATAGAGACTTTGCTTTGGGCCGTCCTTATATAGATCACATATTAGTAAAGTTTTACCCAAATGAACAAAAAGCCATAGACGCAATAAAAGGTTCGAGTGTAGATACTATATCTGGTATTTCACCAGCAAATACTTATACGTTTGAAGACAAATCATTTGTAGTAGAGAGCGTACCACTCCCTCGCGTCTTTGGACTTTTCTTTAATAAAAACCAAAATCCCCTACTAGGAAATGACTACATAGTAAAAGCTATACAGATGGCTATTGACAAAAATGAAATAATTGATAGTATCTTCTTCGGACACGCTACTCCTATTTCCAATCCGGTACCAAACACACTCTACAATCCAAGTGATTATGTGAGCGAATACGATCCGGAAAAAGCAATAAATCTTTTAGTATCTAAAGGCTGGTCAATAGACGAAACAGGCTTTATGTCCAAGACAGACAAAGATAACACGACTTATCTTTCTCTTAAGATAGCTACTAGCGACACACCGGAACTCATCAGTGTCGCAGAAGAGATACAAAGAAATCTGCAAAAAATAGGTATAGCCGTAGAAATACAAATTTTTGATATAGGTACTTTAAACCAAGACATCATAAGACCAAGAGAGTTCGAAGCTCTATTGTTTGGAGAAATAATAGAACACGAATCAGATCTTTTTGCCTTCTGGCATTCGTCTCAAAGAAAAGATCCAGGACTCAATGTGACAGAATATACAGTTTCTGCTGTCGACTCTCTGTTGGAAAAGATGCGTAGTGGTACAGGAGACTATGATAAAGAAAAAACTATTTCTAGTTTTATAAGTGAGTACAAAAAGGCTCCGAGCGCTGTATTTATATACAACCCTCACCTTACAATAGTACACACTAAGTCTATAAAAAATTGGGTAACTACAAACATTGCTGAGAGCAGTGATAGGTTATCTACTATTTACAAAGCTAACATATATAGTGAATACCTATATTCACTCTTCAACAAATAATTCTATATGAATAATACACCAAAGCCGTACCATGCTGTACCGCAAAGAAATAAGAAAAATCATAAACCAAAACAACATCAAATAAAAAAGCAAGCTCCCAAAGACTTATCTAAAGTCTTGGCAAACATAAAAAGAAAACCACCAGTAAAAAGTGGTGCTCCTTCTCATGGACCAAAAGCTATGCCAAAAAGACCAAAAGTAGCTCCTAGAAGACTCGCCCCGATAAGAAAAAGAACTAAAGATCAGATACCAAAAGTAAAAAAAGGTGTGATCAGAATAGTTCCTCTTGGTGGTGTAGAAGAAATAGGAAAAAACATGACAGCTATAGAGATCGGTAACGATATCATAGTTGTAGATGCTGGTATGCAGTTCTCAGGAGGAGATACTCCTGGTATAGACTACATCATACCAAACACTACTTACCTAGAAGAAAACAAAGACAAAATACGAGCTATGATCATCACTCACGGACACTTAGACCACATAGGTGGTGTGCCTTTGGTACTTTCTCGTATCGGAAACCCTCCTGTATATTCGAGAAACCTTACGGTTCTTCTCATGAAGAAAAGACAAGCTGAATTCCCTCACCTACCAAAACTCAACGCTATCACAGTAGAAAAAGATCAAGTTATAAAATGTGGTGACATAAAAGTCAGATTTTGGGGTGTGACACACACTATCCCAGACTCTATGGGTATCATAATAGAGACAGAACATGGTTGGATAGTAAACCCTGGTGACTACAAACTAGATCAGATAGATGGTGTGGTAACAGATAGCGAACTAAAAGAATACGAGATATTTGAGAAGAATAAAGTACTTCTTCTTATGACAGACTCTACCAACATAGAAAATGAAGGTTTTGCGCTTCCAGAAGTATATGTACACGAAGGACTAGAAAACCTCATAAAAAAAGTAAAAGGTAGAATGATCATTGCAGCTTTCGCTTCTCATATAACACGTCTGATGCATATCATAAAAGTAGCCGAATCACTCAACAAAAAAGTGGCTCTTGATGGTAGAAGTATGAAGACCAACATAGAAGTGTCTATAGAAGCTGGATTGATAAAACCAAACAAAGGCACTCTCATACCTATAGAAGAAGTGGATAAATACCCACCAGACAGAGTCATCATACTTATGACAGGTGCTCAAGGAGAAGAGTTTGCTGCGCTAAACAGAGCTGCAAACAAAACTCATAAAAAGTTTACATTAAAGCGTGGTGACACTGTGGTGCTTTCTGCTTCTATCGTTCCAGGTAATGAAAAATCTGTACAAAAACTAAAAGACGGGCTAGCCAGACAAGATGTAAAGATCATTTCTTATCGTACTCCAGGTGAAGACTATGTTCACGCCACAGGACACGGAAACAAAGAAGATATAAAGTGGCTACACCAAAAACTAAAGCCGAAGTTTTTCATACCTATACACGGACACCACTTCCATCTAAAGCTACACAAACAGCTCGCTATGGAAATAGGAATGAAAGAAGAAAATATAGTAGTCCCTGACAACGGTTCTGTTATAGAAATAGATGAAAAAGGAGAAAAAATATACTCTATCAGAGAGAAGGCTCCAGCTGGGCCTATGATGGTAGACGGCTTTACTGTAGGAGATGAACAAGACGTAGTGATACGTGACAGACAAATGCTAGCAGAAGACGGTATGTTTGTTATCGTAGCTACTATCAACACAGAGACAGGTAAACTACACAAATCACCAGATATCATTTCTAGAGGTTTTGTCTATCTAAAAGAATCCCAAGAACTATTAAAGGAAGCTAGGTTTATAATAAAAAGAACAATAGAGAAAAACTCAGCACCTCATCAAACTATCAACTTTGATATAGTAAAATCAGAAATAGTAGACAATATCGAAAGATTTTTGGTCCAATCCACAGGAAAAAGACCCCTTGTTATTCCAGTAGTGCTATCTGTATAGTATTATATCTATATGGAGACATTGAAGAATAGCCTAGCTCGCAGATCTATACTTGCCGCATTTATATTTTCTTTCAACGTTGCGCTCACTGCTTATATCAACTCTTCCTTTTTGAGTAACTATTTCAGCGCCCAGATGGTGGGTGTGATATTTTCTCTTGCATCACTTAGCACTCTTATCATATTAGAATTCAGTCCTAGGATACTAGAGAAACTCGGTGTAAGACGCACAACATCTATATTTTTATTTATAAACCTACTTATGATATCTATGTTGGCTACAGCCACACAAGGTATTTTCATAGCTTTAGCCCTTATATTCTACATAGCTACAAACAATATTATCCTTTACAACATAGACATAATCATAGCCCACTTCGCAAACCAAAGTCATGTAGGAGAAATAAGAGGTCTTTACCTGACTATCACCAACTTGGCTTGGTTAATGTCTCCTTTTTTGGCTGGAGTAGTAGTCCAAATTTTTGGAGCACCTGTTCTATACTCTATAGCTTCTCTTACCATAGCACCAGCACTACTTATAATTTTGTTTGGTATAAAAAAGTTTCAAGACACAAAGTATCACGACAGATCCCTTTTTGCATCTTTCCAGTTCATACATTCACATAAAGATATATCTCTTATCATATTATCTTTTTTCTTACTGCAAGTTTTCTATGCATGGATGGTGATATATACACCTCTTTACCTGATAAAAGAAAAAGGTTTTGAGTTTGGTGATATAGGTATCATATTTACCATCATGCTACTACCTTTTGTATTACTAGAGCTACCTTTAGGAAGGCTCGCAGATAAAAAACTGGGAGAAAAAGAGCTCCTGGTGTTCGGTTTTATCATCATGGCTTGTGCTGTATTTTTGTTCGGTACATATACAGGTAACTCTCTTTTATATATAGCTATACTACTTTTCTTTAGTAGAGTCGGAGCTGCTACTGTCGAGGTGATGTCAAACACTTACTTCTTCAAGTGTATAGACGACAGAGAACCTTTTCTAATAAGTCTTTTTAGAAATATGACACCCGCAGCTTATCTTATAGCGCCTGTAGTGGCCACTCTTATAATAAGTTTGTTTGGATTTTTGGGATTGTACATAACACTAGGAATAGTGCTAATATTCGGAGCAACGATAGCATTGAAAATACATGACACAAGATAATAAAAGAATAAATTCATATTTACGAGACCTGGGGTATGGTACTAGAAGGTCTGTCGAAGCTCTTATAGAAAAAGGGTTTGTTTATATAAACGGTAAAAAAGCTACTTTAGGAGATAAGGTGGGTGCAAAAGATAAAGTAGAAATAAAAACTGGAAAGAAAGAAATCACTGAAGACTACATATATCTCGCATATAACAAACCAAAAGGAGTATCAACTCTGCCAGATGTAGGGCAAAAATCTATCAAAGATATGATAGGTAAATACTCTGATACAGTATTTCCTATAGGTAGATTAGACAAAGATAGTTCTGGACTCATCATACTTACCAACGATGGAAGGATCACTGACAAACTCTTAAACCCAAAATTCGAACACGAAAAAGAGTACCATGTGAGAGTGAATAAAAAAATAAATAACACATTACTCAAATCTCTAAAAGAAGGTGTTCGGGTGGGAGAATTTCGCACCAAGCCAGCAAAGGTAAGAAAAATAAACGAAAATACTTTTGATATCATACTGACAGAAGGTCAAAACAGACAGATCAGAAGAATGTGTGCTGCTTTTGGCTACGATGTAAAGTCATTGGAAAGATTTAGAATAGAAAACATATCCCTATCTGGACTTCGGTCAAACCAGATAAGAATAATAAGAGATAAAGAGCTTAAGAGCTTTCTTAATATATTGGGACTATAAACTACTCCCCTCTTAACATCTTTTTTATCCTTTGTGCTCCTTTTATAAAAGCATTGGATTTCTTTGTTTTGCTTCTTCTTAACTCTCTAAAAAATTTATCTTTTACTTGATCCATGGCAGACTCTATGGTGCTACCCTTTGCTTCAGCGTAAAAACTATCATGCCCTATCTGCATCCTGGCTTCTGCCCTGTAAATATCTCCACTATGAGCCGAAGTATCCATCTCGACTTCATAGAACAAGCTCGCATCTCCGTCACCTATGTATTTCTGTGCATTTTGCATCTTACTTTTTACATAGTTTTGTTGATCTAAGGTAAGATCCATATTGGTATTTTTGATTGAGATATTTAACATATTTTCTTAGATTATCTTATAACATCTTAATTATACACCTGTATTTATTGGCTTGCAAAAGCAAAGTATTCTTGATAATATGGAGCACATATCTAGCCAAAAGCTAGATTTTTAAAACCCAATTTATATTCCGCGGTACCTGCCTACCGAGAGGTAGGGCTCAGTCTACTGAGCGTAACGTGGAATAAAACATATTCCGCGGTAGCTCAGTTGGTAGAGCGGTCGACTGTTAATCGATTGGTCGTAGGTTCGAGCCCTACCCGCGGAGCCATTAAAATCACCTTGTAGATCAAGGTGATTTTTGTTATCCAAGTAGGGTTTAGAACTTTTTGTGAAAATGTTAAGATAAAATAATGGAAAATCTCAACGACCTTACTATAAAAACCTATAAAGAAGGTTTTCAAAAATACAAAGACCGTACCCCTACTGAAGCTAGCAGTGAGTTTAAGGAATGGATGGACAACTTTACCAGTCATTTACCACAAAATGGCTCAATTCTTGAGCTAAGTTCTGCAACTGGTAGAGATGCTCAGTACTTTGCCTCAAAAGGATATAAAGTAACCTGTACGGATATTATCCCCGAAGCCCTAAATAAACTTTCAGAAGAAGGTTTTGAAACCAGTGAGTTTGACTTCAGAAATGAACCAAAAGAAGAATGGGCCAATAAGTTTGATGGATTTTTTGCTAATGCTGTACTATTGCACGCGCCCAAAGATGTTTTTGAAAAAGCGGTAGCTAACATATCAAAAGTCCTTAAGAAAAACGGAGTTGCTGGTTTTTCTTTGAAAACTGGTGAAGGTGAAGAAGTAACCGAAGAAAAAATGGATGCTCCGAGATACTTTAACTATCACAACGAGGAAGAAATAAGGAACCTACTTTCTGCATTACCTTTTGAAATAGTAAGTATTTCGCACGCCGATAATGATAAGTGGTTGCATATTATCGTAAAGTCAAAAGGGTTTAATTCTGAAGTGTCATCATCGGAAACATCTCAAAAATCTTAGAAACTTCCAAATCTCGCCATATAGGCGTGGTTTTTATTTTATTGGTATAATATAAACATGCAAAAAATAGCGACAAAAATATTCATATATGCATCTATCGCCTTCGGTATAGTAGGTATATTTCTCGTACTTATAGGCGGCCTGGATGGAGAGTCTACAGCTCTGAGCGAGATACTTGTAAGACTGCTTCAAACTTGTATATTTATCATACTCCCCTCTTTTGCCATCAGTCTCGCTGGTAAATACCTAAACGGCAAACTTTAATTATGAAAAAAATACTCACACTATGTATACCTATAAAAGATGGAAAAGTGCTTTTGGGTATGAAAAAAAGAGGTATGGGTAGTGGTAGATGGAACGGTTTTGGAGGTAAAGTAGAAGAAGGAGAAACTATAGAACAAGCTGTATATAGAGAGCTGGAAGAAGAATCTGGAATAAAAACAGGTACTATAAGTAAGTATGGTGTTATAGATTTTAGTTTCCGTGATGATCCAAAAGAACTAGAAGTGCACATATACAAAATACAAGATTTCACCTGTACACCTTTCGAATCAGACGAAATGCGTCCAGAATGGTTTCTTATAGAAGATATTCCTTTTTCAAAAATGTGGCCAGATGATATACACTGGTTGCCACTTCTTTTGGAAGACAAAATGTTTAGAGGAAGATTTGTCATGGACAAACCTTCAGACGAAAACTATACTTCGCAAATACTAGAACACGAACTAGAAGAATTACTTGAGATATAAAAAACAAAACCACCTGATAGATGGTGGTTTTGTTCTAATATTATAATATTATTTTCTTTTTGCTGTCTTCTTCTTAGCAGCCTTCTTTGGAGCGGCTTTCTTAGCCATCTTCTTAGCAGGAGCTTTTTTTGCTGACTTCTTTGCTTTTGCCATACAAAATATATAATAAAGAACTTATAATTCGACCCGTGAAGGTCCTACATGGCTCTCCATCGATATCCCACTAGGTGTCGTCACTTGCACAATAATTATATCAAGTCTATTAGCACTAGCAATATCTGTAGCCTGTGAATTACGTTTTTATATTACAACTCTAATAAAATACAAATAAAAACACCTGACATAAGTCAGGTATATATTTACCAGTTAACCAACTTCACACCCAATAAGTATCTGAGATCAATGTCTGCTACATAAAAGTCTCCCTCAGAAGTCACGACCGGAGCATCCAGATCAATAAGCTTTTCTACGGCATTGATCGTTGCATTTTTTTCAGTCTCTATGTAACAAGAAAGAAATTCATACGAGCCATCATAATAACGTCCAGCATATACATGGTCCACCGCTACATAAGAAGAAAATCCATTGAGTTCTGTCTTATGTCTTTTACGACCAAGTATACTGCTATGATCTATAAGCTTTATCATGGACAGATATCTTACTGCCACTATGGGAAATTCTTCATAGCAAGAAATTATGTTGCAAAATTCTTGCCAAAATATCCCATTTTCTACCATATGCTTACTCTCTTTAATAATTCCTGATTTAATCCAGAAATTTTGTATATCGTACCCTGCGTCAATAATTTCGGAAATAATACTTTCTTGCATAAATGAAGGTTTTTTAAAATGTAGAATTTTTCATAAATTTTGTCAAATAAAAAAATCCATGGCGACACTGTGTCATCATGGATATATTAATTTGAACTGAAGTCGATGAATTGAGAATAGAGTTTGTTAAACTCTTCTATGACTTCTAAAACTTTTTTTGGTTTTATTTTTCTCACTATTACTTTTGTAGAAACTCCGTCTATTTCTACATAAAATACCGTTCCCCAGCCACTATGCCCCATGGATTCAGTAGTCCAATCTGTACGTACTTTTATATGAAATTCTTCATAGACACCATTATAACGAGCGACACCATCCACAAACATTTGAATAGCTTGGTAAAATACATAGAACAGAGCTCTGATATTGTCCCAACTATCCATAGGATAGTTGGTATAAATATATTTTTTAAGCAACATAAGTCCCTCCTTTTGTTTATTTATACCATAAATACGACTTTGCTCCCTATTTCAAAATACACCCAAATAAGCTATAATTTTATATACTTATGGCAAGTTTAAGCGAGATCCGCCAAGAAAGGCTGAAAAAAATAGATATTCTTAAAAAGGCTGGTATGGACCCATACCCTAGCTCTGTACCACACACACATCTTATAAAAGAAGTAAAATCTGACTTTGAGAAACTAGAAAAATCCGGTGACGAGGTGTCTTTGTCTGGAAGAGTCATGGCTATACGTGGACAAGGAGCGATAAGATTCTTCGTAATCAAAGATGATAATGAGGAGTTTCAAGTGGTAGTAAAGAAAGATGAGATAAAAGAAGAAAAGTTTGACCTACTTTACGACACAGCAGATATAGGCGACTTTATATCTTTCACAGGAAATCTTTTCGTCACACAAAGAGGAGAAAATAGTCTTTTAGCAAAAGATTGGCAAATGGCTTCTAAGAGTTTACTACCTCTACCTGAAAAATGGCACGGCCTACAAGACATAGAGACAAAATACCGCCAGAGATACCTAGAGATAATAAGTGACAGCGAGGCTTTCCAAAGATATGAGATACGATCAAAAATAATAAAAGACATAAGACAATACTTGGACTCCAAACACCTTCTAGAAGTAGAGACCCCGATACTTCAGTCCCAAACAGGAGGGGCTATGGCAAAAGTTTTTGAAACACATCACAATGCTCTAGACCAAAAAATGGTTTTGCGTATTGCGCTTGAGATAGATCACAAGATACTCATGACAGCTGGTTACAATGGTGTGTATGAAATAGGAAAATGTTTCCGCAACGAAGGTATGGATAGCTCCCACATACAAGAGTTCACCATGCTCGAGTGGTATGCTGCTTACAAAACTCTAGATGACAACATATCTTGGACAGAAGAAATGATCCGCAACATAGCTCTAAATAACTTCAACAAATCTGTCTTCAAAGTATATGACAAAGATGACAACGAACACGAAGTAGACTTTTCAAAACCTTTCGAACAGGTACGTTTTGATGAACTCCTAGAAAGAGACGCGAATATAGATGCAAAGAAAGCTAGCATAGAAGAGATCAGATCCAAAGCTATAGAAGTAGGTGTAGATCAAAAAGAAGTCGAAGGTACAGGAAGAGGAAACCTACTAGATGCTATATACAAAAAAACTTCTCGCGGTAAGATAATCCAACCAACATTTGTCACCAATTACCCACAAGAACTCAAGCCTCTAGCTAAACCAACTGGTGACGGTACTTCTATAGTGGCACAACTTGTGATAGCAGGAAGCGAGATAACCAACATGTATGGAGAACTCATAGACCCAGTAGTACAAAGAGACCTTTTAGAGCACCAAAGCGAAGCCAAAGCAAAAGGAGACGAAGAAGCTATGGAAGTAGACAATAGATTCCTCACAGCTATGGAACATGGTATGCCGCCTATGACAGGTTTTGGTATGGGTATAGATAGATTTTGCGCCATACTTCTAGAAGAGAAAAATATAAGAGATACAATCTTCTTCCCTCTCGTAAAAAATGAATAAGTCAAAAACCCTCTAGAGGAGGGTTTTTGTTATGTTGTGTTTATGTATTATCGTATTTATTATTTAGTTGTCTTGGGATCCAAACCTATGTCTTTGGTGTCCCATTCCCTTATCTGGTAGACCAAGCTCTTGCCTTATAAGATCTGCTGCCTCATAATCCCCTGACTGTCTTAGCTCATGCATTTCTACCATTTTTGCAAAAAATTCTTCATTTACATTTTCTGCGAACGGTGCGTCTTTTGTCAAATCTTTAAATGATTCGTAGTTATTGTTTTCTATGGCCTCTTTTATAGCTTCATGGTTAGCACGCATCTCTTCGTGCCTAGCCTGCATTTCTTCTCTTGTCGGTAAACCGAGTTCTTCCCTAAGCTTATCAGCTTCTTCGAAATTTCCTTCCTCAACCAGAGTATGCAACTCTTCGAGTTGAGATTTTTCTTCATCTGTTAGATTTTTAGCTTGTGGATAGAAGGCAGATGCCTGACCTGCAAAGAGTCCAAATATTGTGAGGGCTCCGAGAGCACCTCCTACCAATATGTTTTTCTTCATATGTTGTCTCTTACCTTATAAAATTTTTGTAGAACAGTAGGTCCCTACATCCATTAATACGATCTATTTCAGAATTTCTTACACTTTCCAAAATTTCTTTAGGTGCAATATTTATCTCTCTATTTATAAGTCTTGGTTTTTCTTCCAAATCCTCTATTGTATCTTTCAAAGCTTTTGGCAATCGGTCACCAGGACCAAAAGCAGGTAAAACCACACAAGCATGGAAATCATCTGGAAAAATATCATCATCTTTTTCTATAAATCCTATGATCCTTACCAAATCATTGTTTTCTATAACATTAAGACTTTTACCCAAAAGAGTATCTATATAGACTTCCCACACCTGGCTATCTGTATCCATTATTGTGATAGTTTCATCATTTTTCTTTATGATAATACCCATAAGTCTTCCATCGTCAGGATCATTCCAGACTAGCCCCATCCTTTCTTCTGCTCCTTTGTATGAAGATATACCTTTTTCCATGACACTATCAAAATAATTACCCAAACCTAGATAGAAAGTTATTATTCCCAACAAGATACTAACAAAAGTTATTATTAGAGTATAAAAAGCCACACTATGACGATAGCCTTTTTTTGTAGCTCTTAATCTGTTTATAGCTATCCCAGAAAAAACAATGAGCAGTATTATCCATATAAGCGGCAACGCTCCTATGATGAAAGAGAAGAAGTTGTTGTTTACTAGTCTGTAGTACTGCCATTTATAGTTGTCTATACTGAATATCATAGTAGCTACAGCAATAGCTCCGACAAGTACAGAAAAAACAGAGATGATATACAAAATATAATTTTGCAGCACAAATTTCCATTTAGGTAGAGGTTTTATGTCTCTATCTATTATATTTTGCATTATTTTATTCGTATTATTTTCTTTTTCCATTTTCTTCTAGAAAAATTTCTTTTAATTTTACCTTGGCTCTGTTCAACCTACCAGAAACCGTACCTATGGGTATTTTTAAAATATCGGATATTTCATCATATTCTTTGTCTTCAAAATACCTAAGCACAATAAGCTCTTTGTATTTATCACTCAGTTTACTTAGAGCTTCTTTTATATTATCAGCATCATAGTTGGTAGAAATAATATCAAACACATCTATATCGCTTGCTATTTTTTCCACTACACCACTTTCAAAGTCTATCCTCATATCTTCTTTCCTAGATTTATTTTTTCTATACCAATCTATTATCTCATTATGACAAATTCGATATATCCAAGATTGAAATTTAAAATCTCCGTCAAAGGAGTTTATATTCATATAAGCTTTGATAAACACATTTTGAAGTATATCTTTTACGTCTTCTTCGCTTGCGCTAGACCGGCGTCTGATATATCTAGAGAGTTTTTCTGAATACCTGTTTATTAACACCTCAAAAATAGCCCCGTCGGAAGCACATAAGGAGGCTAGATCTTCGTCCGTCTTTTCCAGGTATTTTTCTGTATCCACTATACTATTATACGTAAAAATACAGAAAAAAATACATTACAGGGCCTCCACATAAAGATACGCAGGTTCTATATTGTTTATTACCTTAAAGTTTATATATCCTAGTATTTGACCTCTTTTGTTTTCTACTTTGACTCGCCACCTGCCGTCAGATAAGTTTGTCTTAGAAGAATATCCTCTATACCCTTCATCACGTCCTCCGACTATGCTAAGTTTTATCTTATCAATATCCACCCAACCCATTTTTTCATTTTCAAATTTCTGCCACACATGATATATGTCGGTACTTATCCTCGTGGGAGCATAGACTTCGGTAAATATATATATACTATCATCAAAAGTCCTATGTACTGTATGACTTCTTTTTCTAAAAATACCCAGCCCTTTAGATACTTCATAGGTACCTACGTACCCACCATCTGCCAACTTTTGTATGTCATGATACACAGCTTTGAACTTCAAAGACAGCGGCACAGGAGGAATGATGTTTGTAAAATAGAATATATTTAATACTAAAAATATCAAAGTGGCACTTCTTTGTAGTCTAAAAGTAAATATCTTTGATTTTTGCTTATCTATAAACCGAAGTAAAAAAATATATATAAAAGCAAATACAATACTAGAAGTGCCACTAAGTACAAACACCCAATCTTCTATTTTCTTAAATATCAAGCTATAAAAAATAACCAGATACGAAAATAAAGATAAGTATATGATCGAAAACTGAAAAACTTTATTCCTAAAATAATCTTTTCGAACTTCGACACTAACCATGAGAAAAAACATAGTGAGAATAAAAGGCCAACTAGAAAATATAGATCCACTTCTAAAATACACTATGGTAAAACCACTAAATAAAGCACCGAAAGAGAAAAGTAATATAGTCTCATATATAGCTTTGTTGCTAGATACTTTAAGTCTCCTACCCAAACTGGTGTTTTCCGAGTACAAAATAGTAAATACTATAAGAGAAGCTATTATATGAAATATAAATACAGCATTATCAAAAAGCTGATCTATTTTATTTAAAGTTATGACATCCAAAGCAAAACCTCCGAAGATAGCTATAGGCATCACTACCTTGCTGTGTTTTTTATAGTAAGCTTTAAAGTTAGCTAGCATATGTGTTTTTCCTGTTTAATAAACTTTTTATGAATTCTATAAGGAAAAGATTAAATACACCTATCACTACGGTCCATATTATCCATATAAAAGGTAGTGACACAGTACCCAATATATTTTGCAAAAACGGTATATATACAGACAATATTACCATAGTAAAACCAAACAAAACACCGAAGAAAAGTTGTTTGTTGCCTAGTAGTTTTATTTTAGACACTGGTCTATCTAGATTCCTTACAGAAAAAGCAATAAACAAAATATAAGTAGCAAAAGAAAGATAAATAAAAGTCCGAACTATGTTTTGATCATAATTACTCTTACTCAAGAAATAATAAACCAAAAACAAAACCATACTAGACACTATACCTCTGACTATAGTGAATATTTTCACATCTTTATCAAATATAGAATCCACCCTAGCAGGTCTCGATATAAAGTGGTCTTGATGAGACTTTTCATATGTGAAAGACATAGCTGGAAATATATCTGAAAAGAATTTTACAAAAAGTATTTGCAGAGCCCCAAGAGGTACGACTATGCCCACCAAAAGTGCCCCTCCTATAAGCACGAGCTCGTCGAAGACATCGGCTAAAAGATACACTATTACACTTCTTATTTTTTGAAACACTCCTCTACCTAAAACGACAGCTTGAGCTATAGTAGAATAGTTATCATCGATTACCACAATATCAGAAGCGTCTTTAGACACATCACTACCGCTACCCATAGCAGCTCCTACGTGAGCCCTGCGCAAAGCCGGAGCATCATTTACCCCATCTCCTGTGACAGCGACTATTTTTCCGTTTTTCTGCAAAACTTCCAATATTCTTAACTTGTCTTCTGGTGTCACTCTAGCAAAAACCTTACATGACAATATCTCTATCTCAAACCGATCTTTATCCATACTAGAAAGATCCTTACCTGTTAAGACTTTTAAATAGCTCTTCTCTACTATGCCAGCCTCTTTGGCGATAGATAGCGCAGTACCAGGATGATCTCCAGTACAAAGTATAGTGTCCACATTGTTTATATGAAGATTTTTTACAGACGATAATATTCCGTCTCTTAGTTTGTCTCTGAAAGAAATAAGTCCTTGATAAGACATCTTAGAATCAGCCAATATTTTTTCAATACTAGTTTCTGATAAAGCGAGCTCTTTGGATATTTTTGTTTGTAAGACTCCCAAAACACGTGAGCCGGCCTCAGCTTCAGCTTGTATTTTTGTATCTATCTCTTTTTTCAAATCCTGACTTTCATCACAAATATCTAAAATGATGTCTGGTGCTCCTAATATATTTAAATAAAAATCTCCGTTTTCATACTCACAAACCACCGCACCATATTTTATTTTGGAATTAAAATAAACCCTTTTATGTACTTTTACATTTTTATATATATCTTTTCCTTCAGACTTAGAAAAAAGATGGCTAAGTAGTGCTCTGTTTAAAGAGTTGCCTTCAAGTACTTTTGGTTTACCACCCATTAGGTCCACCAAGGCTTCGGTACAAGTGATACTAGAATAAAATACATCTTCTTCTTTCTTATCATGTAAAGGTATTATTTTATCGAGTCTGAGTATGCCTTCGGTTAGTGTGCCTGTCTTATCCGTAAGGATAGTGTCTACTGTTCCTATGGTTTGGGTCACTAATATTTTTCTCACAACACTCCCAGACTTGGCCAAGTCATTGGCTGCTCTAGACATAACCACACTCATAGCTATAGGCAAACTCTCAGGCACAGCAGATACAACTACAGCAATAGCTAAAAATATCATGCTAGATATGTCTTCTCCTCTAAAAGTGCCAAGTACAAATATAGCAATACCCAAAAACACTAAGAAAAATATAAGCTTTCTAGTAAAACTTTTCATTGCTAAAAGCACTGGTTGCTCGGCTAGGTCTTCTTTACCCACAAGGTCGGCTATCTTACCTATCTCTGTGTTGGCACCTATAGACACCACGACACCTGTCGCTTCACCGTTTTCTAAAGATGTACCAGCATATAACATATTTACTCTATCTGAAACAGATACTTCTTCGGATATCTTGTGCGGACTTTTACTTACAGTCAGAGATTCTCCGGTAAGAATACTTTCGTTCAACATCACTTCTTTTTGGTGTATGAGTCTCATGTCAGCCGGGACTTTATCTCCACTTTTTAGGAAAACAACATCCCCCATTACAAGATACTTAGAATCTATTATCTCTTTCTTACCGTCCCTTATTACTTTTATATTATCGACAATAAGTCTCTCGAGTTTTTTTATAGAGTTGTCAGCTTTGTATTCTTGCCAAAAACCTAAGGCCACATTTAACAGTATCGCAAAAAACACAAAATATCCTTCTATGTATTTACCCAAAAAGAAAGAAAATCCACAAGCAAAAATCAGAAGTATAACCAAAGGGCTTGCAAACTGGTTGCGTAGTATTTTCAAAGGAGAGTTGTTATTTTTCCTTGAAGGAATATTGAGCCCATATATATCTCTTCTTTCTTTTATATCTTTGTCAGAAAGACCTATATTTTCATCTGTCTGAAGAGCATTCAAAACATCCTCTGTAGACATACCCCACCATTTAGTATTTTTTTCGATATTTACTAACATTATTATAATATTTTATCACGCAATCAATATAATAAAAAAAGGCCAAGTGTGGCCTTTTTATAAAAAGATCTATTCTTTCCCAATATCTGGCTTTGCTTTTTATCATAAAACCAAACAAGGATTTTTGATTTTCCACAAACCATTCCATGTCTACCAGCTGCATGTTCACCCGAAGCGAAAAATGCAAGTGTATACCTTGAGCGTTACCTGTTTCTCCCATGATACCTATAGTTTCTCCTCTTAGTACAAGCTCACCTTTTTCTACTAAGATTTTCTCTAAGTGTGAGTAAGAAGAGATTATACCTCCACCATGGTCTATGATGACAAAGTTACCACTGTAGACGGGATCAAAACCAGTAGCCACCACTATACCGTCATTCACAGATAAGACATGCACTCCTTTTGTGCCAGATATCAAAGGAGCGATATCAGTACCAGAGTGATATCTTTTACTGCCGTCTGGAAATATTTTTCTGATCACACCATAAGGAGAAGTGGTCTTATACTGTACCAGCGGCATGATAAAGAGGTCGGTAAATACTGGAGAAGATATAGGTACAAAGGAAAAGTTTATTTTCTCCAAAGAGTCTAAGTAACTACTTCTTTCATATTCATAATCACTCACACCTTTGGCTCTGACGATGAAAGTATCATTTTTCTCTATCCTAACATATCCAGAAAAACCAAAGCCTTGCATCCAGATAGTATAACTTTCTATAGAATCCTCTACCCCGGCCTGACATCCAATAAAGAAAAAGTGGGTTGTGTCTTTACCAAAACACTTCACTTCTTTATCATGCCAGATGACAGAATCTATATAAAGATCAGGACTACAGGTAAATCTCACTGTGACTACTTCACCTTCTGTGATAGTGAGAGTGTCAGGTAGGTTTACATAGTATTCTTTTTTTGGTTTTTCAGACTCTTTTTCTTTCTCTTTTCCACCCCAACCAAGTATATTGAATAAAATCATGCAAACACTCAGCAACATACCACCAAGTAAAACAGATACAGATCCTCGATTCATAGCAACGAATTTTGCTGTTATTATAGCATGGCTATTTAGATCATTATATTTTATAATATTAACATGAAAATAAAAGTACGTATTTGGACACTTTTGGTAGTACTAATCGTAAGCGGATGTATAGGTATAGCTATAGGCTATATAACGCCTACATTTTCCAACTCAAATAATACGCTGAGTACTGAAAATCCAGCTTTTATTGTAAATGGAAAAGACAAAAGTAATACTTTGATACAAAACCTAGGCTACACATATATAAAACTCACAGTGAAAAATGAAAGTGGAAATATTGTTATGGAAGTGGAGGATGTTTTAAGTAAAAACACAGACCTAGATAAAATACTAAAACCAGGCCAATATGAGCTGATATTTAGCGATAAAAATGGAAATGAGTATGAACAGATTAAAAGTTGGAATATAAGTATAAATTAATATGTTTGAAATAAATAAAATACATTTAATAATATCTATAACACTACTATTTATTATAGGGATTTATTTTGGGGTAACCATAAAAAATAACTCTATTCATACAGACTATACAAACACAACCTCAACCAACACATCTTCGTCAACAAACTCAACAGATACTACTAACAACACTGACGAAGATAATTATTATGAAAATTCTACCACGACAAATACTGGCAGTGGCACCAACTCAGGTAGTACAACAGGCACAACCGGCACAAACAGCAATACCAGCACAGAAGCTACGGTAGTATACAGTGGTCAATATACTAGCCAAAATGTAAACTACGCTACCAAAGATGGTGTAAGTCTAGACTTCAACCTCATCAAACCTAAAAACCCTGTTGGTGCACTACCTGTGATGATATGGATACATGGTGGGGGTTTTGGTCCTGGCGGTACAAATACTGCAAAAGGATTTGAAGATGATTTTACAAAATACGGTTATGCCATAGCTGCTATAGAGTATCGCTCTATGGAAGTGGCACTGTTCCCTGCTCAAGTAGAAGATATAAAAGGCGCTATCAGATATATGCGTGCCAACTCTTCATCTTTGGGTATAGATCCAAACAACATATTTGTACTCGGTACTTCTTCGGGAGGTCTTATTGCTTCACTTACAGGTGTAACGAGTGGTGATAGTGCTTTTGAAGGTAATACTGGCGGCAACACATCTTATTCTAGTCGTCCTACTGCAGTGATCAATCTTTTTGGATCTTTGGTAAAAAACCAGATAGATGATATATCATCTTCCATACTACCTTTTACTTATGAAATATTTGGCTGTGCTCCTTATGGAAGTTGCCCTGATAGAACTGACCTCGCTATAGACAACTACCTCAACGCCGGAGACCCTCCTTTCCTTATCATTCACGGTACAGTGGATCAGACAGTACCTTACACAGAAAGTACCGAGTTAGTACCTCTAATGCAAGCTGCTGGTATATCTACTACATTTATCACAGCTACTGGATATGGACACGACAAGGAAGGTATCATAGGAAAATATCTTACAGATATCATTTCTTTCATGAATCAATATTAAAAAACACCTGTAGGAGACTTATATATCTCCCACAGGTGTTCAGTTACTTCATCTTAACTCCATCCGCCGACCTAGAGTCCTTTTTAACTTTCTTCTCTCTGAGTAAATTGAACTCAAGAGTTGGCGGAAAAGAATACTTTACACCCCAAACTTTTCCTTCATACTTCAAAGTCAAGTACGTACCACTGTTCGATTTTCTCAAAACAGCCATGAGCTGGTACACCCCAGACCCATTAGGTCCGAAACGAATAGTGCATTCGCAGTCTTCTTCGAACATTACCATTGCGATGCTATCATTGAAACTCTGAATAATCACCGGTAACCCATCCTCGAAAGTGATCTCTTCGATCTGTTGTCCATCTACAACTTTGATCCTCTCTGGTTTAACGGATTTTTCCCCATCGAGAATATTTCTCGTCAGAGTGAAAGACCCCTTCAGGTAAACCTGTGTTGCCATCAGATCCTGTTTGTTGATGACAGCAGAGGTATCTGCTGAATCCTTTGTATAAGCAGTGGTGATACTCACCATGCTTTTAGAGCATGAAGTGAGTGCAACAGCAGCCAAAAAGGCTGGAAGTAATAATTTAAAGCGTTTTTTCATATCAGTAAAATTAAAGTATTTGCAGAATTATTTACCCACACATTACCACATATTTGTATTTTTGTAAATACCTTGAAATATCCATAAAATACTGGTATTTTAAAGACAAACCAAAACAGAATATATGGGATCTTCTTCATACCAAAGGATGACCTCAATAGACTATGAGGTGATACCTATAATAACCAGAAAGCTGAACAATAAGTATTACAGCTGGAAAGCACACTACAGAGACACTATGGATCATGTTTCATTGGACCGTGGCCTACTGATGATATCTTGTGATACCATCAAAAAAGGTCAAGCTATAGTCGCCAGCAATCTTCCTGAAATGGAAGATGAGACAGAGGCATTGTTTGCAAAAAGCGATACCAAAGTGCTGGCCAGAAGTTTCAAAGAAAGGTTTCAAAAAATGATAGACGGCAAAACAAAAGCCAAAAATGTCATTTTCCTTTTTCTTGTATATCTTTACTGGGCCAAAGAGATGCCTAGAGTAAGCCCTTCTGAGTTCTTGAGTGCCATTTCCAAAGAACTCAAGAATAAAGAGAAGAAGTATAAAAGAAAGGTATATTCCCCCGACCCGTTGCAGGATTATATAGAGTCTTGCGTGCGAGATCTCAATGCACTTCGTGCAGACAAAGATCATGTGCATCACTTTATTGTAAAAGCTCTCGGGCTCGATAATAAAGATGCTATAGAAGACTTATTCATCCGATACAGAGATGCGCTTTACAGAGCTGCATCCTGAACTTATAGCCCGCCTCCTAAAAAGGTGGGTTTTTTAATACAAAAATCACCCTTTTGGGGTGATTTTTGTTTTAGATTTCTTGTTTCTCTATGTTGTTCATTATCGCTAAGACCTGAGATTTATACTTTGGTACGATGTAAGGAGGATTATAAGTATCAATAATTTCCTCAGTGGTTTTTCCTGCATAATACCTAGATGTTCTTTCGTTGTTACCACCTAAGTGTGCAGATATTTCTTCAATAGCTTTTTCGTAACTTGAGAAACCACTCTTACATGAGTGCCATCCCCAGGCATTGAAGGATGCTTTTTTACAAGCATGTCGACCACCACTAGATTCTCTTACACCAATAGCTGCCACTAGTCTCCAGTCTAAATTGTTTTTTTCCGCTTCGAGTACCATGTCATAACCAAAACCTGCAAGGGGCATATCGCGCTCAGCAAGATATTGGTCTATCTTTGCAGCTTTCTCTAAACGGCTTTTTTCTAAATTATCTTCTAAATTTGATTTTTCAAATAATTCTTGGATTGAAAACTCAGTATTTGAATTGAGTGCAACTATACCACTTGGAATGTTCGCTGGGATAGTCGTAATACTGGTAATCATTGGAAATACGATAAATGAACTTAAGAGTTTATTTATTTTTTTATTCATATGTGACGGTTTCGCTCCGTCAACTCCTAGGCAGTATGTCCAAGACTTGCTTGGAATTAAAAAACTCCAATATATTTTGGAGCCCTTTAATAGTATCACAGATATGAATATATGTCAATACTTATACAATAAAAAGTAGGCTTGTCAAGCTAAAAAACCCTTATAAAATAAGGGTTTTTTAGGAAAAGGTGCTTTACAAAGTATATATAATATTGTCATATAAACCCTATTTAGCAAGGTTATACGCTATTTTATTGGATTCCCCTGCTCCCATGGTCACCAGTATGTCATTTGGCCCTAAAATGCTTGCAAAATAAGCCTCTATTTCTGAAAAAGTATCTATTACCCTTGCATTACCTCCTTTTTTCTCTATCTCTTCTGCCAACATTTCTGAAGTTATGCTTGGATCAAACTCTTCCCTAGCAGGATAAATAGGCAAAAGCACCACTTCAAAAAATGGGTCTGTCAAAGACTCTGCAAAACCTTCAAACAAGAGCTTGGTCCTAGAGTAAAGATGTGGGTGAAAAGCTATATACACTTTCTTATCAGGGAACTCTTCTTTTATCATGTTTAGCGTGCTTTTTATCTCTGTAGGATGATGAGCATAGTCATCATATACTTTTGCTCCTTTTTCTGTCTCTCCTATGTATTCAAATCTCCTCCACGTACCTCTAAACGTAGCTATACTTTTAAAAGCTTCTTCTTTATCCATACCACAGCACACAGCTGCAGCTACGGCACAAGCTGCATTTTTTCTATTGAACTCTCCTTTAGTAAGTAATGTAGGGATATCAGTCATATACTTTTTATAATCCACTACAGTAGCTTGTGTATCTTTGATAACAGAAGCTACTATTTCATCTTCGTTATCACATATGATATATCCATCTTTAGGAACCTTTTGTGCCAAAACATGAAAAGCGTCTTTTATATCTTCTAGGTCTTTATAATAATCTAGATGATCTTCTTCTATGTTGGTAATGATAAGTATCTTTGGGCTAAGATGAAGAAAACTTCTTCTATATTCATCAGCTTCTACAATAAAGTACTCACTTTCTCCATGAAGATAGTTACTACCTGTTTCTTTCATTATAGAGCCTACTATTGTGGTAGGGCTTTTACCAAGATCGCTCCATATATGTGAACACATTGCTGTGGTGGTGGTTTTACCATGCATACCAGATACTGCTATAGTGTATTTGTCAGAAGATACTTTATTTAGCACTTCTGGATATGACATGACTTGCACACCTGTACTTTTTACTTCTTCTAGTATATGAGCGTCTGCTACTTCTAGAGCTCTAGTGTAGACCGCCAAATCAGTACCTGGGGGAACACTACTGGAGTTGGAACCTATGAGCACTTCTATACCTTCTTTTCTAAGTCCTTCTATGATCACAGAGTCACTAGCGTCTATACCAGAAACATCTTTACCTTCTGACTTGAACATTCTAGCTATAGCAGACACCCCTATACCACCGATACCGAGAAAATATACTTTTTTTACCTCATCAAAATTCATTATTTTAGTTTATTTACCAACTTAATAAATTCATCATTTCTTTCATATTCATTATTATACTGTGAGAAAGAAGAAAATCCGGGTGAGAAAAGTATCACATCTCCCCTTTTTGCCAACTTTGTGGATTTGTCCATCGCTTGCTTTAGACTTCTACAGACGTCTACGTTGCTTGCATTACCTAGTGAAGAAACCAGTCTTTCAGTACCTGTGCCGGGTATAAGGAAAACGTGCTTTATATTTTTCTTAATATTTTTTTGTAGATCACTTATATCTATATTTTTATCATTTCCACCAGCTATGAGTACTATTTTACCTTTCTTGTTCTTATACTTCACTAGAGCCTCTATACCAGCGACTGTGGCCTGTGGAGTAGTAGAGTTGTTGTCATTGTATACATCTATACCTTTAAAACTCCCGATAAGCTGCATTCTTCCTTCAAGACCAGGAAAGGTCTCGAGTGATTTTTTTATTTTTATATCGCTTAGATCAAATATCTTTGCGACTTCATACACACAAGCCATGTTTTTCAGATTATAATCACCAAAGACACTGAGCTTGTACCCAGATATTTTGTTTTTATTTGCTACTATCAATTTTCCTTTTGCATCATTTTTATTTATCCATTCTTTCATTTTCGGTCTTATGACAAGAAAATCATTTTTAGTTTGATATTTAAATATATTTGCTTTATCAGCAAAATATCTTTTCATACTTCCTCCATAATAGTTCATATGATCTTGCATAAAAGAAGTAAATACAGACACGTTAGGAGATATTTTCTCATCTCCAAAGCCTTGCAGTTGCCATGAGTCCAGCTCTAAGACTACTATATCACCTTCTTTCACTTTTTTAAGTAATGGTAATGTAGCTTGTCCGCGGAGGTTACCGCCAGAATACACACTGCACTTTAGACTTTTTTCATTGGATTTTAATGTGTGGTATATAGCACTTGTAGTAATAGATTTACCTCGGGTGCCAGTTACTCCTACAACACGTACAAATGACGCTATCCTAGAGAAAAGTGATGCATCCATAACTACATCTACCCCATTTTTTCTTGCATGTGTTATATACGGAGAATCCATAGGTACCCCAGGAGCTTTTATTACCATATCTACATTTTCAAAGTCTTTCAGATCGTGTTTACCTAAAACATATTTTATTTTATGTTTTTTTAGTTTGGAGATTGATTTTTCTAAAGTTTTTTTATCTTTTAGGTCAGTTACTGTTACTATAGCACCACATTGTGCTACAAACTGCGCCACCTGCAGACTTCTACCCAAAAGACCCAAGCCCATTATAGTCACCCTCTTTCCCTTAAAATAATGTTCGTAATATTTTTTTTGCATATTATAAACCAAAAACTTTTTCTATTTCTTCTTTATCAGAAAAATGATTCTTTACTCCATTTATTTCTTGATATTCTTCATGTCCTTTACCAGCTACGAGCACAATATCACCTGACTTAGCTAAAGACACAGCTCTTTTTATAGCTTCCCTTCTGTCTGTGACTCTTTCATATTTAGGTGAACCTTTTGGTAAGTCAGAGAGCATATCATCTATTATAGTTTCAGGATCTTCACTACGAGGGTTGTCAGAAGTAAATACAGTGTAGTTGGATTTTTCAAAAGCTACTTTAGCCATGACTGGTCTTTTAGTTTTATCTCTGTCTCCACCACAACCAACTACTGTGATAATATTTTGATCTTCTTTTTTTATCTCTAAAATAGTACCGAGAACATTGCTAAGTGCATCTGGAGTATGAGCATAATCTACAATACCATAGACACCAGACTTCGATACTATTTTTTCCAATCTTCCTCTAGCACCAGAAAGGCTGCTGGATATATTTTTTATCTCTTCTAGATCAAGTCCGAGCTCTTTTGCTGTGGCTAAAACTTCTACAAAGTTAGTAGCATTATACTGCCCAACAAGATTCAAAGAAAATGTATTGTTGTTTACTAAAAGTTCCATATTATCCATATTCATATCTACTACTTTATACATATAGTCACTGGTACTCTTGTTGCTTACTGTCACTACTTTTGCCTTCGTATCTCTTACCATATACTGCCCATTTTCGTCATCTGTGTTTATTATAGCTACACTGTTTCTTGATAAATTATCAAAAAGTATTTTCTTTGCATCTCTATAATTCTCAAAAGTTTTATGATAATCAAGATGGTCTAAAGTAAGGTTGGTAAATATAGCAGCGCGGAAGTTGATACCTTCTACTCTACCTTGATCTAGTGCATGAGAAGACACTTCCATAAATACATATTCCGCTCCATAAGAAACAGCTTCATTCATCATCTTGGCCAACCTGAGTGGGTCTGGAGTAGTATGAGTAGCAGGATAAACCTTGTCACCTATTTTACACTCAACGGTAGATAAAAGTGCTGACTTTTTACCTGACCCTTCGAAAAGCTGGTAAAGTAGTGTAGCTATTGTTGTCTTACCATTGGTACCGGTCACACCTACTACTTTTAATATATTAGATGGATTGTCATAAAAGTTGTGACACATTATAGGTAGTGAAAGATTTGTACTTTCCACTTTTATATAAGTTACACCCTTAGCAGCATTTTCTGGTATTTCATCACATACTACAGCTATAGCGCCTTTTTCTATGGCAGTGTCTATAAAGTCATGCCCGTCTACTTTAGTACCTCTAATAGCCACAAACACTGATTGTGGAATTATTTCCTCACGTGTATCAAAACATATTGCACTTACTTCTATAGCAGAAGGTCCTGTCTGCTCAAATATATCCACACCTTTTAGCAGTTCTTCTAGGACTTTCATGATTATGCTCCGTGACACCCGCCCGAACGTATCTTTCGGTACGGGCGGGCTTCTTTAATTTTAATAAAATTACATTCCATGGCATTTTTTATATTTCTTTCCACTACCACAAGGACATGGATCATTTCTACCAACTTCGGCAAATTTATCGTTATCGTTTTTACCAGATGTACCCATAACATTTTTTACTTCACTCACTGTAGAATCAAACCTTTTTGTTTCTTGTTTTTCTTCCACTATAGTTTTTTCTTGTATAACTTCTGCCTTAGGAGCTTCTTTGGATTCTATAGTTTCTATCAGGTCTATAACTTGGTTTTCATACGAGATTTGCATATTTTTGTACAGATTCAGAGCCTCTTTTTTGTATTCTACAAGTGGATCTCTACCTCCATAAGCACGCAGGTTTACAGACGACCTTAAATAATCCATGGTCTCTAGATGCTCTACCCAAAGCAAGTCTATAACATACAAAGCTATCCTTCTGACGGTCTCATAAAAAGCATCTTCTGGTATAGAAGCTTTTTTATTATTTATCATTATACGTACATCTGGAGATGTGTTTGATAATTCTTCCAATAAAGAATCTATTTCTGTCCTATCACCTAAAAGTAGATTTCTTCTTCTATCATATATGGCATTTCTCTGACGACTAAGGACGTCATCGTAAGCCAAAACATATTTTCTCGAATCAAAATGAATTCCTTCTATTTTTGTTTGAGCGTTGCGAAGGCCTCTAGATATAAGAGAGTTTTCTATAGGCATATCTTCAGGTATACCAAACCTACCCATCATAGACTTTATCCTATCAGGTCCAAATATTCTCATAAGGTCGTCATCTAATGACACGAAAAATTGCGTTTCTCCAGGATCTCCCTGACGTCCGGCACGTCCACGAAGCTGATCATCTATTCTTCTTGCTTCGTGTCTTTCTGTACCTAAAACAAATAGTCCTCCTAGCGCCTTTACTTCTTCACTTTGTTCTTTTGTAGCGTCTACACCTCCTAGTTTGATGTCTATACCACGACCAGCCATGTTCGTGGCTATAGTCACAGCACCTTTTTTACCAGCATCTGCGATTATCAAACCTTCTTCTTCGTGGTTTTTAGCGTTGAGTATCTTATGAGGTATACCTTCTTGCATAAGGTGAGCAGAAAGTAGTTCGTTTCTTTCTATAGATATGGTACCTACTAGTACTGGTTGACCTTTTTCATGTAACTCTTTTATTTTTCTAGCTATAGCTTGGAACTTACCATTTTCTGTTTGGAAAATAAGATCATCTCTATCTAGTCTTTGTATAGGTCTGTGAGTAGGTATAGTGATGACGTCTAGTTTGTACACACTGTAAAATTCTTCTTTAGAAGTAGCTGCGGTACCTGTCATACCAGATAGTTTTTCATAGAACCTAAAGTAGTTTTGATATGTGATAGAAGCTGCTGTACGACTCTCTCTTTTCACAGATACACCTTCTTTGGCTTCTACCGCTTGGTGAAGACCTTCACTCCATCTTCTACCCGGCTGCAGTCTACCAGTGAAAGCGTCGACTATGACTATCTCACCTCCATTTACTACATAATCTTTATCTTTTATAAACAGAGCTTTAGCTTTTACAGCAGTCTCTAAGTGATGAACGTATTTTATACCTTTTTCAGTATAAATATTTTCTATACCTAAAGCTTTCTCCGCTTTTTGTATACCTTCATCTGTCAGGTTTATGGCTCTTTGTTTTTCATCTACTTTATAATCTGTTTCTGGAATCATCATCTTTGCTATATCTGCAAATTTTCTATAAAAATCATCTGACTCCTCCGCCGGCATAGAGATGATAAGAGGTGTCCTTGCTTCGTCTATAAGTATAGAGTCTACCTCGTCGACTATCGCATAATAAAAACCTCTTTGTACCAAGTTTTCTTTGTTGTTAGTAATGTTGTCTCTAAGATAATCAAAACCAAATTCATGATTTGTACCATAAGTGATATCTGCAGCGTACGCATCTTTTCTGTTTACCTCACGTAAATATTCATAACTTACTTTGTATGCACCTTCTTCATCTCTTTCTCCATCCACTGAGTCAGTTGTAGAAGTAGAATCATATATATAAGAGACACGACTATTTATAACAGACAAACTAAGTCCAAGATAATCATATATCTGTCCCATCCATACTGCGTCTCTTCTAGCTAGATAATCATTTACTGTGACAACATGCACACCTTTACCAGTAAGAGCGTTAAGAAAAACAGGTAGTGTTGCCACCAGCGTCTTACCTTCACCTGTGCGCATCTCTGCTATACCGCTTTTGTGTAGTGCAATACCTCCTATAAGTTGTACATCATAATGACGCATATTCATGGTCCTTTTTGCAGCCTCTCGCACCATAGCAAAAGCCTCTGGCAACATATCATCCAACAACTCCCCTTTCTGATACCTAGCTCGAAGCTCACTAGTCTTGTTCTTCAGATCTTCTTGAGACAAAGCGCTAAAAGACTCCTCAAGGGAGTTTATTTTTTCTACTATTTTATTAGCGTTTTTTATGAAATTCTTACTCTGCCCTGTAGTAAATAACTCATTTAGTTTACCGATTTTCATACATGAAATACTAACATATTTTTGACTAAATATCTAAGGAAATAAGTCCCCGATCTATAGCTAAATATGAGATACAAATAGTCGTATGAATAAGTTATATTTTAGGGTTTGACTTATTTTTCAAAGTATGCTATACTCTAAGCGTGAGTTTAATCACTCCAAATTAATAATACAAATGCCTAACAGAGCACCCCGACCTAGTCGGGGTTTTCTGTTGGTAAAATAAAAAACCCAGAAGCATTTATAAATAAATTTGATATAATAAAAGTATTGAGTATTGTGTTGTCGGCGACCGCACTCACATAGGCATTTGTGTTGGAGTCATGCCGTCGCTGACAACAGAGTACTCAATTTTTGTTTTAAATAAAATAAAAAAAAATAATTTTTTAAAAATAAAATATTTATTAAAATTTTTTTTAAAAAAATAAAAAAAGTTATCCACAGTTTATAAAAAAAAGTATTGATAAGTAGTACGTTTGTGTACGATAATTAATATGTAAGTAGTGATGAGAGAAAAAAGGTCGTCCATCACCATTATTAAATTTTTTTGTACAAAAAACATGCCAGCTAAAAAAAGAAAGGCAACTAAAAAAGTTGCAAAGAAAAAAGTAGCTAAAAGAAAGCCAGCTAAGAAAGCTGCAAAGAAAACAGCTAAAAGAAAAACAGCTAAAAAAGCTACTAAGAAGACAGCAAAGAGAAGAACAACAAAGAGAAAATAATAAATTACTATTATTATTCCACTATAGTAAGACCCCCTCTCTATCCGAGGGGTTTTTACTTATCTAAAATAGAAAACAACCACGGAGTACGTGGTTGTTTTCATATTTTTTTGTACCTATAAGCCGAATTCTGTCTTCACAAAGTGAAGGATAACAATTTATCTAGGATCTAGATTGCTCCAGACCTCAAGCGACTCAAACTCTGGAAACCAGAGAATACGGTCTTGCACACAGGTAAGGATTTAGCCGTTTCACTTTTATGTTGCCATAAAATTATTCCATAAAGGAATCCTCCATCTTTCGACTTTGGCGTCACTGCTCGCACCTCTCTCCGACCTGGGTCGGAGGACGGGTGTTACCCGCTACCGTGCTACATTTTTACAAATGTGTGTGTTCGGACTTTCCTCATCCACCTTGGGCGGACGCTGTTATCCGGTACCTCTTTATTATACCACAAATATAAATAAAAATCAAAACACCCCATTGTCTGGGGTGTTTTGATTTGAAATTATTATTCTTCTTTTGGTTTTTCTTCCTCTTCTTTTGCGTGACCTTTTGCGTCTACTTCATAAGCTGTATTTTGTGCTTCAAAGAAGTTCACAAGTTCATATACGTCGTTTGCAGTAGTCATCCATTTTGCAGGATTGGTCGCATTGTAATAAATAGGCATACCTAGTTCTTCCAGTCTTCTATCTGCTATGTATTGTACGTATTGGTTTACATAGTCAGCGTTAAGACCGAGTATTCCTTTTGGAAAGAGGTCTTTATTGTATTCTGTTTCTAGATTTACTCCTTCTATGATGATGTCACGAAGCTCAGTAGCAAACTCTTCTGTCACAAGATCAGCGTTTTCTTCTAGTGCGTTTTGTATAAGGTTGATACCGAACTTAAGGTGTAGTGATTCATCTCTCACAACCCAGTTGATCATAGAGCCGAAATTGCGTAATTTGTTTCTTTGACGGAAAGATAGAGCAACCATGAACCCAGTGTAAAACCATATACCTTCCATTACGATGTTTGTAGCCACAAGGTTACGTATAAAGTCTTTTTTACCTTCTATAGTAGATATATCTAGAGTGTCTTCTGTCATTCTTTTTAGATACTTGTTTATGAAGCTCTCTTTAGCAAACATAGAAGGTGTATTTATATGCACATTGTATATCTCGTCTCTATCAAACGGGAAAGTTTCTAGTACGTATTCGAAAGCTACACAGTGGTTAGCTTCTTCCCACATTTGTTTTGCCAAATATAGGTGACATTCAGGAGACTTTATATAAGGATATACTCCAAGTGCTAAAGATCTGTTTACTATGAGCTCTGCTGGATTGAAAAATGCCATAAGAAATGTCACGGCGTGTTTTTCATCGTCTGTCATACCCTTCCAATCCATCAGGTCTTCTCCTAGCGGTATTTCGTGTGGAAACCATGTGTTTCTCACAGCTTGGTTGTAAAGATCATATGCCCATTTGTAGTGCATAGGGTGAAGATTCATGTCTTCAGGTGATGCTTTTCCTAACAACATATTAATTATCTATTAGTTTCTAAAATTATTAATCTATTCGCAGCCTTCGCAGATATTTGCGTCTTGTGGATCTACAGGTCCATGCACTACGAATTCTGGTTTTTTAACTGTATCTGGTTCTACCTTAGTCGGGAGTTCTTCCATGATAGCTTGGCTTTCTTGTACCACTTCTTCTTTTGGTTTTGCTGCAAATGATAGAGCTGCAAAACCTTTCTTACCTATAGCTTCGGACTTGTTCACTTTGATAGTAGATTGTTCTGCTGAGTGTCTTGGCTTCATGTGTAAGTAATAAGTAGTCTTGAGTCCTCTTTCCCATGCACCTTGATATATATTCATCACTTTATCTATATCACGAGTCTCAAGATACATATTTCTAGAGATAGCTTGGTCTACCCACTTCTGTGCTCTAGCTGCTACTTCTATAAAAGCAAATGGATCGATAGCAAATGATGTCTTATAGAGTTTTTTTACATCTTCAGGTATTTGTGCAATAGGTTCTAGGTCTCCATAGTGTTTTATTATCTCATCTCTGTATTTATCCCATAGTCCAAGTTTCTTTAGATCAGCTACCATGTTTGTGTTTACTTCGAGATACTTACCTGAGATTTTGTTTCTAGAAAAGATTTGAGCAAATCTAGGATCTATACCAGGACTAGTTCCCGCAACAAGACCTATGTTCGCATTTGGTGCTATAGCCATGAGTGTAGCATTGCGTACTCCTTTCTTTACTTTAGATCTTAGAGTATCCCAATCCAACATAGGTGTTTGTCCTACAGAACCTTTCTTTGTATCTATCACTACACCTCTTTCTGCTTCAAGGATGCTCATAGTATCTACAGGCACAAGACCTTTAGACCAACCAGAACCTTCAAAGTTTTTGTATACTCCTCTTTCTTTTGCTAAGTTTGCACTTTCATCTATAGCCATGTAGCTGATGAATTCGAAAATCTTATCAGTAAAATCAAAAGCTTCTTCGTCTTCATAAGAAAATCCCATTCTTTCTATAGATTCTGCAAATCCCATAAGACCCAAACCTACTGCTCTGTTTTCATCATCTGCTTTTCTTGCTTCAGGTACTGGTAGCACGTTGATATCTATAAGGTTGTCTAGCTGACGAGTTGCCAATCGGGCGCTTTCTTCTAGCTTATGCCAATCAACCTGTCCGTTTATGATGTGTCTTGAAAGATTGATAGATATAAGGTTACAAACAGCTATGTTGTCTTTGTCTTGAGGTAGTGTTACTTCTGTACAAAGGTTGCTAGAGTGTATAGTACCAGTATTGTTGTTAAGAGCTCTTACATTTATAGTATCTTTCCATGTCAGCCAAGGATGTGAAGTAGTTTCTAGTGATACAAGTATGTTTTTGTATTGTTGTCTTGCTGGTAGTTTGTCCCATAGCTTGAGTTTTCCTGCTTTAGCCATCTCTACATACTCACAATATCTCTTTGCAAATTCTTGCCCATATAGTTCTGGAAGATCTTTCACTTCATTTGGATCAAACAAATACCAGTCCTCACCTTTTACTACTCTTCTCATGAATTCGTCTGATAGATACACAGCTGTGTTTGCGGTACGAGTTCTTCTATAGTCGTCTCCGGCATTTTGTTTTAGATCAAGAAAGTCTTGGAAGTCCAAGTGCCAGTTCTCCATGTAAAAACAAAGAGCTCCTTTTTTCTTTCCACCTCTCTGCACAGCTCTGATAGAAGAGTCTATGATGTGCATGAAAGGAATAGGTCCAGATGAAACTGTGTTTGAAGATTTTAGTATAGACCCGTTTGCTCTTAGTTTGGTCACAGAAAGACCGATACCTCCAGTAGCTTTAGAAAGAAGCAGTACGTCTGAAACTGTCTTTCCTATGTGTTCCATATTGTCATGCATTTCCATCAAGAAACAGTTGGAAAGTTTTGGTACAGGTGTACCTGCACCTAGGTTGGTAGATCCAGCAGATAGGTATTCTAGTTTGGACATTTTATCATAAAATTTCTTTGCCCATTTTGTTGGTTCTGATTCAGAAAGTGACAGACCCATAGCAACTCTCATCCAGAAGTATTGTGGTATCTCTATTGCTTGTTGCTTTTCATTTTTTACCATGTACCTGTTGGCCATGGTAGATGCACCTGAGTATTTGTAAAGATCATCTCTTCTAGGATCTAGTGCTTCTGCTAATTCTTTTAGATTAAATAGTGTTCCAAGTCTTTTATCTACAAGACCAGCGTCGATAAGCTCCAATATATGAGCAGGAAATCTTTCAACATGTACTCTTTTTAGATCTTCGTCGTTCTTATAATCCCCTAAAACCCGTTTGTACATCGTTTTTATTAGAATTCTTGTAGCAGCTGTGTCGAAGTCTGGATCCAATTGCGCATTTTGCAACGCTGCATTAATAGTCGCCTCATCTAGCTCATCTTCAGTAATCCCATCATATAAAGTAAGATGAGTTTCTGTAGCTATTTGGGTGACCATTCCTATTGGATCAGACAGGCCTCGGCAAGCTCTTTCAATAGATCTGTTGATACGGTCTGCGTCAAAGATCTCTTTTGTACCATCACGACGTGTGATTGTAATATTGTTGACCATAATAAAAAACACGGGTTATTTGATAAAAAAACGGAGAAAAAAATCTCCAGGGGTAATTACATTATACAATGTTGCTTTATTTTTTTCCTAATCTTGCAAGCATTTTTCCCAAGTAAAATACCCGCTTGCAAAAACGTCAAACATGGTGTGAAATTTAGGCACAAATTTATATTTTTTTTCATGATTGAAAAAAATTTTTGTTAAAACTTTTTCTATAAGTCCTTGAGGTGACATTTTGCGACACAAAACTGTGGATAACTAAAATAAAAAAGACCTCCGAAAGTCGGAAAGGTCTTCAAAAAACACGAAACCCCGACCAGGGTCGGGGTTTTGATTATCTTTTAGACCATCAAATGTTAAATGTATAATTCACCTTTTATAAGACCGCTATTTTTCATATTATAAAGCATTTCCTTTGTTTTCTCTGTGAGTGAGGTGCAGCCAGAGAAATCAGCCTTGCCATTAAAGACAGTACCTTCAGGGATGGTGGTGAGTGAGGTGCAGTTCTCGAAGTAAGCATTGCCATTAAAGACAGTCCCTTCGGGGATGGTGGTGAGTGAGGTGCAGCCAGAGAAGTTAGCAACGCCATTAAAGACAGTCCCTTCGGGTATGGTGGTGAGTGAGGTGCAGCCAAAGAAGTCAGCCTTGCCATTAAAGACAGTCCCTTCGGGGATGGTGGTGAGTGAGGTGCAGTTTTCGAAGTAAGCATTGTCATTAAAGACAGTCCCTTCGGGGATGGTGGTGAGTGAGGTGCAGCCAGAGAAGCTAGCACCGCCATGAAATACAATACCTTCGGGGATGGTGGTGAGTGAGGTGCAGCCAAAGAAGTTGGCATAACCATGAAATACAATACCTATGGGGATGGTGGTGAGTGAGGTGCAGTTTTCGAAATCAGCATCGCCATTAAAGACAGTCCCTTCGGGGATGGTGGTGAGTGAGGTGCAGTCTTTGAAGTTAGTATTGCCATCTATCACAATAGGGTTTGTTCTTTTGTCTAGTATTTTATAATCTATGGGATCAAGGTCTCCTATATATACTTTGGTATCTTCTGTGACATCTTTGACATCTTGCACTATTTGATATGGTTCACAGTCATACAATGTTGTATAGTCATTTATCTTGTCTCTTTCTTGTTTGACCTCTTGCACTCTAGGGTCAGTATCATATCCAAAGGTCTTTATTTTAGATTCTATTTCATATAAGAAAATAAGTTCTTCTTTTGTCAGATCTGGTGATAGATATGTTTTTACTTTTGTATCTTTGTCTTTGTAGAAGGAACGAGAATATATATCTGTCATCTTTCTCATGTCATGATCAGCCTTTTCGTACTTTTGTGCACCAGGAAGGTTTTTGTACTTTTCTTTTGCTATATCTACTAGTTGTGGTTCTAGCTCTTGTTGCTTGTCCACACCTCTTATCTCTGCTATTTGTCCGCCTTGCATACGGATAGCTATACGAGGTTCTGTATACTGATCTGTGGCTGTGTTTTTTGTATAGTATACATAAAAGTCTCCGGACTCTAGCTGTCCTTCAGCACTACCTTCAGCTGTACACCAACCTGTGCCTTTACCTCTGAGTGAGTTTTCTAGAGGTGTATAATCCGATCCTTGGTCATATTTTACCCATGTACCATCAAGTGACTCTCTGTCTAGTGAACCAGCAGCTTCTACTTGTGCAAATGCATATAACTGGGCAAAGTCTTTGGAGTTTAGTCTTTTTTCGAACTCTTCTACCAGCTCATCTTCCCTGTCTTCTTTTAGATTGTATTCTCTAAGAAAATCTTTTATCTTTTGTACTTTTATAGAGTGGACATATTCTTGTCTTTTTTTGTTTCTAAGGTTTTTAAGTGCACCCTTTTGAGCAAGTTCTATATACTCTGGCTTAGAGTTTTCTTGTATTTTCTGTATTGTGTCATTATCGAGTTTTGTATTTGATACTATATCTTCTTCTATTTCAGGTGGTATCTCTATAGTTTCGACTTCTAGTTGGAGTTCTAGTGATTTTTTAACAAAACCTAGTGATTCGGAATTTCTTTCTGGGAAAGGAGCTATGGTATCAAATGTTCTGTTTGCATACTTCTTATCATCTCTATCAAACGAACCCATATCTTTAAGTCCTCTAACTACGTAGTATTTAAACCATAGTGGATAGTCGTTAGATGTTTTTAGATAGTTGAGCCAGTTAGCTAGGGTGTTTTTTTGGACTTCATGTTTTTCTTTGATAGCTTGTTTGTATCTTTTTATTATCTGAGCATCTGAAAAGTCAATATTTTCTATCTCTCCACCTCTACCTTGATTTATAGCCTGGTTTCTTTCTGATTCATAAAATGACCTAGCTAGTCTAAGTATGTTTTCTTCATTTTCTACGTCTATAGTGAAATCTCTCACTATAAATGAGTTCAGTAGATCAGCCCCCGTCTTTTTGTCATCATATCTTTTTGTATTTAAGATAGTCTCTATTCTGTATAGATATGTCTGTACTGCATCAGTATATACAGACTTATCTTTGTTTATGGCTCTTTGTACTTCTTTGGATTCTTCTATTTTGGGATATTTATTTCGAAGAAACTCAGAACCTGAAAATTCACTTTTCATAGGGTAATAGTATCATAAATATTGTGGAAAACACAAAACCCCGACCAGGGTCGGGGTTGAGATCAACATCTCTTTTGCTTCGAGGATATATCGTCTTTCCGACTGTCATATAGATTCTTTGCGGACATCTATCAAACGCATCTACTATAAAATAGTGTAGATATCGACTCAGTGAGCCCTAAAACTATCCAAAAGAATAGAAAAGGCGTGTCTCAATTGAGTTAATCCACGACCAGCTTCCGCTAGCCGTGCCTTGTTACGACTTAGTCCCTGTCACCGAGCTTACCGTAGTCCCACAAATGTGAGCTTTCGGGTACTCCCGGCTCCCTTGACTTGACGGGCGGTGAGTACAAGACTCGAGAACGTATTCACCGCAGTATTCTGACCTGCGATTACTAGCGATTCCAACTTCATGAGGTCGGGTTGCAGACCTCAATCCGGACTGAGGCACTTTTTCTAACGATTTGCTCCACCTTACGGTATTGCTTCGTGTTGTAAGTACCATTGTATCACGTGTGTAGCCCAAGGCATCAAGGGCCATGCGGACCTGGCGTCATCCTCTCCTTCCTCCCAGCCCTTTGCCAACAAACTTTCGTTTGCATTCAAAGGGCTAGGCAGTCTTGTCTGACACTTGTAACAGACAACGAGGGTTGCGTTCGTTTCCCCACTTAAGGGAACAGCTCAAGCCACGAACTGACGACGGCCATGCAGCACCTGTCTATCCGTCTTGCGAGGGCACACATTTCTGCATGCTTTCGAATAGATTTCTAGCCTTGGTAAGGTTCTTCGGTTACCGTCGAATTAAACCACATGATCCACCGCTTGTGCGAGTCCCCGTCTATTCCTTTGAGTTTTAGCCTTGCGGCCGTACTTCCCAGGCGCTTCTCTTAACGCGTTAGCTTAGCCTCTCAGAGGGTCGATACTCCGAAAAGCGAGAGAAGATCGTTTAGGGCGTGGACTACTGGGGTATCTAATCCCATTCGCTACCCACGCTTTCGTGTTTTAGTGTCAGTTATGCGCTAGTGTACTGCCTTCGCTTTTGGTGTTCCCCTCGATATCAACGGATTTCACCCCTACACCGAGAGTTCCGTACACCTCTCACATACTCTAGTCGCACCGTTTCCTTTAATTTTCCTGAGTTAAGCCCAGGGATTTACCAAAAGACTAATGCGACCACCTACACACCCTTTACGCCCAATGATTCCGGATAACGCTCGAGGCTCTCGTATTACCGCTCCTGCTGGCACGAGATTGGGAGCCCCTTATTCATAAAGTAACGTCAATAAACTTCCTCCCTTATAAAAGATGTTTACACCCCAAAAGGCTTCATCCATCACGCGGCGTCGCTCCGTCAGACTTGCGTCCATTGCGGAATATTCTCGGCTGCAGCCACCCGTAGGTGTAGGGACCGTGTCTCAGTTCCCTCGGTGGGGGTCAGCCTCTCAGCTCCCCTAAGCGTCATAGCCTTGGTAAGCAATTACCTCACCAACTAGCTGATACTGCGCAGGCCTCTCCCTAAGCGATAAATCTTTACCGTTACCGGACCATCATGTATTAGCACACCTTTCGGTGAGTTATTCATGACTTAGGGGTAAGTTCCTACGTATTACTACCTCGTCTGCCACTAACCAGCAACCCTAATCATTAAATCTGTTTTTCTTGTATTGCTACTTGAAAAATTTCATTAGGTCATAGGACTGGTTCGTTCGACTTGCATGCCTTATCCACGCCGCCAGCGTTCATCCTGAGCTAGGATCAAACTCTACTAAAAAATAATATCCTCGAAACAAAAGATCTGTCGATCAATTGAATACTTAATTGAATTCTGGACGGGTATATGGTCTGTCTTCATAGACCATATATTGTATAAGTTATTCTACTGTCAAATAAGCTATATTAAAACACCATTGCAATAAAGCACTGATGCGAATAAGAGTCTACACGATAGGTCTAGAAAAGTCAACCCTTTTCCTCTGGAAAAATACAGATATTTGCCTTATTTTATAAGGGTCAAATAGATAGCCCGCCAGCTACTGTATATATAGTGGAAAACTGGCCTTATTGAGGACTTCTATAGAGTTTTTTTTGATGAGAATCATATCCTCATCTCGAGAACCATATTTACTTTCTAAATATATTCCTGGCTCTATAGTCACCACCATACCAGGCAAAAGTTTGGTATCTTCTCTAGGAGATATGCTAGGCCACTCGTGTATGTGAGTACCTACTCCATGACCTAATGAATGAGGAAAAGATTTTTGGGAATAATATTTATAAATATAGTCTCTAGCTATCTTATCAAGTTTCTTAGTATTTCTTTCCCCTTTATGCAATGCTTTTAGTACTAGATCTTTTGCTATTCTAGTACGAAGAACTATCTTCTCTTTTTCTTTGTTGTTTGCTTTGTATAAAAAAGTACGAGTCATATCAGCACAGTAACCTTGATAAGTAGCACCGAAGTCTAACATGACGATATCTCCTGACTTGAGTTTGTTTTTTGTTGGAGTGTGATGAATATGTGAGGTGTTTTTACCAAAAGCCACTATGGGGTCGAAAGCTATGTGTGTTATTTTCCTTTTCTTCATCTCTTTTATGATGAGATCATGGATCTTTATCTCTTCGACACCAGTCTTTAGATGTTTTATACACACAGCAAATATATCCTCAGTGATACTAAGAGACTTTTTTATTTTAGCTATCTCATTTTTGTTTTTTATAGCGTGTTTTTGAGAAATATTTTGCATAAACTACTTTATATCTAAAACTTTAAAATACTCATCTATGTAAGGATGCATAGTATCGCAACCAAGAAAGACAAAGTTGCCTCCTCTTTCTTTCAACTTGTCTTTGTGTCCATTATCTATCATTTTCTTTATATATTCTAAAACAGAAAAATACTGCATACCAGAAGAAGGACCTAAAAAGAGACCCTTTCTTATGAGTTTGAGTGAATACCCATATGCTTCTTTTGCTCTGACATAACTCACATCATCTACTACACTTTGCCAATCAAAACCCAAAAAAGGCAACGCCCCGCGCCCACGAGGTCCAGGTATACTCTCACCTGTCTCTATAGCACTAGCTAAAACAAAAGTGTCTTTGTTTTTTTCTTTTAGGTATTTAGCCGAACCATACAAAGTACCGCTCGTGCCGATAGAAGCACAATAAGTGTTGATATCTCCTCCTAAAACACCTACTAGTTCTTTACCTATAAACTCTTCACTAGCTTTAGGAGCAAACTCATTTATATATTGATGAAGATTTATATATCCATCTTCTTGACCCATGTCTATGGCTTCTTTTATACCACCTGTAGGAGGGTTGACCTTTGGTGTAGGGTCACCTTGGCTTATGATAAGATCCGCCCCTACAAGACGCAGAGCTTTTTGTTTGTGTTCTGGTACATCTCCTGTGATAATAGCTTTTACACCTTCTAATCCAAAATAGGACGCAAGAACAGACATAGATGTAACAGTGTTTCCAGAAGAATATTCTACTGCGTATTTTTTACCTTGCAAATCAGCATTTTCGAGCATGCTCCAAGCTGGTAGCATTTTGATATTCATAAAAGGATTGGTGCACATCACCTTAACATATATATGTATACCTTCATCTTTGTAAGGATTGAGATCACTATCGAGCTCTACAAGGGGAAAATATTCCTTATTATGAGGATTGAGGTAGTTTTTTATAGCATCATCACCCTGGTAAAAATTTTTCATAATTAAATAGAAAAGATTTTTCTCAATTCTTCCATCTTTTTAGTATCTAATAATGCTTTATAAAAATAAGGCAGCATTTCTATCTCTGTGAACCTGTCTTCAGCAATAATTTGTATCAACTCATTAAAAGTTACAGGATATAAATCTATTTTTTCACCACTGTCTAAATTTTGTAAATTATCTGATTTCAGACCTTTGGCTATAAAAGTATAAACTGCCCAGTCCATTTTAGATATAGGTTGAACCGAAAACCATAAATTCATATCTTTGGCTTTATACCCAGTTTCTTCTTCTAACTCTCTATGTGCCGCAGATAAAGGATCTTCACCTTCGTCTATTCTACCTCCAGCGGCAGCTATATATGGCAACTTTCCTGGTTGTTCTTGTTTGGTTAAAAGTATTCTACCATCATCTAATATCGGAATAACAACCGCAGTGTCTGGTCTTACGACCTTCTCAAAAGTATGAAAAGTACCGTCATACATCTCTTGTTGCCATTCATATACTTGAAATATATTTCCCTTATATACACATTTCGCATTTTCTGGTAGGGGTTGTTTGGACTCAGGTCTTTTTATCATGAAAGAATTATACCATAAAGAAAACCCACCGAGAGGCGGGCCTGTATTTCAATGTTGATAGAAAAACCTTTCGACAAACATGACCCAAGACATGTTTTTATCAAAAATTTCTCCATTTACCATAATAGTGTCTTTGCGCTCTTGCACAATAATCCAATTTTTTTTCTTTGCTTCTTTTGCAAGAGCAAGCGTTGGATTAAAACAGATAGGAAAATCTACCGCTTCAAACATGGGTACATCACTCATCGTGTCACCTAAAGCAATAGACCCATCGATAGCATAATTATTACTTTTTTTCACCAACTTCCTGACAGTTATCTTCTTGTCAGTAGTTGTGATGTTTTTGGTAAACTTACCCTCATTGTCCACTTCATAAAGAGACCCACTCCAAAAATCAAATCCATGTTTTTGAGAAAATCTCTCCACCATAAAGTCAGGTGAATGCGAGATAGCTCCTATACTATACCCAGCGATCTTGGTTTCATAATAAAGCCACCTCGGAAATACATAAGTATAGTTCCAGGAAGAGTCTATGATCTCGTCTGATATAGCTTTGATGTTTTTAAAATCATTCCCTGCCAAGTTGTTGACCATGATATCTATACTACTTCTTTCAAACTGGACAAAAGAATCATGTTCTTCTCTGTTTTTCCACTTCTCTTTAAAATAAAAATATCTCTTGGCCAGATCCTGCGAAAAAATACCGAGCTCAAATAACCTATGCATAAGCATCTCATGCATAGATGTTCTTATAAAAGTACCATCTAGGTCAGTAATAATTACTGGTTTCTTCTCTATCATAAAAGTAACTTATTTGTGGAATTTATAACATATTTAAAAAAGAGCGCAAACAATATGTAAATAATACCAACCACTATATATATGTGGTAATATAATAATGTTATTAGACATAATAAGTAAAAATATGAAATTTATTATAGGTGTCATTATAGGTGCTTTGATTGTTTTCTTCGCTATAAAATACGGTCTCGTATCAAAACAAGAAGTAATGCAATACCAACAAGAAGCGCAAAATATAATAGAAGATGTGCAAGACAACTTAAGTAAGATAGGTGCCACTCCAGAAGTACTTACTCCTACAGGAGCAGAAATATCTTGTGCAGTACAACTAGATGATATAAGTGCAGGAGACACTTTGTCTTCTCCAATATCAGTAACAGGTGTAATAACACCTACAGAAGACTGTCATTGGGTAAAGTTTGAAGGTCAAGGAGGAATAGTAGTAATGAAAGATAGTGACAACAATGAGATAAGTAACGTAGAAATACTCAACCTCGAAGGTGATTGGATGAATACAGATCCTTTTACTTTTGACGCAACACTGACTATAGATACACTACCGACAGATGGTATAGGATACATATACTTCCAAGATGCCAACCAGGCAGATGCAGCAGAGTCCCCTAGTAGGATTTATATAGTACCAGTAATACTAGAGTAAAAAAATAATAAAATAAAACCGGGATGAATCCCGGTTTTATTTTATGCTTTTCTTTTAGCTTTCGCTCTTAACGCTTCGTTTAAATATATTTTTCTCAATCTCACACTCTTTGGTGTCACTTCCAGATATTCATCATCTTGCATGACTTCTAGACCTCTTTCTATAGTAAGCTCCCAAGGTGTAGTAAGGTTGATAGACTCGTCAGTACCTGAAGCACGGAAGTTGGTAAGTTGTTTATTCTTTATAGGGTTTACT